>JBDHSU010000137.1:0-10258 GCA_039808325.1 Variibacter sp. | reverse complement strand
CTAGGTTCTTGTTTTGACGCGTTTTCTTCACGCGAACCGGTATCCACTTCGCTCGAAAACGCTATAAGCGAACGGTCCCGCGTTCGCGCCCCGGCTGACTCGGATGTCAGTACACCGGTCGGGAAAATGCGGTCAAGAACGAGAGCAAGCGGGTGGAGCCCGGATTTCACCGGGCATCGACATAAGGAGCGGCCGCGGCCTCTCAGGCCGGGTAATTCAGCGTACCGTCCGGCATGATGCGTGCGCTCGGCGTGAGTTTGGCCTGCTGGATGGCACGCGGCCCCATGATATGAAAAACAGATTCACCGGCGGCGATCAGATAGTCGGCGATGATGCGGCGATGGCAGCGCCACCAGACCGCTTCGGCGCACATGATCACGCACCGCTCCTCGTGGCCGACATGCCGCAGCTCGGCGAGGCCGGCGCGAAACGTTTCGGTCATGGCGTAGTCGGCATAATTGTGGAAGCTCTGATTTTCCCAGAACCCGTTCGTCTCCGGCGGCACACCTGACGTATGCCCGCGCAGCCCGCCAAGGGCCGCGATATGCTCGTAGCCGATCTGGAACGGCGACAGCGTGGCCGGCAACGTGTCACGGTTGTATTGCGGGTTGGTGCGCGATCTTGGAACCGTGCGGACATCGACGACGCGGCGCACCTGCGCCTCCCGCAGCAGGCCGACGAACTCGTCGATGGTGCGGGTCGAGTGGCCGATGGTGAAGAAGGGTTCCGCCATCCTGCACCTTGCGGTAGATCGCTATGTCGCTTTGGCCGCGTCGGCAAGCTGCCGCTTCAGCGCGCGCACCTGCTCGAACCTCGCCGTCACATCACGCATGATTGCGGCGAAGCCGTTCAGCGCGCCGCCTGCATCATGCAGCGAAATAATCGTGAACTCGATCGAAATCTGAGCGCCGTCGGCCTTGATCGCCGGAACGGCCAGCAGATCGCCATCGCCGTAGCGGCTCTTCGCGCCCGCCATGACGCGCGCGTAGCCGTCCCAGTGACGTTTGCGCAGACGCTCCGGAATGATGATGTCGAGCGACCGCCCCACAGCCTCCGCGCTGGTGAAGCCGAAAATCCGCGCGGCGCCCGGATTCCAAAAACGGATAATTCCATCCTTGTCGGCGGTCACGATCGCATCGGCATTGGAGAAGAGCACGGCGCGGCCGAGGCTTTCGAGATCCTGCTCCGTCCCCCCGGCCGAATGCGCTGTCATGGTTCTGTCCTTGCTTCCTTGCGTAAGCGGATGCAACCGTTCACGCACTCTTCCCGGCCGCAGCCCGGTCGGCTTCCTCGATCATCAGAACCGAATGCGCGTAGGCGCCGCCGGCGCGCATTTCCGCGGCGACCCAAATCGCCTCCATGAGTTCTTCTCGCGTCGCGCCATGGCGCAACGCGGCTTTGGTATGCCCCTTGATGCAGTAAGGGCACTGCGTCACATGCGCCACCGCGACCGCTATGATCTGTTTCATCTTGGCCGGCAACGCGCCTTCGGCAAAAACCTTCTGACCGAATGCTTGAAACGCGGCTTCCGCCTCGGGCGCCAGCGCGCGGCGCTTCTGCGCCAGCTCCCGTGACGCTGGCGGATACATTGCTTCCGACATGACCTTCTCCTGACTTCAAGCGATAAGCGCGACCGGCGGCCCGACACCGTCGCGACGGCAAGCGAAACCGCATCGCCGCCGTCATGGCTCCGGCAACGCGCGGCATATTTCCGCTGGAGCGGGATGAGGAAAAGTGCGGAGCGGTTTTCCGCCCGCATCCCGCTCCAAGTTATGAGAATCGATCACGGTCATGACTTTGGATCGTCTCGATCCAAAATCATCGCGATCTAGGCATATCCCTTCGAGCGCGCGAGCACGCCACGCGACGCGAACATCAGGACGAGGATGCCGAGAATGACGAAGTTGACCTTGGCCGCCGTGCTGACGACGCCGAGAACCCACGACGAAACAAGAAGCCACGCCCCCAGCGCGATGTTGAGCCATTCCTCCCAGCGGCGGAACGCGGACAGCGTGACCAGGCCGACGGCGATGATGAGCGTGCCGACCGTCACCGCGTTCCCTGTCGCGACCGTCTCGTAGCTGTAGCGCAGCGCCCATGGCGACAGCAGCAGCCATATGCCGAGAAGCCACGCGCACCAGTCTTCCCAATGGCTGGGGGCTTTTGATTTGGCGCGACCCACGACATCCTCTCTCGATGGGTAATTACCGGTATCGGCGGCACAATCGCCGCGACCAGTCTCGAAGCTAACGATCCCACCCTCGCGAAAAACCAACAAGCTAATTTAATTGACAGTTGAGTGCATTTTTGATGCTAGATCGCTTATGGACACCGAGCTCGCCAGGACATTCCTCGAGATCGTCTCGAGCGGAAGTTTCGTGCGCGCGGCCGAGCGGCTGCATGTCGGGCAAACGACGGTCAGCGCACGCGTCCGCGCGTTGGAGCAGCAGCTCGGGCGATCTCTTTTCATCCGCAACAAGGGCGGCGCGTCGCTGACGCCGGCCGGTGAGCAGTTTCTTCGCTATGCGCCGACCTTTGTGCAGTTGTGGCAACGCGCGCGGCATCAGGTGGCGGTGCCGCCGGGGCATCGCACGCTGCTCGCGATCGGCAGCGAGGTCAGCCTATGGCAGCCGCTGCTGCTCGATTGGGTGATCCTGATGCGCCGCGCGCTGCACGACATCGCGTTGCGGGTGCACGTCGACGTTCCGCGCGATCTGATCAATCAAGTCGCGTCGGGGCTGATCGACATCGCGATCATGTATGCGCCACAGCAACAGCCGGGCCTGAAGATCGACCTCCTCATGGAGGAGGAGCTGGTCCTGGCAACGACCGATCCGGACAAGCCGCCGATCGCCGATCCGAGCTATATCCAGGTCGACTGGGGCGCGGATTTCGTGCTTCACCACGGCATCAGCTTTCCGGAGGCGTCGCCAAGCCTTTCCGCCAATCTCGGCCCGCTGGCGCTGAGCTACGTCCTCGCGGCCGGCGGCTCCGGCTACTTCAGAATGCACGCTATCCAGCCCCACCTCGACTCGGGACAACTGCACCTCGTGCCGGATGCGCCGCGCTTCTCGTATCCGGTCTACGCGGTGTATTCCGCCAACGCCGACGAAGCCGTCTTGGGGGCGGCGCTGGCCGCCTTGCGTGAAGTTTCAGCGGCGCAGTTCAAGTAGCGCTCACGCGGGCGCGGTCGCGCTATGAAATGCGCGGCAGCGTCTCGTACTGATGGAACGGCGGCGGAGACGACAGCGTCCATTCGAGCGTGGTCGCGCCCACGCCCCACGGATTGTCCGCCGCCCTTTCCTTCCTGCTCAGCGCATAAGCGATCCCGACGAGGAAGACGACGAGGCCCGCGGCCGAAATATAGGCGCCGATCGACGACACCTGATTCCAGCCGGCGAAGGCATCGGGATAGTCGATATAGCGGCGCGGCATGCCGGCAAGGCCGAGGAAGTGCATCGGGAAGAACGCCAGGTTGACGCCGACGAACGTCAGCCAGAAATGCAGCCAACCCAACTTCTCGGAGTACATGTAGCCGGTGATCTTCGGGAACCAGTAGTACCAACCGGCGAAGATCGCGAACACGGCGCCGAGCGACAGCACGTAATGGAAGTGCGCGACCACGTAGTAGGTGTCCTGGAACGAACGGTCGACGCCCGGATTGGCGAGCACAACGCCGGTCACGCCGCCGATCGTGAACACGAAAATGAACCCGACCGCCCACAGCATCGGCGTCTTGAAGCGGATCGAGCCGCCCCACATCGTCGCAATCCAAGAGAATATCTTGATGCCGGTCGGCACCGCGATGACCATGCTGGCAACGGCGAAGTAGCCCTGCGACGCGGCGGACAGGCCGACCGTGTACATGTGATGCGCCCAGACAATGAAGCCGATGAAGCCGATCGCCACGATCGCGTAGACCATGCCGAGATAGCCGAAGATCGGCTTGCGCGAGAACGTCGACACGACGTGGCTGATGATCCCGAAGCCCGGCAGGATCATGATGTAGACTTCCGGGTGGCCGAAGAACCAGAACAGGTGCTGGTACAGGATCGGATCGCCGCCGCCTTCGGCCGAGAAGAAAGTCGTGCCGAAGTTGCGGTCGGTCAGAAGCATGGTGATCGCGCCGGCAAGAACCGGCAATGACAGCAGCAGCAGGAACGCGGTGACAAGAACCGCCCACACGAACAGCGGCATCTTGTGCATGGTCATGCCCGGCGCGCGCATGTTGAAGATGGTGGTGATGAAGTTGATGGCGCCGAGGATCGACGACGCGCCGGCGATGTGAATGGACAGGATCACGAAATCGACGGCCGGACCGGGATGGCCGGAGGTCGAAAGCGGCGCATATAGCGTCCAGCCGGTACCGGCGCCGTTCGCTCCGGGCTCCCCTTCGACGAACATGGAGATGATGAGCAGCGCGAACGAGGTCGGCAGCAGCCAGAACGAAATGTTGTTCATGCGCGGGAAGGCCATGTCCGGCGCGCCGATCATCAGCGGCACCATCCAGTTGCCGAACCCTCCCATCAGCGCCGGCATCAGCGTGAAGAAGATCATGATGAGGCCGTGCGACGTCACCAGCACGTTGTAGGTGTGCGGATCGGAGAAGTACTGCAGGCCCGGATGCTGCAGCTCCATCCGCATGAGAATGGAAAGCACGCCGCCGACGACACCCGCGACGATCGAGAACACGAAGTACATCGTTCCGATGTCCTTGTGGTTCGTCGAATAGACGTAGCGCCGCCAACCCGTGGGATGACCCTGAGCGCCTGCGTGTCCTCCTGAAGTTTCAACCGCTGAAGACATATCGACTCCGTCCCATCCATCTGCGCGTGAGATGATCGACGCCGCCACGGGCGGGCGGCGTGAAAGAGCGGCGGCCTCACGCGGTTCCGGCTTTCCGGATGCGCCGCTCAAGGAAGTAAAGGCGCTACTCGGCGTTGGTCGCGATGAGCTTCCACGTCGGGTCCGGCGACGACTTGTCGCGTGTGAACGTCCAGATGTCCCTGACACTCACCACTTTGTGCGGATCTCCGCTGACGATCCTGCCGTTCGCCGCCCGCGTCGTCGTCACCAGTTCGCTGTCGAAACGAACGGTGACCTGCGCCGTTTCGGTGTCCGTATCGGTCTCCAGTATTTCCGGCGGCTGGATGCGCACGAAGGCCAGCTCGACCTCCTCGCCCTTGCGCCGCCGCTCGGCGATCGCCGCTTCGAAGACGCCGAACGCGTCGGCGCCCAGCAGTCTTTTCAGGGCCGCGATGTCGCCTTCCGCATAGGCCTCGACGATTTTTTCATAAGCGGCCCAAGCGCCGTTCAAGAACGTCGGCGCATCGAAGCGCCACCCGGATTCTTCAGGTGCGCCGCCATCGGAACCGGAGCCTGATTCAGTCGAGAGAAGTCCGACGCTTTCGATCGCGTAAAGCCCGTAGCCCGGTGTCCCAGGCTCGGCCTTGTCCTCGTTGGCCGGCTTGTTATGGAGCGCGTCACGGATCGAGAGCTGCAGAAAATGCACGTAGGCCGCCGCGCAAATAAGCAGAATCCAAAATTCCAATGCGGACGTTTCAGTCATCGCGGCACCTCGGTGCCAGCACGGGCAGATAAAAGGAGACTATGTCGTCCCTAACCTGCTCGTCCGAATGACCACCAACAAGCGAATTTTATTGCCATTTGTCAGCAATAATTATGCCGACAAGGCGTTTCCGGCGAAATTCGGGCGCGCGCCGACGGCGTACCTATCACTTGGACGGGATATGCGGGCACGGAGCACCTATCGGCCGAATTGAGGTCGCGGGACCCGCCCTCCGCCGCCGGGTCAGCGTTCGACGAACGCCCGCTCGACCACGTAGTGACCCGGACGGCTGACGCTTCCTTCGGCGAAAGCCGAACCGGCCAGGAATTCGTGCAGGTCCTTCACCATTGCCGGGCTGCCGCACAGCATCAGGCGGTCGCAATCCGAGTCGAGGTCCTTCATCCCGATTTCCTCGAAGAACGCCGAGGAGGCGATCAGGTCCGTGATGCGGCCGCGATTGCGGAACGGCTCGCGCGTCACCGTCGGATAATAAGTCAGCTTGGCGCGGATCTCCTCACCGAGGAATTCGTCGTCGGGCAAGGTCTTGGTGATCGTCTCGTAATAAGCGAGCTCGTCCACTTTCCGGCATCCGTGCACCAGCACCACGCGTTCGAAGCGCTCGTAGGTTTCCGGATCGCGGATGATGCTCATGAACGGCGCGAGGCCGGTGCCGGTACCGAGCAGATAAAGATTGCGGCCGGGCAAGAGATTCCCGAGCACGAGCGTGCCGGTCGCCTTCTTGCCGACGATCAGCTTCTCGCCCGACTCGATATGCTGCAGATGCTGGGTGAACGGGCCGTCCTGCACCTTGATGCTGAGAAACTCCAGAACTTCGTCATAGGCGGCGCTGACCAAGCTATATGCCCGCATGAGCGGGCGCCCATTGATCGGCAAGCCGATCATGGTGAATTGCCCGCACTGAAAGCGGAACGAAGGATCCCGCGTCGTGCGCAGGCTGAAAAGCGTGTCGGTCCAGTGGCGGACTTCCAGAACTTCCTCGTAACTATGGCTCATCGGCTTTCTTCCACTCCTCCTGCCAGGCGTAAAAATGCCTGCGACGATTGGTTTTCGAAGGGATTTGACTTTCGCGGGCTAACGCTTCGCGGTGAGGTAGGCGCCGAGGACGTGGCCGTCCTGCAAGCGCTTGGAAGTTTCGGCGCAGGTGCGCCGGATGATCGCCGCGAACTTTTCCATCCGCTTGGGATCGGGCGGATAATCGAGGTAGCTCACGCTCAGCGCCGCGACCGGCCGGCCGCTCTCATCGATGATCGGCGCACCGACGCCGGTGAGCCCCGCGTGGCTCTCCTCGCGCGCCAGCGCCCAGCCGCGCTTCTTCGCCACGTCGAGGTCGGCCTGCAACTGCTTGCGCGTGAGGATCGATTTCGGCGTCAGGCGGGGATAGCCCTTCGGCCGCCCGAGCTGCGCGTCGATCTCGTCGTCCGACATCAGCATGAGAATGGCTTTTCCGAGCGCCGTCGTCGTCGCCGGCAAACGGTCTCCCGCCTTCCATATGAACTGCACCGGCTGCGTGCCGTCGCGCGTATTGAGAAACAGAACGTCGCCGCCATCCAGAATTCCGGCGTAAGAGGGACACTGCGTGCTCTCGGTCAACGTCTCGAGCGCGTCGGTGAACAACCGCGCAAGCGGGTTCGAGCGCAGATAGAGCATCCCCATCTCGAACATCTTAACGCCGATGGTGAAACCCTCCTTCTCCGAGAGGCGCGAGACGAAACCGAACTCCTGCAAGCTCGACAGCACGCGCAGGACGTTCTGCCGCGGCAAATCCACCTGCCGCGCGATCTCGGAGACGGACAGGGGGCCGTCGGCGCGCGGAAAGCAGTTGAGCACGCGCAAGGCGTTCGTGACGGTCTTGGACTTCTCAGCCATAAGCCCTGTTCCGGTTGACCGCGCACTCCGGCCATGGTCGGCGCGAACGTCTACACCTCAAAGAAAGGCACTTTCTTGGCAAACCGCTCGTCCGGCGCCACATGGCCGAGATAAAGCTCCGCCGCCCGCTCGTTTGCCAGAAGGCCCGCCGCCCGGCCTGCCATGGAGGCAATGGCCGGTTGCTTACTAATGGCGTCGCGCCGCCATGGCAGCCCGGCGTGCGGACGCTGCGGCATAAGTGCACAGCAGCGCGATATTCCCGGCGACGAAGTCGACGCCGCGCTTTTCCACGTCGATCGGCGGCATGTTGCATTGGACCTCGTCGACGAGATCGACCTTGCGCACCTCGGCGCATAGCGCCTGCGCCAGCAGGTCGAGTTCACCGCGAAAATAATGGAAACTTCCCTGGCCGACATGCAGGCCGATGCTGACCTCGCGGGCATTGAGCGGAACGCAGCCGACGTGCAGTTCCCACAGCGTCCACGGCTGGAAAGTAAAGGCGAGAAACGGCGCGAGCGCGTTGCGCTGGCGCAGAAGGATCGCCTGCGGCGCGTCGCTGTGCTCGTACTCCTCGCCGGTGTGCGCCTCGATACCCCAGTCCATCGCGCCGAAGCGCTCGAGCGTGCGGACGCGCACGAGCCGGCGCAGTTCATCCATGCCCGCCGCGCTCATAGCGTGTAGCCGAGCTTGCGCATCTTGGTCAGGTACCGCTCGGGGTTCGCGACCTGCCAGTGCAGCGGCTCCAGCGGATCGACAGGCGCGTAGCGCGGGTGAATCGGCCGCGCGCCGGCGAGTTCGGGCAGTTCCTCCTCGGCGACAGTGAGACCCGCGTCCGCGACTTGCGCGATGGTCTTGGACGCGATGTCGACGAACGACCGGACCTTCGTCGCATCCGCGCCTCGGCCGGAAAGCAGCGCCTCGAACGCCGGCCGCGCGCTGCCGAGAAGGGCGATCAGTTGGCCGGGCTCGCCGTTCAGCCGCCGCTGGAATTCGGCTTGCGTCAACGCGAAGCGCACCGCGTAGTCGCGCAGATCAAACGCGGCGAGCGAGGCGGCGGCGCCGTCATTGTCGGCCTGCCCGCCTTCGGCATAGAGCGTCAACGGCTCCAGCACCTGCTCGATGCTCGCCCACCAGCCGTTGAAGCGCGTCGGCACCATGCGCGCGCCGAGCGGAACGCGCAGCCACTCGTCGCAGATGTCGATGTCGCGCGCCTGCTTGATCCAGGTCTTCGCCGCCGAGGGAATCTCGCCGCCGATCTGGCCGTTCACCGCGGGGAACGGGCGCGGCTCGACCTTCCCCTCGACGCGCTCATAGTCGGACTTGCCCTTCTCGATGAACGGCATCGAAAGCTCGTCGAAGGTAACCTCGTCGCGCTCCCAGACCTTCAGATACGGATAGCCCTGCCACGACGAGCCGCAAGTCGGGTCCGGGTGCGGCGCATAACCGCGCGAACGCTCGATCACCTCGGAGCGGTATGAATAGATGACGACGACCTCTTCCCAGAACTGCCGATTGAGCTCGTGCAGCGCCTTCTTCTCGTCGTCGCTCAGCCTGTCCGAAGCGTCGAAGGCGTCCGCGAACGCCGCCTTCATCGTGTACATGTAGAGAAAGAACTGCCACGGGCGCGTGTCGATCTTCCAGTGAAAGTCGACCTGCCAGCGCGCGTAGCGCTGCGCCGCGTTGCCGCCCGACCACGACGTGAGCTGCTCGATATCGAGTCCGCGATCCTTGTCGCGCGCGTACTTGGCAAGGCTCTTCGCCGTCAGCGTGCAGGCATGAATCCATCCGTCGATCTTGGTCGGAATGATGCCGTCGCCGATGCAGATGTTGAGAAGCTCGTCGGTCGATCGCGTCTTGATCGAATGCCTGCGCCAGCCGAAGCCGGTTTCCTCGCCCAACGAAAGGAGCACGCCGATCGCGTTTTCCGAGACGTGTCGCGCCATGTTTTAATGTCCGATTATCGTACATATTGTCCGAATATAAACACTTTAAAGAAGCCGCATTTTGCTTGTCAACGCGCGCGTTTTCGCGCGGCGTGCGCGCCGCATCCATTCGACCCACGAGAGCGATTTACGGAGCGCGCGGACGGCGCGGCGGCCGCGCGAGATCATGCCGGCCGCCCGGTTCAAAAGCGCCAGGGCGGAAGCGAAAAAAACGCTCAGCCGCGGCTCGCGACCGGCAGAGCGCCGCCGCTCTTGATCTCTTCCATCACGGCGTAGGTGCGCGTCTCACGCACGCCCGGCAAGCCGACGAGAACTTCG
Source organism: Variibacter sp. (assembly GCA_039808325.1). Classification (GTDB taxonomy): domain Bacteria; phylum Pseudomonadota; class Alphaproteobacteria; order Rhizobiales; family Xanthobacteraceae; genus JAFKKS01. The sequence continues at coordinate 541 of JBDHSU010000137.1, read as the reverse complement.
CCGAGAAGCTTGCGGTAGGCGGCCATGTCGGCGACGCGCGCCTTCACCAGGTAGTCGAAGCCGCCCGCCACCATGTGACACTCGAGAATCTCCGGCGTGCGGCGCACCGCCGCCGCGAACTGCTCGAAGATGTCCGAGGTCGTCTTGTCGAGAAGCAGTTCGACAAAGACGAGCAGGTCGAGCCCGAGGCGGCTGGGGTCGAGCTGCGCGGAATAGCCGACGATGGTGCCGTCGCGTACGAGCCGCTTCAGCCGCTCGCTGGTCGCGGTCGGGGACAGGCGCAATCGCTCCGCCAGATCGACCGTCGAGATGCGCCCGTCCGCCTGCAGGATCGTCAGCAGCTTCGCGTCGGTGGCGTCCATGCCTTCAAACCCTGCAATTCAGTATCTCTCTAGAGATTTTCACTATCTATACCTCAATATACCCGATGGATACACTATAAATATCGATATATAAAGGGAAATACGTCAAACGCCTCTTTGTCTTCAGGGTCTCCTCGCATGTCGCCCGCTCCGCTTCCCTCGCCGTTTTCCGTCTTCGC
>JBDHSU010000136.1:0-10749 GCA_039808325.1 Variibacter sp. | reverse complement strand
CGCACCGCCTCGCCGACGAAGATCAAGAGCGACAGCATGCCGGCGAGCGTGAAGAAGCCGGTGAGGCCGAGCCACGGCGCCTGCACGTTCGCCTTCGCCTGCGAAAGCAGCTCGCCGAGCGACGGCGAGCCCGGCGGCAGACCGAAGCCGAGGAAGTCGAGCGCGGTGAGCGTCATCACCGACGACGATAGCACGAACGGCAGCATCGTCATGGTCGCGACCATCGCGTTCGGCAGCAGATGCCGCAGCATGATGGTGAAGTTGGAGACGCCGAGCGCGCGCGCCGCCTGGATGTATTCGAAGTTGCGGCCGCGCAGGAACTCCGCACGCACGAGCCCGACCAGCGACACCCACGAAAACAGCAGCATGATGCCGAGCAGGACGAAGAAGCCGGGCACAAGCACCGAGGAGATAATCAGCAGAAGATAGAGCGCCGGGATCGCCGTCCATATCTCGATGAAACGCTGGAAAAGAAGATCGGTCCAGCCGCCGAAATAGCCCTGCACCGCGCCGGCGAGCACGCCGACGAACGACGACACGAGCGTCAACGCCAAGCCGAACAGAACGGAGATGCGGAAGCCGTAGAGAAGCCGCGCGACGACGTCGCGCCCCTGGTCGTCGGTGCCGAGCCAGTTCCATTCAAGGCTCGCGCAGCCGGTGCCGCCCTTCTTCTCCGCCACCGCCTTGCACTGCGCGTCGCTTAGCATCCAGGTCGGCGGTGACGGCGCCGGCGTCGGCAGATCGAGATTATGCGTGTCGTAGGAGTAGCGGATCGGCGGCCACCACATGAAGCCGTTCTTCTCCGCGATGATCTTCTGCAGATAGGGGTCGCGATAGTCCGCTGCGGTCTCGAACTCGCCGCCGAGTTGCGCCTCGGTATAGGTGCGAAAGACGGGGAAGTAATAATGCCCATCCACCTTCACCAGGAACGGCTTGTCGTTCGCGATGAATTCCGAGCACATCGAGATGCCGAACAGAACCAGGAATATCCAGAAGGCGTAGAAGCCGCGCCGGTTGGCCTTGAAACTCTCCCAGCGGCGCCGGTTGATCGGCGAGAGCCACCCGCGCGGCGGCGGCGGGAGCGTCGCAACATCCGCCTCGCCGGCAGGCGCGCCGACATGCGGGGCGGCGGGAGGCGCCGGCGGCGCCACGGACGGCTTGGTGTCGAGCTTCACGTCCATGCCGCTCATACTTCCCGCGTCTCGAAGTCGATGCGCGGATCGACCCATGTGTAGGTGAGATCCGACAAAAGGTTCACGATGAGCCCGACCAGCGAGAAGATGTAGAGCGTGGCGAAGACAACCGGATAGTCGCGGTTGAGGACGCTTTCGAAGCCGAGCAGCCCGAGCCCGTCGAGCGAGAAGATCGTCTCGATCAGCAGCGAGCCGGAGAAGAACGCCCCGACGAAAGCGCTGGGGAAGCCCGCGATGACGATCAGCATCGCGTTGCGAAAGACGTGGCCGTAAAGCACCTGCGTTTCCGAGCAACCCTTCGCGCGCGCGGTGAGAACATATTGCTTGCGGATTTCATCGAGGAAGGAATTCTTGGTCAGCAACGTCATGGTCGCGAACGCGCCGAGCGACATCGAGACGATCGGCAGCGTCAAGTGCCAGAAGTAATCGAGGATCTGCTTCCACCACGGCATCAGCGCCCAGTCGTCGGAGGTCAGCCCGCGTAGCGGAAACCACGAGAAGAACGAGCCGCCGGCGAACAGGATGATGAGCAGGATGGCGAAGAGAAAGCCCGGGATCGCGTAACCGACGATGATCACGCTCGAGGTCCACATGTCGAAGCGCGACCCGTCGCGGATCGCTTTGCGGATGCCGAGCGGAATCGAGATGAGATAGGTGAGGAGGGTCATCCAGATGCCGAGCGACATGGAGACCGGCAGCTTCTCCTTGATGATGTCGAGAACGCGGGTGTCGCGGAAATAGCTGCGTCCGAAGTCGAAGCGCGCGTAGTCCCACAGCATCTTGGCGAAGCGCTCATAGGCCGGCTTGTCGAAGCCGAACTGCTTCTCCAGGCTCTTGATGAAAGCCGGGTCGAGCCCTTGCGCGCCACGATATTTCGAGGTGACGCCGTCCGCTCCGCCGGCTTGCAACTGCCCGCGCGGCCCGAAATCGCCGCCCTGCGAGCCCGAGATGCGCGACGTCGCGCCGGTGTCGGCGCCGCTGATCTTGGCGATCACGCGCTCCACCGGGCCGCCCGGCGCGAACTGCACGACGACGAACGAAACGAGCATGATCCCGATGATCGTCGGGATCATGAAGAGGAGGCGTCGGATGATATAGGCGGCCATTGCGTCCGATCGTTCGAAGCCAACGCGCGTCAGTTATCCTGCGCGCTCGACCTTTGCAGCTTTCCCGGCATCGTACCACCACGTTTCCGGGATGCCGCGGCTATAGCGCGGCTTCTTTGGCGGGCGGCCGAAGACGTCCCAGTACGCGATCCAGTGCGTCGCCTTGAACCATTGCGGCACCCAGTAGCGCCCGGCGCGGATCACGCGGTCGAGCGCCCGGCAGGCCGCATTGAGCGCGGCGCGGCTGTCCGCCGCGATCACCTTCTCGACCAGCGCGTCGATCACCGGATCGGCCATGCCGGACAGGTTCTGCGCGCCCTTGATCGCCGCCGCCTGCGAGGTGAAGAACGTGCGCAGCGAGTCCCCCGGCGTGGACGAGAAATTGAAACGCTGGATCGCGACGTCGAAATCGTAATCGTTGCGCCGCGCCCGGAACTGCACCGGATCGACGATCCGTAGCGTCGCATCGATGCCGAGCGTCGCCAGATTCTTGATGTAGGGCATGTGGTGCGGCTGGAACGAGGGGTCCTCCAGGAGGAACTCGATCTTCAGATGCTCGCCTTTCGCGTCGACGCGCTTGCCGTCCTTGACCGCCCAGCCCGCCTCGCGCAGCAACTGGCTCGCCTTGCGCAGCAGCGCACGATCCTGGCCGGAACCGTCGGACACCGGAGGCACGAACGGCTCGCCGAACACCTCGTCGGAGACCTTGCCGCGAAACGGCTCGAGCAGCGCCAGTTCCTCCGGCGACGGCTTGCCCCGCGCCATCATGTCCGAATTCTGGAACACCGACTGCGTCCGCTCGTAGGAGCCGTACATGATGTTCTTGTTGGTCCACTCGAAATCGAAGGCGTCGATCATCGCCTCGCGTACGCGCGGATCCTTGAACCGATCGCGACGCGTATTGATGAACCAGCCCTGCGCGCCCGACGGCGTATCGTCCGGCAGCACTTCGCGCTTCACCCGCCCGTCCTTGATCGCCGGGAAATCGTAGCGCGTCGCCCATGTGCGCGAGGTAAACTCCTCGCGGAAGAGATAGCTCTTGGCGGTGAACCCCTCGAAGCCGACGTCACGGTCGCGGTAATATTCGAACCGGACATGGTCGAAATTGCTCGTGCCCTTGATCGCCGGCACCGCCTCGCCCCACCAATCCTTGACGCGGTCGTACTCGATGAAGCGGCCGGGTTCGAAGCGGCCGACCTTGTAGGCGCCGGAGCCGAGCGGCGTCTCCAGCGTCGTCTCGTCGAACTTGCGGCCGGCGTAGAACGCGCGCGAGAAGATCGGCAGCGACGCCGCGAACAGCGGCACGTCGCGTGCGCGTTTCGGCGCGAAGCGAACAAGCACCGTCGCATCGTCGATCGCTTCGGCGCCTTCGAGATCGCGCAGAAGCTGCGCGATCGTCGGATACCCTTTTTCCTTCAGGATTAAGAGCGAAAACGCGACGTCATGCGCGGTGAGCGGTGAGCGGTCGTGAAAGCGCGCCTGCGGGCGCATCGCGAAGCGATATTGCGTCCTATCCTGCGAAATCTGCACGCTACGCGCAGCGAAGCCATACATCGCGTCCGGTTCGTCGGACGAGCGCGCCATCAGGCTTGCGAAGGTGAGTTCCATTCCCTGCGCCGCTTCGCCGTGCAGGATGAAGCTGTTGAGCGAATTGAAGGTCAGGAACGACTGATTGTACTGAATGCCCGGGCCGATCTGCGAAAAGATGCCGCCCTTCGGCGCGTTCGGATCGACATATTCGAAATGCGTGAAATCGGCCGGATATTTCAGGTCGCCGAAAGCGGAAATTCCATGCGCTTCACCGTTCGCGGCAGCCTGCGCCGCCGGCGGCCAAGCGCCGCGCGCAAAGGCCGTGGCGCCGGCCGCAAGGGTCAAGACACCGCGGCGCGTGAATGTCGCCGGCTTCGCATCTTGATGGCGGGGCGCCACTACGGCGTACCCACCTTGGCGGCGCGCGCCGCGTCCCACCACCAGATCGCGGGGAAAGCCGACGCGCCATAGACCGGCATCTTCTGCGGGCGGCCGAAACGATCCCAGCGCGCTGTGCGCGATTTGCCGTAGGTCCACTGCGGGACGACGTAGTGGTTCCACATCAAGACCCGGTCGAGCGCGCGCGTCGCGGCGACGAGCTCGGCGCGATCCTTGGCGAAGATGATGCGGTCGATCAGCGTATCGACGGCCGGATTCTTGATGCCGACATAGTTTCGAGACCCCGGCTGATCGGCCGCTGCGGAGCCCCAGTAGGCGCGCTGCTCATTGCCGGGCGAGAGCGACTGTGCCCAGGACGCGACGATCATGTCGTAGTCCCAATTGCGCAGCCGGTTCTCGTATTGCACGTCGTCGACGGTGCGCACGGTCATCTGGATGCCAAGCCGCTCCAGCGACGGCTTGTAGAACAACGCGACACGCTCGAAGGTGGGCTCCGAGAGCAGCACCTCCACCGTCATCGGCTCGCCGGTCTTGACGTTGACGAGCCTGCGGTCGCGAACCTCCCAGCCGGCTTCCTTCAGCAGGCGCAGCGCCTCGCGCAAATTGTTGCGCACATTTTGCGGATTGCCGTTGACCGGATTCTTGTAGGGCTTGGTAAAGACCTCCGGCGGCACCTTATCGCGCACGGTTTCAAGAATCGCGAGTTCCTGCCCCTCGGGCAGGCCGGAAGCCGCCGCCGGCACGGCCGCCGCGGCCGTCGCTTCGGTGCCGGGTTCCGGCCGCCAGTTCCAGGCGAGCTCCGTGCCCTTGAAGTAGCTGTCGATGCGGAAATACTGGCTATAGAAGAGCTGCTTGTTCATCTCCTCGAAGTCGAACGCATAGTTGAAGGCGTCGCGCACGCGCGGGTCGGCGAACCTCGCGCGCCGGATGTTGAACGCGAAGGATTGCATCAAGCCCATATTGCGGATCGGGAATTCTTCTTTCAGGACGCGCCCTTCTCGCACGGCGGGAAAATCGTAGGCGGTCGCCCAGTCCTTGGCGCTGTTCTCCAGCCGGAAATCGAGTTGGCCCGCCTTGAACGCCTCACGCATCACGTCGGTGTTGCGGAAATAGTCGTAGCGGATCTCGTCGAAGTTGTTGCGCCCGACATTGACGTTGACGTCCTTGGCCCAATAGTCGGCCACGCGCTCGAACGTAATGGAGCGGCCGGGCTCGAGACTCTTCACGCGGTAGGGGCCGGATCCGAGCGGTATCTCCAGCGTCGTGGCGGCGACATCGCGCTTGCGGCCCTGAGCATCGGTCCCCTCCCACCAATGTTTCGGCAGAACCGTGATCTGCCCCAAGATCTGCGGCAGTTCGCGATTGCCCTTGATGTCGAAGGTAAAGGTGACCTCGTGGTCACCGCTCTTCTCCGCCTTGACGACATGGTTGTAGTAGGCGGCGAGTTGGGGGCTGTTCTTCTTCAACACCTCGAACGAATAGATGACATCGTCGGCGGTGATCGGCTTTCCGTCGTGCCACTTTGCCTGCGGCCGCAGACGAAACGTCGCCGACGAGAAATCGTCCGGATAGCGGACCGCTTCGGCGACGAGGCCATACTCGGTCGACGGCTCGTCGAGCGAGCTTTCCATCAGACTGTCGTAGATGACGCCGATATTCGCGGCGAGATTGCCTTTGACATAGGAGACCACGACGTTGAGGTTGTCGAATGTCCCCGTCGCGCCGAGCCGCACGGTGCCGCCCTTGGGCGCGTCCGGGTTGACGTAGTCGAAATGCTTGAAGCCGGCCGGGTACTTAAGATCGCCGAACAGCGAAACGCCGTGCCGCCACTGCGGCTCCTCGGATCGGGCGGCGCTGAAGACAAGGACGGCGGCGAGCATGCCGGCGGCAAGTCCGCCGATGCGGAAAGGACTTCGAATCAAGGGCACCTCGTGCTCCGGCAAGATTTGAACGCGTCGCACCCCAACGTTTTCAGCGAATATGTCCGATTTTGGATGTTGCGGCCGCAACCTTGGCCGCAACGTTGCCGCACCCTTTCACTTTCGCGTGCGGCGCGGCGGCGCCCCACGGCATTCGTGCGTCAGACCGAAGCCTTACTGCTTCTTCTCGGGCTCCGCGGCAGGCTTGTCGCCACCGGCGGCAGGCTTGTCGCCGCCGGTCGCTGCGGGCTTGTCCCCGCCGGCCGCTGCGGGCTTGTCCCCAGCGGCGCCTTCGGCGGGTTTCGACTCCGCCACCTTCGGCAGCGGCTGCGGGCTGTCCGAATTCTGGTTCAGATAGGCGAGGATGTTGGCGCGATCGGTGCCCTTCGCGTCGCCGGCATAGGTCATCTTCGTGCCGGGGATGAACGCCTTCGGATTGGTGATGAAGTGGTCGATGTCCTCGAACGTCCAGTTGCCGCCCTTGGCCTTCATCGCGTCCGAATAATTGAAGCCGGCATGCGAGCCCTTGGGACGACCGACAACGCCGTAGAGATTCGGGCCGATGCCGTTCGGGCCGCCCTTGGTGAAGTTGTGGCAGGAGGCGCACTTCTTGACCGCGGCCTCACCCTTCTTGGGGTCGGCGCTGGCAAGCAGTTCGGCGATCGGCTTGGCTTCTTCCTTCGGCGCTCCCGCCGCGCCGGCAGCCGCCGCTTCGCCTTCCGGCACGGCAATTTCAAAGCCGGGTTTCGCCGGCTGACGCGGCGCGAAAACAGCGCCGGCCGTCATGTTCAGCGTCAGCGTCAGCAGGCAGGTGAACAGAAGGGCGCCAAGAATTTTGTTGAGTTCAAACGAGTCCATCGGCGCGCGGCTCCTGAGGCGGCAAGTCCAGTAATAAAGCCATTCTAAAAGAGAGTTGGCGGGCGAGAGATAGCCGGTTTGCCGTAGCCCTGGCAACCCGTATAACCGCCCTTTCCTCCACCCGAATTCGGGTATCCACCCTTCCCGGCAGGACGACATGGCGCAAAGCGATAGTCTGGTGCTGATCCCCGCCCGGATGGGCTCGACCCGGCTGCCCGGGAAAGCCCTCGCCGACATCGCCGGCGAGCCCATGATCGTCCATGTCATGCGCCGCGCACAGGAGGCTGGTGCCGGCCCGGTCGTCGTCGCGACCGATTCCGAAGCCATCGTGGCGGCGGTGGAGAAGGCGGGCGGCCGCGCCGTCCTGACCCGCAGCGACCATGTCTCCGGCTCGGACCGCGTGCACGAGGCGGCCGGCATCGTCGACCCGCAAGGCAAATCGGCCATCATCGTCAATGTTCAGGGGGACCGGCCGACCCTCAACCCGGCCGACATCCGCGCGGCCCTGGCGGCGCTCGAAGACCCCGCGGTCGACATCGCGACCGTCGCCGCGGAGATCAGCGACGAGGCCGAGCGGACCGACCCGAACGTGGTCAAGGCGATCGGAACCCCGGTCGGCCCCGGACGCCTGCGGGCGCTGTACTTCACCCGCGCAACCGCCCCGACAGGCGAGGGGCCGCTCTACTACCACATGGGCCTCTACGCCTATCGGCGCGCCGCCCTCGATCGCTTCGTGGCGCTCCCCCCCTCGCCGCTCGAACAGCGCGAGAAGCTCGAACAGCTCCGCGCGCTGGAAGCCGGCATGCGCATCGACATCGCCATCGTCGATTCGGCGCCGCTCGATGTAAACACGGCGGCCGAGCTTGAAACCGCCCGCAAACTCCTTTCACCCTCCAGTTGACTCCCCGATTCCACACCGCATAACCACAGCATGAGCACAGCAAAGAAGAAGATCGCGTTCCAGGGGGACCTGGGCGCCAATTCGCATATCGCCTGCCAGGAAGCCCGGCCGGACTATGAGCCGCTCCCCTGCGCGACGTTTCAGGATGCGCTCAGCGCCATCTCGTCCGGCGAGGCCGAACTCGGCATGATCCCGATCGACAATTCGATCGCCGGACGCGTCGCCGACATCCATCACCTGCTGCCGCGCGCCAACCTGCACATCGTCGGCGAGCATTTCCTGCCGATCCATTTCCACATGATGGCGCCGAAAGGCGCGACCCTCTCGACGATCAAGACCGCGGAAAGCCACATCCACGCTCTCGGCCAGTGCCGGCGCTTCATCAGCGAGCATGGCTACAAGCCGGTGGACGCCGGCGACACCGCCGGCGCGGCGCTCGCGATCGCCAAGGCCGGCGACATCACCCGCGGCGCGCTCGCCACGAGACTCGCCGCCGAGACCTACGGTCTCGATATTCTCGCCGAGCATGTCGAGGACGCCGCGCACAACACCACGCGCTTCGTCATCCTCGCGCGCGACGAATACAACGCCAAAAGCGGCAACGGGCCGGTGGTGACGACGTTCATCTTCCGTGTGCGCAACGTTCCGGCTGCGCTTTACAAGGCGATGGGCGGCTTCGCCACCAACGGCGTCAATATGACGAAGCTGGAGAGCTACATGCTCGAAGGCAATTTCTTCGCGACGATGTTCTATGCCGACGTCGAAGGCCATCCCGACGATCGCGGCGTCGCCTTCGCGCTGGAGGAGCTGAAATTCTTCTCGCGCGAATTCCGCATCCTCGGCGTCTATCCCGCCCACCCCTTCCGCGCGACCTTCCACGAAGAGAAGGATTGAAAGCTGCCGTCGCCGTCAGACCGGCAATGGACGCCCTCCGCCGGAATCATAGCGTTTTCGAGCGAAGTGGAATCGGTTCGCGTGAGCCTTTGCTTCTGACTCGAGCAAAAGCAAAGCTCCAGGCGCGTTAATCTTCGGTTAACCATAAACGGCCAGCCTCCTCGTCATCGAAGGCGACGGATCGGCCATGGACGAAGACATCAAGACGCTGGAAGCGACGTTCCTCTTGTGCAGGATGCAACATATCTCCGCCGCTGCCGGACTACGCCGCCTGCTGGAAGAAGGGCCGTCGGACGAGGTGGCCGCCCGCGCGGCTCACGTCAAAGCGTTCATGACCCTGTGCGACCGCAAGGCCAAAGCGACGCGGGCGCTGGAAGCGGCCGCTCGGAAGCTGCAAAACGCCCTCGAGCCCGAGAGCGCCGCGCCCGGCCCGATCGTCGTCGGCACGGCGGCGCCGGCGCAGATCATACGAGCCATGCCGTAGCGCGGCGGCGCTTTCATCCACCGTTCATCTCCGCACGTAGTAAGGTTCGCGCGGGGGCCGAATCTGGAGGACGAAAGATGAAAAAACTTGCTGCCACGATCGCCGGCGCGGCCTTGCTGGGACTGGCGTCGATGACCGCGCCCGCCGCGGCAATGCCTGTGAGCGGCGTCCACACCGACATGTCGGGCGTCGACACGGTTCAATTTCGCCCTCACATGCGTCATCACCGCAAGGTTTGCCGAACTGAAAAAACCGTTCGGCACGGCCGCCACGGCCGCCGGATCGTGACGACGCGGCGCGTCTGCCGCTGACGCCTGGCCCACGAAAGCGAAAGCCCCGGCAAAACCGGGGCTTTCTCGTCCGAAGCGGCGGGGCCTCACGCAACGCCGTCGAAGAGGACCGTCGCAACGCCCTCCTCGCCAAACCGGCGACCGGTCTCCTGCTTCGCCGGAACAGCCGGCAATGCCCTCGTCACATCATGGTTTAAGGCGCGCGGTCTTCGCCGCGATGCGCTGATCGAATCGCGCGACATTGACGACGACGCGCTCGTGCGTTCCCTCGCCGATCAAATCAACCTCGTCGCGCGCCTCGACGCGAAACGTGATCTTGCGCCCCTCGACGGCGACAACGCGCGCCATCGCCGCCGCGCGCATGCCGACCGGCGTCGCCGCGACATGCGTCACGTCCAGGCGCGTGCCGAGGCTTTGGTGACCTTCCGGCAGCAGCGCCTCGACGGCGTCGAGCGCCGCCGCCTCGATCAGGTTGATCATCACCGGCGTCGCGAGGACATGGATGCGCCCGCTGCCGATCTCAGGTGCGGTGTGCGCTTCGGTGACGACCAATTCGGCGCGGCCTTCGAGGCCCGTCCGCAGTTGCGAGAAGTCGGGCATGGCGCTCAGATGGTCTGGTTGTATGCGCCGACTTCGGGATGCTGCCGCAGCACGCCGTCCACCGCTTTGAACATCTCGCGCATGCGCGCTTCCGACGCCGGGCTCTCCACCACCACCACGAGCTCCGGCTTGTTGGAGGAGGCGCGCACCAGGCCCCAGGTCCCGTCCTCGACGGTGACACGCACGCCGTTGACGGTGACGAGGTCGCGGATCGCCTGCCCCGCGACCTTCTCGCCCTTCTTCTGCGCCGCCTTGAAATGCGCCACCACCTGATCCACGACGGCGTATTTCTTCTCGTCGTCGCAGTGCGGCGACATTGTCGGCGACCCCCACGTCTTCGGCAGCGCGTTCTTCAGGTCCGCCATCGACTTGTCGGGGTTGCGGTCGAGCATGTCGCAAACCGCGAGCGCGAACAGCAGGCCGTCGTCGTAGCCGCGCCCGAGCGGCTTGTTGAAGAAGAAGTGGCCGGACTTCTCGAAGCCCGCCATCGCGCCGATCTCGTTGACGCGGCGCTTCATGTAGGAATGGCCGGTCTTCCAGTAATCGGCCTTCGCACCGTTCTTCCGCAGCACCGG
>JBDHSU010000135.1:0-10868 GCA_039808325.1 Variibacter sp. | reverse complement strand
CGCGCCGCGGCGCGATAGCGCGACTCCGTCTCCGTGACGGCGGCTTCGAGCTTCTCGATATGCTCGGCTGGTACGGCGAGCACGACGAGCCCGGCCTTTACCGGGAAGTGCGGCCGGCCTGGTCGGACGAAAACCTGCGGCACCTCTGCCGCCATATCCGCTCCAACCTCTTCTTCGGGCATGTGCGGGCCGCGACCGGCACGCCGACGACGCGGCCGAACTGCCATCCGTTCACGCACGGCAAGTGGATGTTCATGCACAACGGGCAGATCGGCGACTGGTCGCTGATCCGCCGCAAGGTCGAGGCGATGATCCCCGACGCCTACTATCCCTCGCGCATCGGCACGACGGATTCGGAGGCGGTGTTCCTCGCCATTCTCGGCAATGGCGGCGAAACGGATCCCGTCGGCGCCACCTGCAAGGTCCTCATGCGCTTGACCGAGCTCGTGCGCGACAGCGGCACGCAGGAGCCACTGCGCTTCACCTCGGCGCTCAGCGACGGGCAGAACCTCTACGCCTTCCGCTATGTCGATCACGGAAGCGCCAACACGCTCTACTATCGCGAAGCCGGCGACAGCGTCGTGATGGCGTCGGAGCCGCTCGACACCAGCGAGCGCGACTATTGGAAGGCCGTGCCGTCAGGCCATGTCATGGTGGCGCGCGCCGGCGCGCCGGTGACGTTGCAGCCCATCCCGCAGCGGGCGCTCGCCGCGGCGGAGTGACTTGCCGTCCGGCGTTCGGCTCTCAAGCTCAATGGGACTTGAACAAACGTTTGGACGCGATGTCCGCGCCCTCTCTTAGCGTGCGCAATTTCGCCCAGACCACGTCCTCGGCTACCCTTCCCCACCCCGCGGAGGTGTCGAAGCCGCAATCCGTACCGGCCAGAACCCGGGTCGGATCACCTATCACCGCCGCGACACGCTCGATGCGGTCGGCCACGACTTCCGGATGCTCGACGATGTTGGTGAGCGGATCGATGACGCCAGCGACGAGAACCTGACCATCCTTCAGCGGATGCCTGTCGAAGCAGCGAAACTCATGCGCGTGGCGCGGCCCAGCAAACGGCAGAACGAAGCCCCCGACATTAACCTGCTGCACCACGGGAAGGATGTGTTCGAGCGGCACGTCGCAGTCATGCGGCGATTCAGAATTTCCCCAGCAGGCATGGATGCGCACGCGATCGGCTGGAATATTGCGCAAAGCATGATTGAGTTCGGCAACGACAGCTTCCACGAACGACAGAAAGTCGCCAAGAGATTTGTCCTTGAAGGACACATGACGCTCCAAAGCAAGATCGGGCGCATCGATCTGCAGGACGAAACCGGCGCCAACGATGGTTTCATACTCGACGCGCAATGCCTCGCCGAGCGCACGCAGATAGCTCGCGAACGTGTCGTAGTGCTGGTTCTTGATGGTCGTGGCGACAACGCCTGGCGATGGAGCGTTCATGAATACTTCCGCGAACGCATTCGGCGTGGCCGCAAGCGCCTTTTTCAGCTCCTCACATTCCGCCTCGATCGCCTGCGCATCCTTGTAGCGAACTTCCCCGAGCGCCATCGGCAGGCCCTCATTTGGCGAAACGCGCGCGCTATTCGAGGTTTGCTCCAGCCACCGCTTCCTGAATTTCGGATAACGATCGACGTCGGCGCGAGATGGCCTCTGCCAGCTTCCGCCAAGCCCCGTCAAACGCTCCTTGAGATAAAGAAAGAACGAGTCACGCTGCTGTTCGCCGTCGTTACCGACGTCGATACCGACTTCCACCTGTTTCGGAACGATGGCCGCAACCGCCTTCTTTCCCGCCTCAACGACGGCAGCGGCCTCCACCGCTTCACCGAGCGCCTTGCGCACATAAAGCTGCGTCAAGGCCTCCGGACGCGGCAAGCTCCCTGTGTGGGTGGTGAGTATCCGCTCACTGCTGTGGCGCATAATCTTTCCTTCTCAGTTCGGTATTTCGCCGCCGTCCGCCGCACGAAACGCCCCGGCGGTTCCGCGCGCCGCTTCTTCGCGGCTCACTGTCCGATTTTGTGCGGCAGCCAGAGAGCGACCTCGGGCCATACGATCAGCGCGGTGATCATGACGAGTAACGCGACCACGAACGGCGCGGAACCGATCATCACGTCGCGTATCGGCCCGCGGCTGCGCACGCCCTGCACAACGAAGAGATTCAGCCCGACGGGCGGCGTGATCAAGGCGGTCTCGAGCAGAAGCATCATGAGAACGCCGAACCAAACGGCATCGAATCCCATCGCGAGAACCACCGGCGTGACGATGGGCACGGTTGCAATCATCATGGACAAGGATTCCATGAACATGCCGAGCACGAAGTAAAGGCCGACGATCAACCAGATGGTTTGCGTCGGCGTTAGCCCGCTGCTGCTGATCAGATCCGTCACCTGCTTGCCGATGCCGATCGAGGTCATGACAAAGCTGATGAAGGAGGCCGCGATCAGAATCAGCATGATCATCGCGGTGGTCCGCATCGTGCCTTCCGTTGACTCGCGCAGCACCGCCCAGGTCATACGCCCCTTCAACGCGACGAGCGCCAACGCCATGAGCACTCCAAGCGCCGCCGATTCCGTTGGCGTCGCCCATCCGGCATAAATCGAACCGATCACGACGACGAAAATGGCGATGGGAGGTCCGAGGTCCGGCAGAGTGTTCCATCGTTGCCGCCAACTTACCTCGATCTTGTCGCCGCCCCAGTCCTTGCGGACAAGGCAGCAGATAATGACCGTGACCATGAAAAGGCCGGCCAGCAGCAGACCCGGGATGATCCCCGCGAGGTAAAGCTTGGGGATGGACGTCTCGGTCAGTGCCGCAAACACAATCATCGGAATCGAAGGCGGTATGAGAATTCCAAGCGTCCCACCCGCGGCGATCGTGCCCAAGAACAAACGCTCGTTGTAGTGATGGCGCGGAATCTCGTTCACCGCGACGGTCCCGATCGTCGCCGCCGTGGCGACGCTGGAGCCCGACACAGCGGCGAACAGCGTGCAGGTCCCGATGTTCGAGTGCATCAGGCCGCCCGGCAGCCACGAGAGCCATTGGCTCATGGCGCCGTACATGCGCTCGGCGATTCCCGACCGGAGCAGAAGCTCACCAAGCAGGACGAACAGGGGGATTGCAAACAGAATAAAGTCGGTCGACACGCCCCACGTCATCTCGCCGAGCGCGAGGCGCAGCGGCACGAAAGAATAATGATAATCGAGAAACAGCGCGAGACCGGCCAGCGCGGCCGCAATCGGAATGCTGAGGGCGAGAAGGACGACGAGAAGGGTCGCGGTGAGCCAGATCATATCTGATGCGCTCCCCCGCGCCGCTGCATGCTGTCGAGTTCTTCGTCCAAATCCTCCTGAGCCGTTCGCGATCCCGCGATTTTCTGAACTGTCGCGATGTCATTCTGCGCGAACGCGATGCAGGCCCTTATGGAGAGGAGAACGATGATCAAAAGGAAGAAGACGAGGCCGACCAGCCAAAGAAACTGCGGATAAGCGAGCGGCGTTCCGAGCGGCGTAAGCGCATGAGAGCCGAAACGGAAGGACTGCGCGAAAACACGCCAGCTTTGCCACGTCAGGAGCGCGACGAATCCGAACATCGCGAAGAGCGATAAAATGTCGAGAACCGCCGCGATCCGCGTCGGCAAAACGACATAAAGCGTATCGATCCGAATATGGGCCCGATCAAAAAGCGCGAGTGCGAAGGCCCAGGACGAACTGATCGCCAGCACATATCCCGAGAGTTCGCTGCTACCGCCGATCGATACGGAAAAAAACCTTCTCAGGAGAACGTCTATGCCGATGACGAAAGAGGCAAGAATTACGAGGGAGCCGCCAACCCACGCTCCGGCGCGAGCAAGGCGATAGGCAAGATCGAGGATACGGTCCATGCCGAGTTCCACGCTGCTGATGAACTGGAATAAAGTCAGAGCCGCCCTCGGAATCGAGGGCGGCTCGCCGGTCACGCCGCTTAGAGCTTATCCAGCGGAATCGTCAGCCCGACCACCTTGCCGACCGTATCATTCCACTTCGAGGCACAAGCTTTTCCGCAGCGCTTGCCCCATTTGAGAAGAACGACATTCTGAATGATGTCGGCGCGCTTCGCCGCGTCCGCTTCGGCGAGCGGCACCAAGGTCATCTTCCCCTTTTTACCAAGCGTGCAGGGGTCATTGCCGATGTTGCAGTTTACGCCCTGCTCCGTCGCTTTGGTCCCGAGATCCCAGTTCATGTTCTCGAGCTTGGTGAACTCTCCGCTCATGAACTTCTGGACTTCCGGCTTCCACGCCTTCCAGGAATCCTCGTTGACCGCGGTGTAATAGATCGACCATCCCATCGGCAGCGGATAGAGATGCGTGGACACTTCCGGCCAGCCCGCCGTATTGCCGGAGAGCGTTCCGGTGAGCGCGCAATCCACGACACCCCGCTGCAAGGCAGGAACGACCTCACCAAACGCCATCGTCACCGTGGTGCCGCCGACGGCGGTCACAAAGTCCGATTGCGTCGTATTGAAAACGCGGACCTTGAGCCCCTTAAGGTCGCTCAAGCCCTTGATCGGCTTGTTGCACCAGAAAACGATCGGCGGATTGTTGCCGAGGGCGACGAGGCGTGCATTGAATTTCTTCTGCATCGCCTCTTCCATCGTCGGCTTCCAGGCATCGCAAGCCTTGCGGGCCATGTCGGGCTCGCTCGTGACGCCCGCGAGGTCGCATCCTTCAAACACCGGATCGTCACCCGCCATCTTGGAGATGTCGCCGACGCCAGCGTCGGCGACGCCGGATTGAGTCAGACGCAGAAGCGAGAAATCCTTGATCCCGAGGACATCCTGCATGTTGTAATCGGCCGTGACCTGGCCATTCGAATCCTTTGAGATCGTCTCCGTCCAGAACGGCTTCTCGACCTCCTTGGTCTGCAACAGCGTGCTGTAATTTCCGATGACCTTGATTTTTGTCTTCGGAAGCTCGGCGGCACCGGCTGAGAGCGACGCAAGTGCAGTCGTCGCCACGACCGCGGCGATCATCATTCGTATCGTCATGAACTGTCCCTCCTCCAAGGCCCTTATCTGATCACGAGGTCGTCGGACCTTTATTCCCCTATGCCCCCGCCGTTGCGACCGGCTATGGCCAGTCGCGCGCGGCGTAGTCTCCACGTCGTCGCACCGGCGTCAACCGGCGATGTCGCTTTGTCAGACAATTACGTTCGCCGCGAACAACAATTTGGCGCCTGCAACCGACGAGTCTTCTTGCCCGAGGCACCGGATTCGCCCTGCCGATGTCACGCCGCCTGCGGCACCGCGCGCCTTGCAATCATGCCGGTATCGACGCCGGGCGGCAGGTCGCCGAAATGACCGGCCCAGGCCTCGCCCATCCGGCTCGCGACATAAGCATCCGCGACGTGCGACGGCGCATGACGGATCAGCAGGCTCGCCGCCGTCGCCACCGCCAGCATCTCGACGATGCGCCGCGCCTGCCCTTCATGCCGCGCGAGTTCGCCGAGCGTCTGCGCCAAACGATCGACGAAGGCGTCGTAGCGCGCATTGCCGCCGCGCGCCGTACGCAATTCCGCCAGCAGCGCCTGCGCGCAATCCGGCTCGCGCATCATCGCGCGCAACACGTCGAGACAGATGACGTTGCCGGTGCCTTCCCAGATACCGTTGAGCGGCGCCTCGCGGTAGAGCCGCGCCATCAGGTGATCCTCGATGAAGCCGTTGCCGCCATGACATTCGAGCGCCTCGTAGGCGACCGCGGACGCGCGTTTGCATATCCAATATTTCGCGATCGGCGCACCGATGCGGCCGATGAGGCGCTCGCTCTCGTCGGCCTCGGCGCGATCGAGCGCCGCGTTGAAGCGCATCGCGAGCCACAGCGCCGCCTCGCTCTCGAGCGCCAAGTCGGCGACGACATTCGCCATCACCGGCTGATCGATGAGCGCGCGCTGGAAGGCGCGGCGGTGCGTGACGTGATGCGCCGCCTGCGCCACCGCCTGACGCATCAGGCCGGCGGAACTCACCGCGCAATCGAGGCGCGTGAGATGCGTCACCTGGATGATGGTGCGGATGCCGCGCCCTTCCTCGCCGAGAAGCCGGCCGACGGCGCCGCGGAATTCCACTTCCGACGACGCGTTCGACTTGTTGCCGCACTTGTCTTTGAGCCGCTGCAGCATCAGGCGGTTGCGCGACCCGTCCTCCAGCCAGCCGGGAACGACGAAGCAGGAGACCCCGCTCTCGGTGCGCGCGAGCGTGAGGAACACGTCGGACTGCGGCACCGAGAAGAACCATTTGTGCCCGGTGATCGACCAGGTGCCGTCGCCGTTCGGCCGCGCGACCGTCTGCGTCTGGCGCAGATCCGAGCCGCCCTGTTTCTCGGTCATCGCCATGCCGACGGTGGCGCCGGTCTTGTCCGCGGCGCACGTCTGGCGGCCGTCATACCGGGTGGAAAGGATGCGCGGCTCCCATTCCGCCGCAATCGCCGCATCCTGCCGCAACACCGGCACCGCCGCATATGTCATGCTGATCGGACAGCAGATGCCGTTCTCGCCCTGGTTCCAGAGGTAGGCAATGCCGGCGCGCGCGACCTGCGCGCCCTCGCGCTTTGCCGTCCAGGCGAGCGAATGCGCCTCCTGTCCGATCGCGAGCTTCATCAGCCCATGCCAGGCTGGATGGAAGTCGATGCGATCGACGCGGTTGCCGAAGCGGTCGTGCGTGCGCAGTTCCGGGAGGTTGCGGTTCGCCTGCCGCGCGAGTTCCTGCACCTCGGCGGAGCCGACGGTGCGCCCGCACGCCGAGAATTTCGTTTCGGCCCACCCCGCATCGAAAACGTTCACCGCGGCCTTGAGCGCCTGGTCGGTCGCGTAGGCATCGTAGTCCGCGAGCGGAGGCGGCTGGTTCAAGACCTCATGTGTGGCGTAGCCGGCCATGTCGTTCATCCGCGCCTCCTACATTATCGTTGCAGCCTCGCTGCCGGTGCGCTTGCCGCGTCCCGACGGGGCATGCACCATGGGCCGCGGCGGCCCTGGCGCCGTCTGCGGCCACAGTAGCAAAATAAGAGCGAGGAGACGTCATGGCAGCGCGCCGCAAGCATTTCGGATGGGGCTCGCAGGGCGAGGGCCTGAGCGAGGATGAGAAGGCGTTCGCGCTCGCAACCAACCGTGCGCGCTTCGGCCGGGCCGATTTCGAGACCGTCCCCGTCGCCAAGGAAGCGGATATCAAGCTCGCACCGCCACGCATCATGCCGCCGGCTTCGCTCGCGGCGGTCTGTTCGAACGACCATCACGACCGTCTCACGCACACCTATGCGCAGTCGTTCCCCGACTATGTACGCGCGATGGCGGGCGATTTTTCGCCGGCGCCCGACGTCGTCGCCACGCCGCGCAGCGAAGCCGAGGTCGCGGCGGTGCTCGACTGGGCGGGCAGCGCGCAGGCGTCCGTCGCCATCTACGGCGGCGGCTCAAGCGTCTGCGGCGGCACCGAGCCCCGCATCGAGCGCGGGCAGAAGGCGGCGGTCTCGCTCGACATGCGCGGCATGGGCCAGGTGGTCGAGGTCGACAAGGCGTCGCGCGCGGCGCTGATCGACGGCGGCACCTATGGCCCCGCGCTCGAAGCGCAGCTCAAACCGCATGGCGTGACCTTGCGGCACTTCCCTCAGAGCTTCGAATATTCGACGCTCGGCGGCTGGATCGCGACACGTTCGGGCGGACACTTCGCGACGCTCTACACGCATATCGACGATCTCGTGGAATCGCTGCGTGTCGTGACGCCGAAAGGCATCGTCGAAACGCGGCGTCTGCCCGGCTCCGGCGCCGGCCCTTCGCCCGACCGCATGTTCATCGGCTCGGAAGGTATCCTCGGCGTCATCACGCGCGCCTGGGTGCGGCTGCAGGACCGGCCGAAGTTCCGCGCCGGCGGAGCGGTGCTATTTCCGGATTTCTTCACCGCCGCGCGGGCGCTGCGCGCCGTTTCGCAGTCCGGACTTTATCCCGCGAACTGCCGCATCCTCGACCCGCAGGAGGCAAAGAACACCGGCGCGGGCGACGGCTCGTTCGCGCTGATGGTGCTCGCTTTCGAATCCGGCGATCACGATGTCGCCGCGTGGATGGCGCGCGCGCTCGAATGCTGCCGCGACCACGGCGGCGACGCCGGCGAGATCGGCGGCGCCGACGCGCATCGCGCGGGCGCGGCGGACCGCTGGCGCACCGCCTTCATACGGATGCCGTACATCCGTGAAGTGACGCTGCCGATGGGCATCATCGACGACACGTTCGAAACGTCGATCACCTGGGACCGCTTCGAAGCGTTCCACGACGCGGTGAAGGACGCGACGGCGCAAGCGGTGAAGGACGTGTCCGGCCAAGCGGGCAACGTCACCTGCCGCGTCACCCACGTCTATCCGGACGGGCCGGCGCCCTACTTCTCGTTCCATGCGCTCGGCAAGCACGGGCAACTCGCGGAGCAGTGGCTCGCAATCAAGTCGCGCGCGCTCGATGCGGTGATCGACAACGGCGGCACCGTCACGCATCACCATGCGGTCGGGCGCGACCATCGTCCCTGGTACGACCGCCAGCGCCCGCCTCTCTTCGCCGAAGCGCTGCGCGCGGCGAAGAAGACGCTCGATCCGCAGGGGCTGCTCAATGCCGGCGTCCTGATCGACGTCTAGCGCCGACCGCATCGCCGTACCGTTCGGCCTCTGTCAAACGACGTCGGCGTGATCTGTGCGCAGCGGGGACAAGCGTCCCCCCTCGCCTTGCCGGTTGCCTCGCCTAAAACTACGCTTCGCTGGCTGAGCCTTATCAGACTGACCCACGTGGAGTTCGCGACGACCGTTTAGCTTCATCGAAGAATCCGACATAGCTTCGACGCATCGCCGGGGGGCGACAATGCCGAAATGCTTGAAGTGGGGCGAGCAGCGCCACAAACGCTGCAATTCGTGGGAAGACCAAGGTCACGACGAGTGCAACGACTGGCGCGACGACGGCTATAGCGAATGCCGTTCGTGGGACCGCAACTGTTGCGACTGGTGGCCGTGCAGTTGGGGCTGCAAGATCATCTCCCTGATCTGCAGGGTATCGGTCTGGGTCTCCAATATCGTCTGCCACGGCTTCGTATGGATCGCGAAAGTCGTCTGCGTCGGGTGGGCGATCACAACGACCGCCATCTGCATCGCATGGGACGTGGCGACCGCCGTCGTCAACTTCGCCGGCGTGACGATCGAAAGCATCTTCGGCTGGGTGCTCTCCGGGATCGCGGCCTTCCTTTCGATCATTCTCTCGATCCCGCTCATCGGCGGCTTGATCCGCTGGGGGCTCAGTCTCGGGACGGCCATCTTCTGGGCGATCGTCTCGCTCTTCGACTCGCTGATCGGGCTGATTGGCGTCCGCCCCGAGAAGCGCCTGCGCGTGTGCGCCGTGGTGCTGGCGGACGAGCGCTCGAATCCCGTTCTCTCGGACATCAATTACGCGGTGGACCAGTTGCAGGTCGCCGCCAACATCCTCAAGCGCGACGCCAACATCCGGCTGATGCCGTCGGCGCCGTTCCAATACGCGACCGGCTTCGGCGACGCGCCGACCGTGACCGCGGACTGGATCACCGTGCTGCGCCGCGAGCCGGGCGACGTCGACACGCTCGATCCTTCGTGCAACGCGGACGGCTTCGCCGCCGACCTCGGCACCGCCGGATCGAAGTTCAACCTGCTGATGACGACCTACTGCTTCTACGGCGCCTGGCGGCGAATCATCGGGTACGGCGGCCCGGTCAGCGTCTTCTTCGTGCGCAGCATCGCCGGTGGCCGCGACGGCTGCGGCCAATGGATCGTGGACTTCGTCACCGTCACGTCGCCGACGCCGCTCTCGCCGGGAGGGCCCATCATGCCTCCGGTCGAGGATGCGCGGCGCGTGACCTGCCACGAGCTCGGGCACGCGACCAACCTCTGGCACCTCGATTCAAACGACAATCCGACCAACCTGATGGGCACGCCACGACCGACCATCGGCAACGTCATGGATTTTCAGATGTACGACTGGCAGGTGCTGGCGGTGCGCGCCTCCAAGCACGTGACGTATTTCTGAGGGGGGAGCGATGGAAGACGTTTATCGC
The DNA here is from genome assembly GCA_039808325.1 of Variibacter sp. Lineage (GTDB taxonomy): Bacteria > Pseudomonadota > Alphaproteobacteria > Rhizobiales > Xanthobacteraceae > JAFKKS01. The sequence goes on along the minus strand of JBDHSU010000135.1, from coordinate 788 downwards.
GTCATCCGCACACCGGCGGACCTGCGCGCGCTGTCGGTGATGCCGCTGATGCAGCCGCGCCCGCGCGGAATCATCCGGTTCGAGACCGACACGCTGAGCGAGGAGCAGCGCGCAAGGTGGGAGCGGCAACTGAACCGCGCCTACGGCGCCTGCGCCTGCGGCGAGGCTTCGCTGGGCACGATAAGCGGCCTCCTCCTGTCCGGCCTCTGGCTTGCCGTCGCCGGTGCGGGGGACCCCGGCTTCGGCTGGGCGGACGCCGGCGTTCTCGCGGCCGGGGCCGTCGCCGGGACCGCGCTCGGCAAGATCATGGGGCTGGTGCGCGCCCAGGCGAAGCTGGAGCGCGTCGCGGCCGAGATCGGCACGCAGTGGGACGCGCCGCGACCGACATTCACCGAATCCACCTGCGGGTAGCCTGCTCTGCCGCGCTTGCGCGGCGAACGCCTCGCCCCCGGCCGCGAACGGCGCCAAAAGGGGGCGCGCCCAACCGGTAAGGGCCGAACCCTTCCCCTTGGCACGGGCGAATGCTATTGCGCGCGCCATGACGGCCAGCCCCATCGAGAATATCCGCAACTTCGCGATCGTCGCCCATATCGACCATGGGAAGTCGACGCTTGCCGACCGCCTGATCCAGCTCACCGGCGGCCTCGAGGCGCGCGAGATGAAGGAGCAGGTGCTCGACTCGATGGACATCGAGCGCGAGCGCGGCATCACGATCAAGGCGCAGACCGTGCGCCTGACCTACCGCGCGAAGGACGGCAAGGACTACATCCTCAACCTCATCGATACGC
>JBDHSU010000134.1:0-10915 GCA_039808325.1 Variibacter sp. | reverse complement strand
GAGGCACAGCTCGGCGACCGCGACATCACCATCTCGTTGTCGGATGAAGCGTCCAAATGGCTGGTCGAGAACGGCTACGACGAGCAGATGGGCGCGCGGCCCATGGGCCGCATGATCCAGGAGCACATCAAGAAGCCCCTCGCGGACGAGGTCCTCTTCGGCCGGCTCAAGAGCGGCGGCCATGTGCGGGTTGTGCTCGTCAAGGACGAGGAGACGGGCAAGGACAAGCTCGCCTTCGAGTATCTCGACGGGCCGGTCACGCCGAAGCCGGAGAAGCTGCCGGAGCCGCGCCGCCCGAAAGCGAAGCGCCGATCCCCGGTTCGCCGGACGAAGCCCGCAGCCCCGAAGGGCGGCGGAAGCGGCGGCGGCGGTCCGCGCCGCGGCTCGGTGCCGAAGGTGCCGCTGCTGAAGGTGTGACGCCTCGGCTGCCGAACAGAGCACAGACGGAGATATGGCCGGGCTTGCCCGGCCATATGCTTTTCCGCTGGGGGTCCCGCTGACGCGGCCCGTTATCCGTCATCCTGCGGGCTCGCGAAGCACTTACGCCCTCACCTCCTGCCGCTGGAACACGACGTAGCCCGCCACGAACAGCAGGATCGTCGCCGCCATCAGGCTCACCGCCTGCGGCCAGATGATCGCGAGGCTCTGGCCGAGCGGCAGGGGCGTGCCCATCACCGCGCCCTGCAACTGCTCCAGGAAGACGGGGCCGAGCGTGCGCGTCATCGGACTCAGGATGGCGATGACGGCTTCCGCGAACAGGTGATTGGGCGAGAGCCGGCTCAGCGTCTGCGTCCATTGCAGCGTGTCGAGGCTCGGCTGCCCCATCATCAGCGATGTGAGGTCGGGCGGCGCGATGAGCTGCGCCAGCGCCGGCGCCAGCATCGGCCAGAGCACCGTGAGGAACAGCCAGATGCCGAGCGTCACCAGCGCCGCCGTCGCCGGCGAGCGGAAGATGATCGAGAACAGCATCGAGAAGGCGAGCCACACGCCGGCATAGGCGAGCGCTACGACAAGGAACGCCAGCGAACGGGCGATCTCCTGTCCGCCCGGCGGAATGCCGAGCAACAACAGGCCGAGCCCGATCACCAGCAGCCACAGGCATACGAGACTGATCGCGAGCGTCGCCAGCCCGGCGAGGAACTTTCCGAGCAGCAGCGCATCGCGATAGATCGGCTGCGAGAGGATGCGGCTCAGCGTGCGCCGATTGTGCTCGCCGTTGACGGCATCGAAGCCGAGGCCGATCGCCATCAACGGAATGAGGAAGCCGAGGATCGAGACGAACGACGGCAGCGGCGCGCGCGCCACCGTGAACAGCCGCAGGAACACGAACGGATCTTCCGCCGTCGTGTCGCGCAGTTGGCGGATCGCGCCGTAGAGGGCCGCGCACGCGGTGAGGATGACGAGCCATTCCAGCACGCGCATGCGCGCGCTGGAGAGATGGTCGGCAAGCTCCTTGAGCGTCACCGTGCCAAGGCCTTGCCAGGGTGAGCCTTCACGCCGCATTGCGCACCCTCTCCTGTTCCGCGTCCTGCGCCTGGAAATAGTGCGCATAGATGGCGTCGAGGCTCGGCTCGTCGCCGGAGAGCTGGCGCAGCGCGCCGCCGCCGTTGACGACCGCCTTCGCCGCGTCCGGACGCACGTCGCGGTCGGCGATGAGACGGTAGCGGTCGCGCCCGGGCTGCTCCACCTTGCGCACGCCGGCGACCGCCGCCAGCCGGTCGACGAGCCCAACGCCGCTCGCTTCGACTTCGACCGCGAACCCGCCGCCCAGCACCTGCCGCGCCAGGTCCGCGACCGTTCCCATCAGCGCGATCCTGCCGTTCTGGAAGAGCGCCACGCGATCGCACACACGCTGCACCCGCTCGAGCAGATGCGACGAAAGCAGGACGGTGACGCCTTCCGCCTTGAGCGTGCGGATCATCTCGAGGAACTCCTCCGTCGCCTGCGGGTCGAGGCCCGATGTCGGCTCGTCGAGGATGGCGATCTGCGCCCGCTTCATCACGATCTCGGCGAGGCCGAGCCGCTGCCGCATGCCGCGCGAGAAGGTGGCGACACGCTTGTCCGCGACATCGCGCAAGCGCACGCGCCCGAGCGCGTCGGCGATGCGCACGCGCCGCTCCGACGCCGACAGCCCGAGCAGCCGCGCCGTATAAGCGAGGTTTTCGGCTGCGGTCAGATTGTCGTAGAAGCCGACTTCGTCCGGCAGGTAGCCGACGGCGCGCTTCACCGCGAGCGGCTCGCGCGTCGGGTCGCGCCCGAGCACGCGAATGCTGCCGTCCGACACCTCCGTCAGGCCGAGCATCATCAGGATGGTCGTGGTTTTGCCGGCGCCGTTCGGCCCGAGAAGTCCGAAGACTTCCCCGCGGCCGACGGCGAACGAGATGCGGTCGACAACGGTCGCGTTGTCGTACCGCCGGGTGAGGTCCATCGCCTCGATGACATTCTCGCTCATCGGCGGCCGAACCTGGCGACCGCGCCGACCATGATGAGCAGAGCGATACCGAGAATGCCGGCGCCGGCGACGCCCCACATCGTCGAGGTCGAGACCGTCACCCGGAAGTCGCCGGACGCCTGGTCGCCCTGCGAGGATGCCCGCAGCGACGCCATGTAATCGCCGGCCAGCGACTTGAGCGACGGCGTGATCAGCGCCTGCACCTCGGTGTGCTGGTTCGGCGCGATACGCTCGATCGTCTTCGGCTCGAACTCCACTTTCCAGCCGCTCGGGCCGGAACCGGAAAGCTCCACCGTCTCCGCCGGCGCGCTGCCGTCATTGGTGACGACGACCGGCACCGTCGACTGCTTGCCCGCCTGTGCCTGCGCGCTCATCAAGCCGTCGCGGCCGGAGATGTGCAGCCGCGGCTGCCCGACGATCTCGAGCGCGAGGTCGGTCTTCGCCGTCGCGTCCTCCGCCGAGACCGTGACCGACACCGGGTAGCGTCCCGCGCCGATCGTGCTCGGCGGGCGCACCTTCAGCTTGATGTCCTTCGACTGTCCAGCCTCGATCGGGATCGAGCTGAGTTCCTGGCTGCCGTAGGATTCGGTGAACGACGTCTCGAAATTATGCGGCGCCTGCGCCGCAAAGCTCACGAGCAGATTGCGGCCGCTGTCGTTCTTGATGGTGAGTTGATAGTCGAAGCTCGATTTCGCGCTGCCGCGCAGCGACGGAAGCTTCGGCTGCAAGGTCAGCTTCGCCGGCAATTCCTTCGCCAGCGCGATCGCGACCGGCAGGCTGACGTTCTGCCCCTGCCCTTCGGCGTTCACGGTGATGGTCTGCGTGCCCATCTGCGCATCTTTCGGCACGTCGAGGCGCAGTTGCAGCGCGACATTGCCGTTGGTCGGCGCCATCGCCGCGGCGACCGGCTGGCCGCCGCCGAGCAGCGTCGCGGACCAGCCGGCGGGCACGCCGGAAAGCTTCAGCGAAAGCCGCTCCGGAGCCAGGCCATAGTTCTGCAGCTTCAGCGGAATGGTCGACGTCGTCCCCGGCCGCACCGTGACGGCAGGATAATCGGTGAGAAGATAAAGTCCTTTTATGGCGGGCGCGGACGCATCCTCGGCCCGCGCCGCGACACCGAGTGCCGCGACGCCATTCAAGGCAAGAAAGGCAGCAAGAAATACCGACGAAAGTCTTCGCATTTGGCGACACCCCAGAACCGCGATGTCGCCCCCCTTTCGCGCCGAGCCGGCAGGCGGCCGCGACGCGATGCGTCATTTTTACGCGCGGCCATTGCAAGAAAAAAGGCCGCTCACGAGCATATGATCGGCCGACGCGCAGACAGGCGCGCACGGGCGAAGGCCATGCACGCGCGCCGCGATACGCCCCGCGCCCGGGGGCGCGCGTTGTGGTTCGCGAAAATCCCGCGAGGAAGATCGATCGCGCGAAGAGGCAGGGCGTCTGCGGTCTACTTTTTCGCGGGCGCCGCCTCGACGGGGCCGCCGGCCTTTTTCCACGCGCCGAATCCGCCCTCGATATGCGCGACCGGCTTCAGGCCCATTCGCTGCGCCGTCTGCGCGGCGAGCGCGGAACGCAACCCGCCGGCGCAGAAGAACACATACTTCTTGTCCTGAGCGAACGCATCCTTGTGATAGGGGCTTGCCGGATCGATCCAGAATTCCAGCATGCCGCGCGGACAGTGAAACGCGCCCGGCACCTTTCCGTCGCGCTGCAGTTCGCGAATATCGCGGATGTCGACGAGCACAATGTCGTCGCGGCCCTGCAGCTTGATCGCTTCGCCGACGGGCAGCGTTTCAATTTCGCGCTCCGCGGCGTCAACCAGCGCTTTGACGCCGGTCGTGATCTGCTGGGCCATGAACGTTCCCCTTTAGCTGGAGGTCATCGGCAGGAGATGGCCGAGAATATACGCGAAGGCGCCCGCCGCGATAGCCGCCGTCAATGCCCATCGCAGCACCGCGCCGGAGGTATGCTGGGTGCCTTGGGTGTGCGCGGTATAGAGAAACATGTCGCAACTCCTCGTCGCGGCCGATCGCTGCCGGCCTGTTCACCCCGCCCTGCCCGGGCGCAAACTGGGCCGCGTCGCCTTAACAAATCGTAAACCATAAACCGTCGGCGAACCGCGCCGGATCAGGGCTTTTCCGGCAGCGGGCCGGGAAAAAGCGCGCTGGTGCGCCCCGCCAGCCAGTAGCCGATGAGGCCGATCCATTCGTGCATGGCCGTATCCGTCAGTTTCAAGCCACTGCTCATCGTGCGGAAGGGACGCATGAGATCGTCCGGTCCGCTCGTCTTCATGTCGACGGGGAAGGCCTCGACCGGGAAACCGGCCTTGCGAAAGGTGCCGATGGCGCGCGGCATATGATTGGCCGATGTGACCAATAGCCAGCGCTCGCCCGGCTTCGCCGCGGCCACCGCCTTGCTGAAGGTTGCGTTCTCCGCCGTGGTCCGCGAGCGATCCTCGACGATGAGACGCGCGCGCGCGACGCCGAGCGCTTCGAGAAGCGCGGCCGTCGCGTCGCCCTCGGTATGCCGGCCGCCGGGGAGGATCGAGGCGTTGCCGCCCGAGAGAACGATCCTGGCCTCGGGATACCGGCGCGCGAGATCGACCGCCGCGGTGACGCGCTCGGCCGATTCATTCAGCAGCGAATGCACGCCACGATCGAGAAAGGCCGGCTCCACTGCGCCGCCAAGAACAATGATCCCGTCGGGCGCTTTGCCCGCCGGATCCCATGGCGGAAAGCGCTGCTCGAGCGGCAGGATCAGCAGCTTGCCCAACGGCGTGACGCCAAAAAGCAACAACAGGACGCCGGCGACGAGCACCAGCCTTCGCCCGGCGCGCGTAAAGCGCGTCGAAAGAAGGACGCCGCCGGCGACGACGCAGCAGATCAGGACATTCGACGGCGTGGCAACGAAGTCGAAGAGCTTCGAGGCGAGGAAGAACATGACGCCTGCCGCCCGCCGCCGGTGCGCCCCTGTCCGCTATCGCTTGATCTCGCGCTCGTAGCGCGCCTTCGTCTCGGCGTTCGGCGGATAGAGCCCCGGCAACGGCACGCCCTTCTCGACTTCGCCGACGGCCCAGGTCTCGAACCGCTCCTGCTCGACGGCCGCCTGCGTGACCTCCTCGACGATCGCCTGCGGAATGACCACCGCGCCGTCGTCGTCGGCGACGATCACGTCGTCGGGGAAGATCGCGATGCCGCCGCAGCCGATCGGCTCCTGCCACCCGACGAAGGTCAGGCTCGCAACCGAAGGCGGCGCCGCGGCGCCCGAGCCCCAGACCGGAAGTCCGGTTCCGAGCACGCCGGCGATATCGCGCATGACGCCGTCGGTGACCAGCGCCTGCACGCCGCGTTTCTTCATGCGCGCGACCAGGATGTCACCGAAGATTCCGGCGTCCGTCACGCCCATCGCGTCCGCGACGGCGATGACGCCTTCCGGCATCGCCTCGATGGCGCCGCGCGTCGACTTCGGCGACGCCCAGGATTCCGGCGTCGCGAGATCCTCGCGCGCGGGCACGAACCGCAGCGTGAAGGCACGCCCGACGGCGCGCTTGTAGCCCTGAGCGATCGGTTTCGGTCCCCGCATCCAACTTCGCCGAATGCCGCGCTTCAAGAGAACGGTCGTCAGGGTCGCGGTGGAAACCGCATGCAGGCTATCGGCAATGCTGGATGGCAGAGGGGACATCGGAAATCTCGCTTAAACGGTATGAAGAGGCGCAGACCATAGAGCGTTTTGCGATGAAGTGGGAATCGGTTCGCCGCAGAAAGGGCGACAAACCGGAAAACGCGGTGAAGAAGGGAGTTCGTTACGCGCGCGCGCCCCTGCGTTCTTGCCACTTGGCAAATCCTTGCGCGCGCAGCGCGCAGGCCGGGCAAGTTCCGCAGCCGGCGCCCCATGCATGCCGGCGAGTGCGCTCGCCCAGATAGCAGGTGTGCGTCTCCTCCACGATGAGCTTCACGAGAGCGTCGCCGCCGAGTTCGGAGGCGAGCTCCCAGGTCGCGGCCTTGTCGATCCACATCAGCGGCGTGTCGATGACGAAGCGACGATCGAGCCCCAAGCTCAGCGCGACTTGCATCGCCTTGAGCGTATCGTCGCGGCAGTCCGGATATCCGGAGAAGTCAGTCTCGCACATCCCGGCAACGAGGTGCTTCAGTCCGCGCCGATAGGCGACGGCGGCGGCGAACGTAAAGAAGACGAGATTGCGTCCCGGAACGAACGTGTTCGGCAGTCCGCTATCGGCGAAGGCGATGGCCGTTTCCCGGGTCAGGCTCGTCTCGGAAATCCGCCCGAGCGTATCGAGGTCGAGCACATGATCGTCGTCGAGCCGCTCCCGCCATTGCGAATGCAGGTTCGCGACCATCTCGCGCACACGCGGCCGCACCTCGAGCTCGATGGCGTGGCGCTGGCCGTAACCGAATCCAATCGTCTCGACGCGCCTGAAGCGCGACAGCGCCCAGGCGAGACAGACCGTCGAGTCTTGTCCGCCCGAGAACAAGACGAGCGCCCCCTCCTTCTGCATGCGCTCGCTCAATCCCACGCCGGCGCGAAGCCGACCTTCACGACGCGGCCGCCGGGGTGTGACAGCGCATGCACCTCGCCCATTTCCGCGTGCGACAGGGCGAAGTCGAAGATCGCGAGGTTGTCCTTGAGGTGCTCCACCTTCGAGGTGCGCGGGATGACCACGAACCCCTGCTGCACGAGATAGCGCAGCGACACCTGCGCCGCGCTTTTGCCGTGCGCTTTGCCGACGCGCGCCAGCACGTCGTTGCCAGCGGCGTTGCCGCGCGCCACCGGGCAATAAGCGGTGACGGACAGCTTGTGCCTGCGGCACGCCGCGACGATCTTGTCGCCGTCGATGAAGGGATGCAGCTCGATCTGATTGGTGACGAGCGGCTCCTTGCTCAGCTTCACCGCCTCCTCCAGCAGCGCCACCGTGAAGTTCGACACGCCGATGTGCCGCGCCAGCCCGTTGCGTTTCACGTTGTTGAGCGCGGCAATCGATTCCGCGAGCGGGATCTCGTCGTTCGGCCAATGGATGAGGATCAGATCGACGCTGGGAAATTTCAGCTTCTTCAGGCTCTCCTCGACGGCGCGCTCGAGGTCGCCGGCGCCGATGCTCTGCCGCGGAACCTTGGTGGTCAGGAACACGTCCTCACGCTTGACGCCGGAGGCGCGGATGCCTTCGCCGACCTCCGCCTCGTTGCCATACATCGCCGCCGTATCGACGTGGCGATAGCCGAGCTTGAGCGCCTCGCTGACCGTGTTGAGGGCGGTGTCGCTGGACAGTTGCCAGGTGCCGAGTCCCACCGCCGGAATCCTGGCCCCGTTCGCTTCGATGATTTGCATGGCGAGTTCCTTGAATGCCTCAATACGCGGCACCCACGCCGCGCTGTCAAATGTTCGGCGTGTGGCGCCGATCCGTCAGGACGTCTTCTCGAACAGCTCGCGCCCGATCAGCATGCGGCGGATCTCGCTGGTGCCGGCGCCGATCTCGTAAAGTTTCGCATCGCGCAGGATGCGCCCGGTCGGAAATTCATTGATGTAGCCGTTGCCGCCGAGGCACTGGATGCCGTCGAGCGCCACCTGCGTCGCCTTCTCCGCCGCATAGAGGATCGCGCCGGCCGCGTCCTCGCGCGTCGTCTCGCCGCGGTCGCAGGCTTTCGCCACCGTGTAGACGTAAGCCTTGCAGGCATTCATCGTCACATACATGTCGGCGAGCTTGGCCTGCATGATCTGGAACGCGCCGATCGGCTGGCCGAACTGCTTGCGCTCGTGCACGTAAGGGATGACCACGTCGAGGCAGTTCTGCATCAGCCCGAGCGGGCCGGCGGCGAGCACGACGCGCTCGTAGTCGAGACCCGACATCAGCACGCGCACGCCCTCGTTGACCTTGCCGAGCACATGCTCCTGCGGCACCTCGCAATCCTCGAACACGAGTTCGCAAGTGTCGGAGCCGCGCATGCCGAGCTTGTCGAGCTTCTGCGCGGTGGAGAAGCCCTTCATCCCCTTCTCGATCAGGAACGCGGTGATGCCGCGCGGGCCCGCGCTCGGATCGGTCTTGGCATAGACGACGAGCGTCTCCGCCTCCGGCCCGTTGGTGATCCACATCTTCGAACCGTTGAGGACGTAGCGGTCGCCTTTCTTCTCCGCGCGCGTGCGCATCGAGACGACATCGGAGCCCGAACCCGGCTCCGACATCGCGAGCGCGCCGACATGCTCGCCGGAAATGAGCTTCGGCAGATATTTGCGCTTCTGCGCGTCGTTGCCGTTCCTGCGGATCTGGTTGACGCACAGGTTCGAGTGCGCGCCGTAGGAAAGCCCCACCGAGCCCGACGCGCGCGAAATCTCCTCCATCGCGATGCAGTGCTCGAGATAGCCAAGGCCCGAGCCGCCGAACTCCTCCTCGACCGTGATGCCGTGCAGACCGAGCGCCCCGATCCTCGGCCACAGGTCGCGCGGAAACGTGTTCGTCCGGTCGATCTCGTCGGCGCGCGGCGCGATTTCCGCCTGCGCGAAATCCGTGGCGGTCCGGCGCAGCAGCTCCGCGTTCTCGCCGAGGTCGAAATCGAGCGTCTTCCAACTGTTGGGGATCATCAAGGTCCTGCCTCAGGTCTTCATCCAATGAACCAGCGCCGCGTTGACGGCGTCCGGCTTCTCGAGCGTCGAGAGGTGCCCGCATTCCGGAACGACGACAAGCGACGCGCCCGGGATCGCTTCCGCCATCTCCCGCGACAGCGCCGGCGGCGTCGCCTCGTCATGGTCGCCGACGAGGACGAGCGTCGGGCACGCGATGCCCGGAAGCAGCGGCCGCGCATCCGCGCGCGTCTTGATCGCCGTGAGCTGGCGCACGAAGGCGTCGGCGCCGGTGTCCTCCGCCATCGCGTGCACGATGCGCTGGAGCGCCGCGTCCGCGTGGCGGCTCGGATGCACGTAGCGCGGATAGAGCGTCTCGGTGATCTCCATATGGCGGCCGGCGCGCGTCCCGGCGATCTGCGCGTCGCGCACGACCTTGCGCGCCGCGTCGTCGACGCCTGGGCCGGTGTCGAGCAGCGCCAGCCTGGCGACCCGTTCGGGCGCCTGCCGCAGGATCTCGAACGCAATGTAGCCGCCCATCGACAGCCCGGCCAAGGCAAAGCGCGGCGGCGCGGCCGCGAGGATGCGGGCGGCGATCGCCGCCATGCCGTCGTCGCACCGGTGGTCGGCGACGGTCACGGGCCCGAACGGCCAAAGCGCCGGAATCTGCGCGGCATAGAGCCGCGCCGAGCAATTCAGGCCCGGAATGAGCAGAATTGGGGTCGATGCCACCGCCCTCACCTCCGGATTCACGCAAAATAGTAATGATTAAGCCAGTTTGTTGCGCTGCAACATATTGACTTTGCCATATTTCTCGTTATGTTCGGCTCAGACTGGAGCGAACGCAAGATTCGGCTGCCATTGCAGCGCCCCGTCCCTGTTGCCTGCGATGCGCGGCAACCTTTTTCCGGGCAGCCCATCTTCCGAGGTTCCATGCCCTTTTCCCAGCTCGGCCTGTCCGACAAGGTCGTCACAGCCGTTGCGGCCGCTGGCTACACCAACCCCACCCCGATCCAGCAGCAAGCCATTCCCTACGTCCTCGAAGGCCGGGACGTGCTCGGCATTGCGCAGACCGGCACCGGCAAGACGGCGGCGTTCGTCCTGCCGATGCTCACCAAGCTCGAGAAAGGCCGCGCGCGGGCGCGCATGCCCCGCACGCTGATCCTCGAGCCGACGCGCGAGCTTGCCGCGCAAGTCTTCGAGCATTTCGAGAAATACGGCGCCAAGCATAAGCTCAACGTCGCGCTCCTCATCGGCGGCGTCTCCTTCGGCAACCAGGACATCAAGCTCACCCGCGGCGTCGACGTCCTCATCGCGACGCCGGGTCGCCTCCTCGACCATACCGAGCGCGGCGGCCTTCTCCTCACCGGCGTCGAACTTCTCGTCATCGACGAAGCCGACCGCATGCTCGACATGGGCTTCATTCCCGACATCGAGCGTATCGGCAAACTGGTTCCCTTCACGCGCCAGACGCTTTTCTTCACCGCGACGATGCCGCCGGAAATCCAGCGCATCGCCGACACCTTCCTGCACAATCCGCAACGCGTCGAAGTCGCCCGCCCGGCGACCACGGCCAGCACGATCACCCAGTCCCTGGTGTCCTGCGGCGGCGAGCCGCATGAGAAGCGCGCGATGCTGCGGCAGCTTCTGCGCGGCGCTGCCGAGATGCAGAACGCGATCATCTTCTGCAACCGCAAGCGCGATGTGGCCCTGCTCCAGCGCTCGCTTGCCAAGCATGGCTTCAACGCCGTCGCCCTGCACGGCGACATGGAGCAGCCGGCCCGCATGGCGGCGCTCGACGCGTTCCGCAAAGGCGAGGCGACCATCCTCGTCGCCTCCGACGTCGCGGCCCGCGGCCTCGACATCCCGGCGGTGAGTCACGTTTTCAATTTC
>JBDHSU010000133.1:0-10930 GCA_039808325.1 Variibacter sp. | reverse complement strand
GCACGATCTCGGCGCGCGGCCGATCACCGAGGCGATCCACTTCACCGGCGAATGGGCGGTGCGTCTGCTCTTGCTGTCGCTGTTGGTCTCCCCGGCGCGGCGCATTCTCGGCGCCGGAAAGTTGATCCTCGCGCGCCGCACCCTCGGCGTCGCGGCGATGGCCTACGCGCTGCTGCATCTCTCGCTCTACGTCCTCGATCAGAAGTTCAACCTCTTCGTCGTGGCGAGCGAGATCGCGCTGCGCTTCTATCTCACCATCGGCTTCGTCGCGCTCGTCGGCTTGATCGCGCTCGGCGCGACGTCGTTCGATGCCGTCATCCGCCGCATGGGGCCGCGCTGGAACACGCTGCACCGCCTCGTCTACCTCGTCGCGGTGCTCGCGATCATCCACTTCATGCTGCAGAAGAAGATCGACATCTACGAGCCGACCGTGATGGCCGGCCTGACCCTGTGGCTGTTCGGCTATCGCCTGTGGCAGCGGATGGCGGGGGCGGCGCCCGGCTGGATCGGCTTGACCGCGCTCGCATGCGCGTCCGCGCTGCTCACCGCGGCGCTGGAGGCCTTATGGTTCGGTGTGAAGACCGGCGTCGATCCCTGGCGCGTCCTTGAGGCGAACTGGGCGCTCGACATCGAAATACGCCCGGCGTGGTGGGTGCTTGCCGTCACGCTCGCGGTCGTCGGCGTCCAATGCGTGGCAAACTTTCGATCTTCGTCCCGCCTTCCGCGCCAGCGCATGTCGATCAGCACGGCGCGCGGTTGATGTCGGGCGGAAGGCGCGGCGAAAACGGGATCAGGCGCGCCCGTTCGCGGCGGCGTGGATCGCGGCGCGCACGCGCGGGAACGTTCCGCAGCGGCAGATATTGGTGATCGCCGCGTCGATATCGGCATCGGTCGGCTTCGGATTCTCCTTCAGGAAGGCGGCGACGGCCATGATCATGCCGCTCTGGCAGTATCCGCATTGCGGCACGTCGTGCGTCAGCCAAGCCTTCTGCACCGGATGCGACGCGTCGGGGGAAAGGCCCTCGATGGTGACGATCTTCTGATCCGGCCCGATCGAATCGAGCGTGACGCTGCAGGAGCGCACGGCCTCGCCGTCGATATGCACGGTGCATGCGCCGCACTGCGCGATGCCGCAGCCGTATTTCGTCCCCGTCAGCCCGACGTGCTCACGGATGACCCAGAGCAGCGGCGTATCGGCGTCCGCATCGACGTCATGCGCGGTGCCGTTGACAGTGATGCGCGCCATGCGCCGTGCTCCCGGCTTCGCCCCCATGCGGCTTCCGAGCGGCGCTCAAGTTACGCCTTCGATGTTCTTTATCCCGGCCGCGTCGCTTTGCGTCAACTGCCGCCTGGTCAAAAGAAAGAGCGCGGCCGATTCCAGGATCAGCGCAAGCGTGGTTGAAGTGGCCGCCCCCGCGGCGCCGAGGCGCGGGATCAGCGCGAAACAGCCCACGAGATTGCAGGCGAAGGCCGCCGCGTAGACGACGGCGCAGGCCTTCTGCCGTCCGTACATGGTCAGCAGCCGCTCCGCCGGCCCGACGGCGGCGCGCGCCATCAGGCCGATGGCGAGAATGCCGATAAGAAAATACCCGGAGACGAATTCGGGTCCGAACAGCCACAGCAATGGCCATCCCAGCGTCAGCAGAATGCAGACCCCGCCGAGCGAGGGCCAGAAGGTCCACTGGCGCGAGCGCGCATAGAAGCGGGCGATCCCGCTCTTCTCGCCGCTCGCGCGCAGCTCGGAGAATCGATAGGCCACGGTCGCGGCGATCGAGAAATGCACGAAGGCGACCAGCGCCATCAGTTTCTGAACGGCAAAGTAGATCGCGATCTCGGTCGAGGGCCGATAGGCCTGCAGCACCAGCACGTCGACATAGCTCAAGAGAAAATAGAAGGCGCCGGCGATCGAGATCGGTAGCGACGCACCGATCCACGTCTTGAAGTCGTAACGCCGGACGCCGGCGGCGACATTCTCGCGCAAGCGCCGGTTGATGAGCACGCTCTGGCCCGCGACCGCCGCGATGCTTGCGACGACCGAGGCGATGAGAACGCTGACGGCGGTCGCGGGGAGGCCGTGGAGATAGGCCGCGAGGACCAGCGCCAGGATCAGGATCGGACGGACGACATAGAGCGGCAGCAGCGCGACGCCGATCCAGCCGTAAGAGCGCGCGATGCCGTCCTGCGTGACGGCGAGCCCCCAGAACGGAAGCGTCGCGCAGGCCAGATAGAGCGGCAGCACGATGTTCGGCGCGAGCGACGTCTCGAAGGCCTTGATGGTGGCGGCCGCAAGCAGCGCCGCCGCCGTCGCCGCGGCGGCGGTGAACCAGCGGCTGCCGGAGAGAAAGCCGCGCAGCAGCGCCAGCGAGGAGCGGCCGTGATATTCGGGAATGAAGCGCTGCGCGGCGGTGGAGAGACCGAAATCGACCACGCCGCCGAACAGCAGCGCCCAGGTCCAGACATAGGCGTAGATGCCGAACTCGTCGCTGCCCATCCAGCGCGCCAGCAGCGGCTGCGTGAAGAACGCGATCGCCGCGCTCGCGACGCGGATGAGAAAGGCGCCGCCCGCCGCGCGTCCGAGCGAGGCCGACGAAAAGAGCGACATCAACTTTTCGAGATGGAGACGGCTCGCGGCGGACCGCAAGCTCTCCATCGGGCTTGTCGCGATACTGAGCGGCGGTGATTCCGACATGTTTGCGCGCGCTTAAGAGCGTGCCTCTTCACGCTGGGTCGCCCGCGACCGCGCGGTGTTCAAATCCGACATCGTGCCGATGCCGCCCGGCATCGCCGACATATCCAGGCTCGGCGAAACAGCGATGAGGTTCTCTTGCGCCGCACGGATCTCTCCGACTGGGCCGGCCGCGTGCGTCACCTTTGTGCGAGCGCGACGCAATGCGCCGACGGCGGCATGCCCGATACGCCGGATCTGACGGCGCGCTTCCCACAGCAAACCCGGATCTGTCGACAGCGACCGCAGGAAGAAGGCCTTGGCTTCGGACTGCGCGTCGGTCTCGACCTTCACCGGATCGTCGTAGAACTCCTTGATCTTCGCACTGTCCATGCCCGGCGACAGAAGCCAGTGCGGAATGTGGACGTTGCACAGCCTTTCGATGTCGGTCAGCACCTTGTTCGTCCCCGTGCCGGCGGCCGGGCACGACGTTGCGAAGGCATCGCCGACGAGCACCACGCCGTCGCGCAGCGGATTACGCATGCGGCACAAGTCGACCGGCCGGATCTTGACGAATCCGTTGACCTGCAAGGGACCCGTGACGCGCTCAAGATCCGGCATGAGGCTAAGAAGCGCTTCGTGCGGTGCGGTGCGCAGCATGCGCAGGAGCGGATCCTCCATGTCGCGATAGAGGAAGAGATTGGCGCGGATGCCCGATTGGATCGGGAACATCGACAGATACGCCATCCGATCCGCGATGCTCTGCGGGTAGTAGGTGAGCGCCCGGAACGGAAAGCGGGCCTGGCCGGCCGGAGACACGTCGAAGCCGACGCTGACGGAGTGGGAGGCGCTGAGGAGCTCGCGTTCGATGCCGAGCATGTGCCGCAGGCCGATATTGAGCCCGCTCGCCAGAACGACGAGGCGCGCGGACAGCGTCTCGCCGTTCGCCAGCGTCAGCGACTGGCGATCGGGGCCGTTCGCGATCTCCGTCACCTTGCCGACGATGACGGTAACGCCGGCGGGAATTTCGCGGCGCACCGTGTTGACGAGGTCGTCGTAGAGAATGCCGCACTGGTTATGCGGCCGGCGGTCGATGATCCTGCCGCCGCGCGCCGTGACGATTTCGTCGTCCGGGCTCGCCGCCTTGAATACGGCGGGCGCGAGCCCCGTCTTGTGCAGGACCGCGATCTGCGAGCCGTCGAGCTTCTCGCACCGGAAGTCCGGCGGGTAGACCTCGTGCGGATCGATCAGGGTGACGTCCGCGCCGGCGCGCCCCAGCATGACTGCGGCGAGCGAGCCCGCCAGGCCGCCGCCGACAATAGCAATATCCATACGCCGCATGTTCGTCTCCGGGCGTGTCATCGTGAGAACAGGTGTCCGGCCGCGGCGCGTGCTTTGCTGAAAGCAAGCCACATGGTCGGATTTTGCTTGATGGTGCGCTTCAAGGCGCGGAACGCGGTGAGGGCTTTGACGGCGATGAAGCCGCGCAGCGTCGTCGCGGACAAATGATCGTGAAGGACGAGCCGCGTATCGCTCCAGTCCATCTTGTACGGCTCGTCGCCGATGGTGAAATCGAAATATCGAAACCGGTTTGCGATGGTGTAGCGCAGCAGCTCGTGCAGCAGGGCGCGCCCCGGCCCGTGCTTCGAGATTTCGCCGTCGTCGTAGCTCGAGAGGATCAGGTAATAGCGCCCATCCGCCTTCAGTCCGACGCTGACGGCGGCGGCGGCGCCTCCGATGTCCAATCGGCTGACATGGACGAGATCGCGCGTCGCGTCGTTCGTCGCGACGTCGAGGTAAAACGCGCGCCGCTCCGGTGACGCGAAAATGTCTTCGGCGCCCATGCGGGAAAGCGCGCGCGATTTCTGCTGGAACAGGAGCTCCAGCGTGCGCTTGCGCTCGTCCGCCTCCTGCACGTCCACGAACTGGACGGCGCCGAACTCGGCGAGATGCTTGAGCTGGCGGCGCTCTTTCTTGCGCGTCTGCGACGATCGCTTCTCGCTATAGAAGGCATCCCAGTCCTGTCCCAGGCTGGTGATGTAGGCGCCGCTGGGATTGGGCGCGGTCGGCAGCGCCAGGAACGGGTTTCGCTGCCCGCCGATCGTCTCCGGCATTTTCGCCAGATCGGCGATGTCGAAGGTGTGGCCGGATTGCGTTTGCAACAGCGTGACGATGCGCGCCCACAGCGCCGCGAAGTCGTCCGCGGCGAAGCGCTCGGCGAAATGCTTATGCAGCGTCGGGCCGTTGTAGTCGCACTGATCGGTGCCGAGCCAGGTGAGGCGGCGCGCAAGACCGCGCGTCTCGATGCCGAGGGCAAGCATGAGAAGCGGCGTCCCTTCGCGGTCGCTGCCGACGACGACGAACGGAACGATGCCGCTCGCGCGGCCGATATGGCGCTCCCAGGCGCTCAACCACACGAAATTTTGAAAAGCCATCCGGTCGCTCTCGCGCGCGAAAGCGTCGAGCTGCGCGCGCGCCGCGTCGAGGTCGGCATGGAGGCGCAGATTGATGTCGGCGGCGCGGATCGGACCGGACCTGCCTTGCGCGGCCACTGTCCGTTCCGAGAGGACCTTGGTCGGCAAGGGGCTATGGTTTGGGATATCCGAGTCCGGAAGCGGCGGCACCGGCGTCAGCTTCATAGGGAAATGCGCGGTGCCAGTGTTTGACATGTCGACACGACAAGAGCGGCGTAATGACGTGCCGGTGATGCGCCCTCAGCCGTAAAGAAACAGACAATCGACACCCCGAATAATTGTTAACGCAGTACGAAAATCGCGTTGGAGGATCGATTCAAAAATGACTCAGAATGACTCGGTATGAGTTTAAATGCCGATTCATCATAAACGGACGAGCGTCTTGCCAATTGCCCGGAAGAGGCGGCAAGTCGTGCCGTGTTCCCTGGTAGCTCAGCGGTAGAGCAGGCGGTTGTTTCCCGTCAGGTCGATGGTTCGAATCCAGTCCCGGGGAGCCATTTCCTTCAAGACGCGGGTCGCTGCGCTCGGCATCGGCGATAAGGCCGCGCCCGTGCCCTGATGCGCCGATGCGTTCATCGAGCGCAAGCGAACGGGGCGGTCCCCGCACGGTTTCCGAACATTCCCAAGACGCTGTGCCGCGAACGAGCGGCGGCCACGGCGTCATGCCCGTTTTCCATTCGCGGCGCGCGACCCTGTCAGTCTGAAGTTGCGATTGGCGTTTGCCGCGCCGGTGTAGGAAGATCGCCGATCCTGAATCGCGATCCGATTGCTCAAGCTGCGATATCGAGAGCCTGCTTCGTCCGTGGGGCTGTCCGTCCGCGCCGCAAACGGTCGGTAAACGGTCTGAATGAGAGATCCATCGAGGAACCCGCCAATGTCCGCACTGCCGCTGTCCCACCTTTCCGTCCTTGACCTCACCGCGCATCGCGCCGGCCCGACGGCTGTACGCCAGCTTGCCGACTGGGGCGCCAAGGTGATCAAGATCGAGCCGCCGTCCGATGGCAAAGTGGATTCGATGGGCGCCGCGCGCCACGGCTTCGACTTCCAGAATCTGCACCGCAACAAGGAGTCGATGACGCTCAACCTCAAGAGCGCGCAAGGGCATGCAATCTTCATGCAACTCGCGGCGAAAGCCGACGTCATTGTCGAAAACTATCGCGCCGACGTTAAGCATCGCCTGAAGGTCGACTACGACACGGTGGCCGCCGTCAACCCGCGGATCGTCTACGGCTCCATCTCCGGCTTCGGGCAGTCCGGGCCGGATGCGACGCGCCCCGGCGTGGATCAGATCGCGCAAGGAATGGGGGGCCTGATGTCGATCACCGGGGAGCCGGGACGGGGACCGATGCGCGTCGGCATCCCGATTGCCGACCTCACGTCGGGATTGCTCCTGGCGCAGGCGATCATGCTCGCGCTCTACAATCGCGAGCGCACCGGAAAGGGGCAGTGGGTGCATACGTCCCTGATCGAGGCGCAGATTTTCATGCTCGACTTCCAGGCGGCGCGCTGGCTGATGCAGGGGGAGGTGGCGAAGCAGGCGGGCAACGACCATCCGACATCCATCCCGACGGGCGTGTTCCCGACCAAGGACGGCTACATCAACATCGCCGCCGCCGGCGGCATCTGGAAGCGTTTCACGGAAGCCTTGGGCGCGCCCGACCTCGCCGACGATCCCGGTCTCGCGACGCCGAACCTGCGTTCGCAGAACCGCAAGGCGCTGAACGAACGGATCGCCGCGGTGACGCGGACGCAGACCGCGGCGCACTGGATCGAGGCTTTCACCAAGGCCGGCGTGCCGTGCGGCCCGATCAACACCATCGACAAGACCTTCGCCGAGCCGCAGGTGCGGCATCTCGGCATCGCGCGGCCGGTGAAGCATCCGACGATCGGCGACTTCAAGGTGGTCGGTCAACCGATCAATCTTTCGGACGCGCCGCAGCCCGAAGCGCTGCGGCCGACGCCGGACCTCGGGCAGCATACCGAGGAGGTGCTGACGAGTTTGGGCTACGACAAGAAGGCGATCGAAGGGCTTCGCGCCGGGGGAGTGATCTGATGGCCGTCAATGGAAAGGCCGCCCTGGTCACGGGCGGCGGCCGCAATATCGGACGGGCATGCGTCCTCGCCCTGGCCGAGGACGGCTTCAACGTCGCCATCAACGGCGCGAGCGATCGCGGCGCCTGCGAGCGCGTCGCCAGGGAGGCCGAGGCGTTCGGCGTCAAGGCGATGGTCGTGATGGGCGACGTCGGAACCTCGGCCGACTGCAAGCGCATCGCCGGCGAGGCGATCGAGGCGTTCGGCGCCGTCGACGTGCTGGTCAACAACGCCGCCATCCGCCCCGCCGCGCCGTTCCTCGAGATGAGCGAAGCGGATTGGCGGCGCGTCATCGCCATCGACCTCGATGCCGCCGTCTGGCTCGCGCGTGCTTGCCTTCCCGGCATGCTGCAAAAGAAGTGGGGTCGCATCGTCAATCTCACCGGGATGAACGCGATGCACGGTTATTCAGGCCGCGCGCCGGTCTCGGTCGCCAAGCACGGCGTCTGGGGGCTCACCAAGGCGCTCGCGAAGGAGTTCGGACCGAAGGGCGTGACGACGAACGCGATCTCGCCCGGTCCGATCGCGTCCGACGTCGAGAAGGAGGACGCTTCCTTTCATCATCGCAACGAGAGCGTCGCCCGGGTTCCGCTCGGCCGCATGGGGACGCCGGCGGAAATCGCCGCCGCCGCGCGGCTGCTGATCTCCGACGCCGGCGCCTACATCAACGGGCAGATGTTGCAGGTGAACGGCGGCGCGCAGACTTGAGAGGCGCGTCGGTCGAAGATCAATCCCCGACGAGCTCCTCGCGCAGGAGTTCAAGCTCCAGCCACTGCTCTTCCGCGGCCGCGATCTTCTCGTGCAGCGTGCCGAGCGAACTGGTCGTTTGTTCGAAGCCGGCGCGGTCGCGCGCGAAGAAATCCGGATCGTCGAGCTTCGACTGCAGCGCGCGGGCTTCCGCCTGTAGCGTCGCGATCGTTTGCGGCAGCGTCTCGAGCGCGTATTTGTCCTTGAAGCTCATCTGCCGCTTGCGCGTTTCGGAGCCCGCCGCGCTCGGTGCGCGCCCGGTGCGCGATTTGCGTGGCGGCTCGCCGCGCCGCTCGCGCGTGACGTCGGCGCCGCGCTGCGCCAGCATGTCGCTGTACCCGCCGGCATATTCGACCCAGCGGCCGTTGCCTTCGGGCACGATGACGCCGCTGACGAGGCGGTCGAGAAAATCCCGGTCGTGGCTGATGAGCAGCACCGTTCCCTTGTAGTCCGCCAGCATGTCCTCCAGCACGTCGAGCGTCTCCATGTCGAGATCGTTCGTCGGCTCGTCGAGCACGAGCAGGTTGGACGGCTTGGCGAGCGTCTGCGCCAGCATCAGGCGGCCGCGCTCGCCGCCGGAGAGTTTGCCGAGCGGCGTGCGCGCCTGTTCGCTCGCGAACAGGAAGTCGCGCATGTAGCTGACGACGTGCCGCGTCTGGCCGTTGACGGTGACGTTATCGCCGCTGCCGCCGGTGAGGGCGTCGGTGACGGTGACGCCGGCGTCGAGGCTGTCGCGATGCTGGTTGAGCATGGAGACGGCGAGATTGGCGCCGAGCCGCACCGTGCCGGCGTCGGGCGGCGCGTTGCCGATCAGCAGGTTGACGAGCGTCGTCTTGCCGCTGCCGTTCGGGCCGACGATGCCGATGCGATCGCCGCGCTGAATGCGGATGGAGAAGTCCGCGACGATCGGGACGCCGTCATAGCTCTTGTTGAGGCCGGCCGCCTCGATGACCAGCGCGCCCGACGGGTCCGCGGCGCCCGCCGTGATGGCCGCCTTGCCGCCGCTGGCGCGATAGGTGCGGCGCTGCTCGCGCAGCGCTTGCAATTCGCCGACGCGCCGCATGTTCCGCTTGCGCCGGGCGGTGACGCCGTAGCGCATCCAGTGCTCCTCCGCGACGATCTTGCGCGCGAGCTTCTGCTGGTCGCGCTCTTCCTCCGCCAGGATCTGGTCGCGCCATTCCTCGAAGCCGGCGAATCCGGTTTCGACGCGCCGCGTCTGCCCGCGATCGAGCCACACCGTCGCGCGCGAAAGCTTCGAGAGGAAGCGCCGGTCGTGGCTGATGATGACGAGGGCGGTTTGCCGCGCGCTCAAGTCGTTCTCCAGCCACTCGATCATGGGCAGATCGAGATGGTTGGTCGGCTCGTCGAGCAGGAGGATGTCGGGCGACGGGGCGAGCACGCGCGCGAGCGAGGCGCGGCGCGCCTCGCCGCCGGAAAGGTGCGCGGGGTCCTCCTGTCCGGTGAGGCCAAGCTGCTCCAGGAGGTATTGCGCCGCATGCGGGTCGTCGCTCGGCCCGAGGCCCGCCCGCGCATAGTCGGCCGTCGAGGAAAAGCCGGTGAAGTCGGGCTCCTGCGGCAGATAGCGCACCACCGCGTCCGGCTGCACGAACGCCGTGCCGCGATCCGGCTCCACCAGCCCGGCCGCGATCTTCAGCAGGGTGGACTTGCCCGACCCGTTGCGGCCGACGAGGCAGACGCTCTCGCCGGTGGAGACGGAAAGGTCGGCGCCGGTGAGCAGCGGCGTGCCGCCGAACGTCAGCGCGATGTCCTTGAGCTGGAGGAGGGGAGGAGCCATGCGCGCCTTATAGGGGGGCCGCCGCCATTATTGAAGCGCGCCCATGAACGAACGAATGCCGTCCGCTCGACGATCGCGGAAACCATTTCTAAGCTTCGCGCCGCTATGGTGCGGTCATGGACCGGCGCATTTTCCGCATCCTTGCATGGGCTTCGATCGTCGCGATTTTCGTTGTGACTGATGGCCCCATCGCCTTGCGCCCGTCGCTTGGGCTGGGCGCCAACACCGAGCGGTTATTGGCGTTTGCGGTCGTCGGCGCTCTGTTCGCCCTCGCCTATCCGCGCCGATGGCCGATCGTTCTCGCCTTCCTGATTGGAGCGGCGGCTGTCTTCGAGCTGCTCCAGCTTTTCGTTCTTGGCCGGCATGGCTATTTCAGGGACTTCGTCTTCAAGGCGACGGGCGCTGTCATCGGCGTGGCCGGCGTATGGGTGCTCGGTTATCGCAAGCCGGACGACCGAGCCTAGATCGGGATGAGGAAAAGTATGCAGCGGTTTTCCGCCCGCATCCCGCTCCAAGTTATGAGAATCGATCACGGTCATGACTTTGGATCGATTCGATCCAAAGTCATCGTGATCGAGGCGCGCAAAGGCGCTCGCTGCCCGACGTCGTGATTACGGAGCGCCGGCCCTTCCGCTCTCGAGTCTGAGCAGCCGCGCCTTCGCCGCCAGGCCGCCGGCGAACCCGGTCAGCGACCCGCTCGACCCGATCACCCGGTGGCACGGCGCGATGATCGAAATCGGGTTCTTGCCGTTCGCCGCGCCGACGGCGCGGAACGCGGTCGGCCTGCCGATCTGTCTGGCGATGTCGGCATAGGTGCGGGTCTCGCCGAACGGGATGGTGAGCAGTGCCTTCCAGACGCTCTTTTGAAAGGCCGTTCCCTGGAAATCGAGCGGTACGGTAAACGCTTTGAGTCGGCCGGCGAAATATTGGGCGAGCTGCCGTTCGGTCTCGCGCAGGATCGGATGGCCGGGGCTTTCGAGCAGGGGGCCGACCCGGACGCGGTCGGGATCGTCGTTTTCCCACAGGATCGCCGCCAGCCCTTTATCGCTGGCGATGAGCTTCAGGCAGCCGACGGGCGAATCGATCGTCTTGTAAGCGTAAGCCACCTCGGCCTCCTTCGCTCGGCCCGGTCGCATTCGGCGCGCGGCCGTGGCGGCA
>JBDHSU010000132.1:0-10981 GCA_039808325.1 Variibacter sp. | reverse complement strand
GCATGTGCGGGTCGGCGTATCCCTTCAGTTCCGGCGAATTGTACTGCGCGATCGTCTTCGCCTTCTGCATGTCGTTGAGCAGCGTCGGGTCGGAGAGGACGAGGACGTCGACGAGCGTATTGTTCGTCTTCACCTCCTGCTCGACCTTGGCGAAGAGCGAACCGGTCTGCGCCCAGATCGACTGCGTCTTGATTTCCGGGAAGAGCTTGTTGAACTCCTTCAGCACGGCGAGCTGCTGCGCCTGCCCCGCCGGCGCGTAGAGCACGACCACGCCTTCCTTCTTCGCGGCCTCGACATCCGCGCAGGTGAGAAAGCCCTGCACCTCCTTCGGCGCGCTGCAAGCGGCCCCTGCCGTCTGGCCTACCGCATTTCCCGCCGCCACGATCCAAACCGCCGACGCGAGGCCGGCCAAAACCTTCACGGTGCCACCCATTTCGTCCAGTCCCCTTGCTGCGCGCATCGCTCCGCTCTCCGCAATGCGGGGAACGATTTCTTGTAAGCGCTTACAGTACGGACGGACCCGTTTGCATGTCAAATCCGATATCGCGATCGCCATGCAGCGTCCTCGGCTTCGATGCGCGCCCGTGGGCGTCTTCAAATGCACGGCGGCCGAAGCGGTTGCGGGTTTTTCACGCGGATGGTTGCGCGAAGGCATATAGCTGTTTTGCCGACACGGCATAGCTCATTCGTGCTGTAGTGGCCGCAATGAGCGCCGCTCAAGGGCGCCGCCGGCAACGGGGACGCATCTTGAAAAGTCAATCGCGGCGCGGATTTTTCTTAGCTGCCTGCGCGGACATCGTGCTTCGTCGAGGCGCGAAATGACCGCCGCGACCTACATGACGGCGCTGAACGGCGCCGCGCTGCTGTCCGAGTTTCCGATCGGCGAAGCGTTTCTCGCCCACGGCCGCAGCCTGAGCCGCGACGAACTCCATCAGCGGCAGAACGCGATGTTCCGCCGCTGCGTGGCGCGCGCATGGGCTATTCCGTTCTACCAGCGGCTCTGGGGCGACGCCGGATTGCAACGCGGCGACATCAAAAGCCTCGACGACCTTCCTCGCCTGCCCGTGTTCGACAAGTCCGACCTGATGGCCTCGATCGAGCGGTCGCCCCCCTTCGGCGATTTTCACGGCCGTGATTCCTATCCCGACGCGGAGCGCCCTCCCGTCATTATTCATACGACGAGCGGAACCACCGGCAACCCACAGATCGTGCCGTTCGGCCCGCGCGGCCGGGAGGTGCAGAATCTCCTGCTTGCGCGCGCCTACCGTCTGCACGGCATGGCCGACACCGATGTCGTCCACTCCGTCTACGGACACGGCTTGATCAACGGCGGCCACTACATCCGCGAGGCGGTGACGCACTGGACCGGCGCCACCTTCATCCCGGCGGGCACCGGCGTCGAGACACGCTCGGCGCGCCAGGTCGAACTGATGCGGATGTTCGGCGCCACGGTGGTCGTCGGCTTCGTGGACTACATCAAGCGCCTCGCCACCGTCGCGCGCGAGGCAGGCATCGTCCCGGGCCGCGACCTCATGGTGCGCCTGATCTGCGGCCATATCGGGCAGGAGGACCGCGTCGCGCTCGCGGAGGCCTGGGGCGGCTGCGACATCTTCGACTGGTACGGCGTCGCCGACACCGGCACCATCGCGAGCGAAGGCCCCGACCATGACGGCCTCTACGTGATGGAGGACGCGCAATACCTCGAGGTGGCGAAGATCGATACTCACGCGCCGGCGGACGACGGCGAAGTGGGCGACATGATCGTGACGCCCCTCTATAAAGACGACATCTACCCGATGATCCGTTTCAACACGCACGACGTGACCCGCTGGCGTCCCGGCCGCTCGTCGCTCGGATTGAATTTCCGGCGCATCGACGGATTTCTCGGCCGCAGCGACAACATGGTCAAGCTGCGCGGCATCAACGTGTTCCCGACCGCCGTCGGCTCCATGCTTCCGGTTTCCGACGCGCTCACCGGCGAATACATCTGCCGCGCCGAGCGCGACGGGAACGACCGCGACACGCTGGTGGTCGCCGTCGAGGTGCGCGGAGACATCACCAATACGGCGTTGGCCGAAACCATCCGCGGCACGCTGCGCCAGAAGCTCGGCATCGACGTCGTCGTCGAGCTTGCGCCGGCGGGCGCGCTGTCGGCCCTCACCCAGGTCGACGTGCGGCAGAAGCCGATCCGCCTCATCGATGCGCGGCACAAGCCGGTCGCAAAGCCATGAGCGCCAATCCCTACGCGAGCGCGGCCGAACTGCATGCCGACTACGCGGCACGCCGGCTGACCCCATCCGACGCCAACGCGGCCCTGCTGGCCAGGATCGCGGAGCGCAATCCGGGGTTGAACGCCTATGTCCGCGTCGATGAGGAAGGCAGCCGCGCCGCGGCGCGCGCGTCGACCGAACGCTACCGGCGCGGCGCGCATCTCGGCGCACTGGATGGCGTGCCGGTCGCGATCAAGGACAATATCGCGGTTGCCGGCTTGGCGAGGCCGGGCGCCGTCGCGGCCTATGAAGACGACATCGCGCCGGCGGACGCGCCCATCGTCGACAGGTTGCGCAAGGCGGGCGCCGTCGTCACCGGCATGACCAACATGGACGAGGGCGCATTCGGCTCCACCACCGAAAGCCCGCTGTACGGACGATGCCGCAACCCGCTGCGGCGCGATCACACGCCCGGAGGCTCCTCCGGCGGATCGGCGGCGGCCGTTGCGGCCGGCCTGTGCGCGATCGCGCTTGGAACCGACACCCTCGGCTCGGTGCGGATTCCGGCGAGCTATTGCGGCATCGTCGGCTTCAAGCCGAGCCACGGCGCGATCGACGTCGACGGCGTCCTCGCCCTCTCTCCGACGCTCGACCATGTCGGCGTATTGGCGCGAACGGTGCGCGATGCAACCTCTGCGTTTCACGCGCTCGCAGATCGCGCGCTGGCGTGGAAAAACGTCGCACGGGCAAGCTCCGCGTTCGACAATGGATTGACCCTCGGCGTCCTCGACGTTAGCGATGCCGCCGCGCCCGACGTCACGCGCGGCTTCGAGACCATCACCACACTGCTAGAGAAGGCGGGTATCAAACTCGTGACGATCGAACGAGACGCCTTCGACTTGGGCCAGGCGCGCAAGGCCGGGTTGCTGATAACCGAGGCCGAAGCGGCGCTGACGCACGACGCAGCGCTCAAGGAACAGCCGCAGGGATTCTCGCCGCTGTTTCGCGATGCCATGGCTTATGCGCGGCGCCAGCCGGCGCTGCGCGTCGCGAAAGCCTATGAGGCGATGGAGGACGCGCGGCGCTGGGCCGCCAGGCAGTTCGCCCGATGCCATGCGATCCTCTCCCCGACGACGCCGCATAAGGCTTTCCGCTTCGACGGCGGCGCCCCGCCCAACGCGGCGCACGTCACGAGCTTCGCCAATCTCGCCGGTATTCCAGCGCTCGCCCTGCCCGTCGCCGATGGCGACGCGCTGCCGCTGTCCATTCAATTGGCCGCTCCCTTCGGACAGGACGACTGGCTGCTGGCGCTCGGAGAGCACCTCGCCGGTCTGCTGCCGGCGCCATCACCGGAGCGCATGTGATGGCGGATTTTTCGTGGCCCGACGGTAAGCGCCTCGCCGTCTCCTTCGTCGTCAATGTCGAGGAAGGGGCGGAACTGCGCGTCACCGACGGCGATCGCTCGCCGGAGCCGGTCGACGAGCTCGGCGTCGTGCTCAAGGGCGACTTCCGCAATTACGGCAACGAGACCAACTACGCCTACGGTACCGGCCCCGGGGCGCGGCGCGTGCTGCGGCTGCTGGAGCGCTTCGGCGTCACCGCGACCTTCACCGCCGCGGCCCTCGCGCTCGAGCGGGCGCCGGATCTGGCGAAAGCCATCGCGGCGGGCGGGCACGAGGCCTGCGCGCACGGCTGGCGCTGGGTTCCGCAGCATCGCCTCAGCGAAGCGGACGAGCGCGCCTTCATCCGCAAGGCGATCGCCTCCATCGAAAAAAGCGTCGGGCAACGGCCTCTCGGCTGGCTGTCGCGCTATCTCCACACCGGGACGACGCGCCGCCTGCTGGCCGAGGAAGGCTTCCTCTATCACATGGACGACTACAGCAGCGACACGCCCTTCTGGGACGCAAGCTGCGGCACGCCGATCGTCGTCGTTCCCTACTCTCTCGACACCAACGACATGAAGATGTGGAACGCGCCGGCCCTGTCGCCGGCGGACTGGGCGACCTACGCCATCGACTCGTTCGACTGGATGATGCGGGAGCCGCGCAGCGAGCCCGCGATGCTCTCGATCGGCGTCCACTTGCGCATCATCGGCCGGCCTGGGCGGATCGGCGCTTTCGAGCGCGTTCTCGATCACATCACGCGCGATCCGCGCGCCTGGATCACGACGCGCCGCGCCATCGCCGAGCACTTCAAGCGTACCGTCCCGCCACCCCTCGCAACGTCATGACGCCAAGGAGCCATCCATGAGCCGCGACCCAAGCGTGTTCCGCGCCGCGGCGTGGGACGCGTTTACCGCCGCTTCGCATGCCGCAATCGACGCTCCGGACGCCGAAAGCGCGCTTCTGAAAATCACCGGCGCGAGCAAGGCGCTGCTCGGCGACAAGGACGCCTATCTGCGCCCCGGAGCGCTGAAGGAAGGCGAGCGCCATTACTCCATTTCGGGCATCTTTCTCATCAGTCCCTCTCGTCGCGAGAACGTCCTCGTCGCGGAGGATGGCTTCCCGCCCGAGCAGCACAGATTGCGTATCCCGATCGAGCATGGACATCCCGGCTGGGTCGTGAAGCACCAAAAGCCGCTGTTGCTCACCAACACCGACGATCACAGCGACTTCAAACAGATTTTGAAGACGTCGCGGATGGGCTCCGTCGTGTTCGCTCCGCTGTTCTGGAAAGGAGAGATGTTCGGGCAGATCGTGACCGCCTCGCAGGCGCGCAACACCTATTCGCACGCCGATCTCGCCATTCAGATCGCATTTGGCGATCTCGCCGCCGCGGTTTTCGTCGCGCACGGCGGCGGCGCTTTACTTGATGGAATCCGTTGACCGGCCGGCCGCCGTCCGGCGCGCCGAAAGAAATTTCAGTTCGCCATTCAATCCACGGGAGACCGACAATGAACGACAAGAGAAAGACTTTTGAAACCGACACGCGCGCCATGATCGACCGGCGAACCCTGATGAAGGGCGCCGCGGCCATCGGCGGCGGCATCGTCGCGCTTCCCTCGATCGTCGGCGTCGCGCGCGCCGCAACGGTGGTGAAGATCGCGCAGGTCGAAGCCCTCACCGGACCGTCGAGCGCCTACGGGCAGCGTTGCCGCGACGGCGCGATCATGGCCGTCGAGGAGATCAACGCGGCGGGCGGCTTCGCCGACTCCAAGGGGACGAAATACACCCTGGAGCTGTCGACGGAAGACATGGCGAACGACGCGCGCCAGGCGGTGACGCTCTATCGCCAGCACGCGCTGAATACGGCATACGCGGCGCAGGTCGGGCCGGCGAACTCGGTCGGCTACGTGCCGATGGTGCCGCTCGCCGGCCAGTTGAAGCTGCCGGTCATCGGCGCCGCCGGCGCGCCGGTGAAGCGCTGGTCGGAATGGGCCTATCGCGTCAATCCCGTCTCGGGAACGGCGACGCCGATCCTGCTCGAGAAGGTCGTCAAGAAGAACGGCATCAAGCGCCTGGCGGTCATCTACGATCAGACGCAGGACGCGCAGGCCGGCGATGCCGAGGTGTGCAAGACCTCGGAGAAGAAATTCGGCTACGAGCTGGTCGCCTACGAAGCGTTCAATGGCGGCGATCAGGATTTCGCCGCGCAACTCACCACCATCAAGGGCGCCAAGCCGGATGCCATCTATGTCGCCTCGACGACCGGCGACGGCATCAAGGTGACCTCGCAGCTGCGCGCGATGGGCCTCGATCAACCGCTGCTGACCGGCTACGGAAACTTCCAGGATCCGCTGTATTGGGACGGCACCAACGGCGGCATCAAGGACTGCTACACCTGGACCGGCCGCGACTATAAGGGCGCCGAAGGCCCGGTCGCCGACTGGCTCGCGCGCTACGCCAAGCGGTTCAAGCTGGAAGTCACCACCTACTCGTCCTACGGCTACGACTACATCTACTGCATCGTCGAAGCCATCAAGCGCGCCAACGGCACCGACCGCAACAAGATCAACGAAGCCCTGAAGGCGCTCGACTTCGTGACGCCGATCGGCACCCACGTCACGTTCAAGAATCCGCCGACGGGCGAGAACATGACGCCGACGGTGACGATCCTGCAGATGACGGGGCGCGCCTCCTATACGGCCATTTGATCTTCACCGAATTGGCTGTAGACGAGCCGGCGATCCAACGACTCGGGACGGGATATGAACACCGCGAGAAATGCGCACGACGATTCCGGCACACTCCTTGCGGTGTCCAGCCTGACGAAGCGTTTCGGCGGGCTGGTCGCGTTGCACGACGTGAGCTTCAGCACGATCACGCACCGGGTGACTTCGATCGTCGGCCCTAACGGCGCCGGCAAGACGACGCTCTTCAACCTCATCTCGGGCGTCATCCGCCCGGATGAGGGGAAGGTCGTCTTCAACGGGGCCGATGTGAGCGGCTGGCAGCCGCACCAGCTTGCGGGCGCCGGCCTGGCGCGGACGTTCCAGAACGTCCAGCTTTTTCCCAATCTCAACGCGCTGGAGAACGTGATGGTCGGGCGCGTGTGCCGGACCTCCTCCAGCGTGCTGGACACGCTCCTGATGCTGCCCGGCGAACGCCGCGAGCGGCGCGCGCGCGCGGAGCGCGCCGAGGAGATGCTCGAGCTTGTCGGGATCGCCGACAAGCGGCTCTCGTTCCCCAAGGAATTGCCTTACGGCGACCAGAAGCGGCTCGAAATCGCGCGCGCGCTGGCGACCGAACCGAAGCTTTTGATCCTCGACGAGCCGACGCAGGGGATGGTCGCGCGCGAGGCGAACGGCATCGTCAAGCTGATGGGCGACCTGACCGCGCGCAACCTCACCATCCTGCTGATCGAGCACAACATGAACGTGGTGATGTCGGCGTCCGACAAGGTCATCGTCCTGAACTTCGGCGAGAAGATCGCCGAGGGCACGCCCGCGCAAGTGCGGGCCGATCCGCACGTCATCGAAGCCTATCTGGGAGCCGAGGCGTGAGCGCGCTGCTGAAAGTCTCCGGCCTGTCGGTCGCCTATGGCGCGGTGCCGGCCATCCTCGACGTGTCGCTCGAGCTGCAACCGGGCGAGGTGCGGGTCATTCTCGGCGCCAACGGCGCCGGCAAGACCACGATCATCAAGACACTGCTCGGCCTCGTGCGCGCGCGCAGCGGGACGATCCAATTCGACGGCAAGCACGACCTGACGCGGCTGAAGTCGCACCAGATCCACCAGCTCGGCATCGCCTGGGTGCCGGAGGGGCGGCAGCTCTGGGGCAGCCTCACCGTTCTCGAGAACCTGCGCATGGGCGCGTTCATCGAGCACGACGAGGCGAAGGTCGAGAAGGGCATCGCCACGATGTTCGAACGCTTTCCACGGCTGAAGGAGCGGCGTCACCAGCTTGCGGCGTCGCTGAGCGGCGGCGAGCAGCAGATGGTCGCGATCGCGCGCGCCCTCATATCCAAGCCGCGGCTGCTGCTCATGGATGAACCTTCGATCGGCCTCGCGCCGCTCGTGGTGCGCGACATTTTCGACCTCGTGCGGGCGATCAACCAGGACGGCATCAGCGTGCTGATGGTCGAGCAGAACGCGCGCCAGGCGCTCGCGCTCGCGCATTGGGCCTATCTCCTGGAGATCGGCCAGATCGTCGAAAGCGGCCCGGCCCGCGAGATTTCGACGAAAGAACGGGTGCAGGAAGTTTTCTTGGGGGGCGCGGCCTAAGCCGGCCGCGCGACA
This sequence comes from Variibacter sp., assembly GCA_039808325.1. Taxonomy (GTDB): domain Bacteria; phylum Pseudomonadota; class Alphaproteobacteria; order Rhizobiales; family Xanthobacteraceae; genus JAFKKS01. Next base: position 3,095 of record JBDHSU010000132.1, on the reverse strand, counting down.
GCAGATCGCCAATGGATATATTTCTCCAACAGATCATGAACGGCGCCGTGATCGGCAGCACTTACGCCGTCGTCGCCGTCGGTTTCGCGCTCGTGTTCATCGTGCTTCGCGTGGTGAACTTCGCGCATCCGGAAATCTTCATGCTCGGCATGTTTTCCGGGCTGTGGGCGGCGCTGCACATCTCCGACAATCTCGCTGTCGTTCTCGTTGCCGGCGCCATCGGAGCGGGCCTGGGCGGCCTCGTCCTGGAACGCGCGGTGATCCGGCCGCTGCACGGCCGGAACATGCTGATGACGCTGCTCGCCACGCTCGGCGTCTCGATCATCCTGCAAAACGGCATGGCGATCATCACCGGCCCCGATCCGGTGCCCTACCCGACGATCATCCCCAACATGTCCGTTCCGCTCGGGCCGGTGAGCCTGACGGCGCGCCAGCTCGTCAACTTCGCCGCCTGCATCATTTTGCTTATCACCGCGAGCTACTACGTGCGCGGCACGAAGTACGGCCGGGCGACGCGCGCGGTCGCTGAACGGCCCGACGTCGCGGCCGCGTTCGGCGTCAATGTCAGCCTCATCTCGCTGATCACCGTGGTGTTCGCGTCACTCATGGCGGGCATTGCCGCGGTTTCCGTCGGGCTTCTCTACGGCAGCGCCTGGGCCTTCGTCGGCCTGCTCTACGGCCTCAAGGCGTTCATCATTCTGCTGGTGGCCGGCAACCGATATTTCGAGGGCGTCGTCTTCGTCGCGATCGCGCTCGGCATCATCGAGGCGCTGATCACCGGCTACGTGTCGTCCGGAATGCGCGACGTCGTCACCTTCACGTTGCTGATCGGCGTTCTCTACTTCCGCCCGAACGGCGTCTTCGGCTCCTACAACGCATAAGGAACGGTCATGCTGACTTTCGGTTTCTGGGAGCCGGTGATCGTTATCGCGGCGATCAATGTGATCCTCATCTGCGGTCTCTACATCACGGCGCTGTCGGGCGCGCTGTCGATGGCGACGGCCGCGTTCGCCGGCGTCGGGGGCTACGTCTCCGCCGTGCTGACGACGAATCTCGACTGGCCGTTCGTGCCGGCGCTCGCCGTCGCGACCGTTTCCGGCGCCATCATCGGCTGCATCGTCGCGCTGGTGACGCTGAAGATGAAGGACTTCGTCCTCAAGATCGCGACGCTTGCGGTCGGCGAGGCGCTCAGTATCGCGGCGTTCAATATCAAGTATGTCGGCGGCGCCAACGGCTTCTCCGGCATCCCGCTCTACACCACCATGACGTGGGTTCTGGGGGTCGCCGCGCTCTCGATCTTCGTCGCCTGGCGCGTCGACAAGTCCCGCATCGGGCTCGGCGCCCGCGCCATCCGCGACGACATGGTCGCCGCCGCGTCGACCGGCATTTCGCTGCGCACCGTGCGTCTCGTGACGTTCGGCATCGGCTCGGCATTGATCGCGCTCGGCGGGGCGCTCCTGGCGCACTACGTCCTCATCATCTCCCCGAGCCAGCTCGGCTTCCTCTACTCGCTGAACTACATCGTGTTCCTGCTCGCCGGCGGCATCCAGACCCTCTGGGGCCCGGTGCTCACCGCCATCCTGCTGTCGGGAATTCCCGAACTGCTGCGCTTCGCCAACGAGTACCGCCTGATCGCCTACGGCCTGATCATCGTCGCCGTGGTGATGTGGCGCCCGGAGGGATTGATCACGCGCTCGCGGCGGTCGGCGAAGGGGAACGCCGCGGCGAAGCCTGATCGAGGCGCGGCCGCGCCGGCGAAGGCGTAACCGCCCCGCTCACGCGCGGGGGCGGGAAAGGCGCCGCCCGCGCAGCTTGCGCGCGATCAGCAGCGCCTCGATCGAACGGCGCGCGAGCCGGATCGCTTCCCGCGTGCCCACCGTCATCGCCTGATGCGGCGAGGTCGCCAGGCACATCGTGTGTTCGATCGTCGGATTGACGATCTTGCAGGCGCGGAACACGCCCGCCTCGACTTCCGCGGCAATGCCGCCATAGGTCATGATCGAATAGGTGCCGCCCTTCTGCACCATGTCCTTGAGCGTCGCCACGGCATCGAGCTCGATCTCGACACGCAGCTTCATGCCCTTGCGCGCGGCCGCGCGATCGATGCGGCGACGCAAGCCGTGTTGCGCCGCCGGAAGAACGAGCGGCACATTCGCGATCTCGCGGAGCGAGATCGTCGTGCGCCGGCCGCGCGCGAACGGCCCCTGCCGTTTGCTGGGACCGAAGAGATACAGATCCTCGGCCACCAGCGGCTCGGTATGCGGGCTCGGGTTCTTGCCTTCGGCATAGTAGATCGCGAAATCCAGGCGGCCCGACGCCAGCCATTCGTGGATATGGGCGCTGAAGCCGTCGGTGATCCGCAGCGATGCGTCCGGGAAATTCGCGCGGAACTCCTGCAGCAGCGGCGCGCTCAGCACGGCGCTGATCGAGGGCGGAAGCCCCATCTTGACCGTTCCGTGCACGGCCTTGCGGCCGGCCCTCAACTCCTGCTCGATCTGCTCGAGCCGGACAATGAGCGGCTTCGCGCCGGCGAGCAGCTTTTCACCCTCGGCGGTCAGCGTCACGCCGCGGCCATGGCGATAGAGCAGCGGCATTCCGAGATCGTTCTCGAGCTTGCGGATTTGCCGGCTCAACGCCGACTGCGCGATCGAAAGCGCGGCGGCGGCGCGCGAGAAGCTGCCCGTCCCGGCGACTTGAAAGAAATAACGAAGCTGTCGGGACTCAAGCATGGCCACCGCTGGAGATCGGGCGCTCGCGCCGGACTATATGTCATCCGCTTTTGCGCGGCCAATTCGCGCGCCGGCCCGCCGGGCAAACGGCCGGGCCGCCGGCGTCCCTGGCGCGCACGAGGAGGCGTCCTATGATGCGGCCATCGAGGCGGCCATCGAGGCGGCCATTGGTGCGGGCCACCGAGGACACCCTTCTGGAAGAAGAGGAGTCGCGAAATGACGGAACGGTTCAAGATCGGCGATCACGTCACTTGGAATTCGGAAGCCGGCCGCGTGTCGGGGACGATCCTCGCCGTTCACACCAGCGATTTTAACTATAAGGGACACATTCACCGCGCCTCGGAGAACGACCCTCAATACGAAATC
>JBDHSU010000131.1:0-11011 GCA_039808325.1 Variibacter sp. | reverse complement strand
CTCAAAATCGAGTTCCGCAAGGAGTGCTGGTTCGACTCCGGCCAGGGGCACCAATCCCTTCCATTTGCAGAATTATCGGGTGCGCGGGGTGGGCCCGCCTGCGCGACCGGGGTGGGCATCTCGCCAAGACGTGATCCGTGCGTTACCGCGCGTCAACGGTCGGAGCGCCGTCGTCGATTTCGAGTTCGAGCACGGCGGCGCTCAGCGATTTGCCGTGCGCGTCGAGGCCGAGCGACACGGTGACGCCGCCGTCGAGCGCCTGCTCGCCGACGAACTGAAGGGCATAGAGGTTTGGCAGTTCGAAGCGCTTGATGTCGCCATGGATGATGCCGGCCATGTGGCGCTTGAGCGCGCCGACCGTCACCTGCGATTCGAGCAGCGCGTAGTCCTCCGGGCGATAGGCGATGACGGACAGGATCGTCGTATCGGTCTTGTCGCCGGCGCGGCAATGCGCGAGGTCGTAGAGCTTGCGTTTCATTTGTGCTCGTCACGCATCGTAGATCTCCACCGACGTCTTTACCTCGCCGCGCGGAACGAGGCAGGAGACGATGCCGATCTGCTCGACCGTGGATTTGCGCACGCCGCCGCCGCCCGCCGGACCGTTGGTGAACAATGCTTCGACCTCTTCGCCGACAAGCTGCGCCGTCTTCTCGTCGGGCGAGCGGCCGGCGACCCGCAGGCGCACCTCGTAAGGCTGCGTGTCCTCGGAGAGCGCGCTCTTATGCAGCGACGTCACGCCGATGATGTCGACACGAATTTCCTGCAGCCGGTTGGCGAGCCGCTCGCGGATGATCTCGCCGCCGAGGCGTGCGCGTTCGACGCAGTTGCGGCCGGCGTAGCCGATCTCACCCTCGCCGAGAAAGCCGGCGCGATAGCCGACGCTGACCTTGAGCTTCTGCGGGCGCGGGCGGCCGCGCGCGCCCGAAACGGCGACGGTGTCGTTGCCGAGGTCCTCGAGCGTCGCCGTTGAGAAGTCCGCCGTCACGTCGGGCGTGAGATAGCCGTGCGGATCGACGACCTCGTAGAGAAGCTGCTCGGTCGCCGTGGCGCGCGTGACGATCCCGCCGGTGCCAGCGACCTTGCTGAAGCGCGCGTTGCCGTCGGCGTCGACATCGGCGAAGGGAAAGCCGAGGCTTGCCATGCCCGGCACGTCCTTCTTGCCGGGGTCGGCGAAGTAGCCGCCGGTGAGTTGTCCAGCGCATTCGAGGAGGTGCCCGACGACGGTGCCGCGGGCGAGCCGGTCGACATCGTCACGCTTCCAGCCGAAGTGGTGCACGAGCGGCGCCAGGAACAGCGACGGATCGGCGGCGCGCCCGGTGACGATCACGTCGGCGCCCGCCTCCAGCGCCGGCAGGATGGCATCGATGCCGATATAGGCGTTGGCGGAGAAGAGCGTTCCGACGTCGCGCAGCGGCGTGCCGCTTTCCATCGTCGGGAGGTTGCGGTCGATCGTGTCGATGAGATCGTCACCGACGATCGCCGCCACCTTGATGCGCAGACCTTTGCGCTTCGCCATTTCGGCGACGCGCTTCGCGCCGGCCGCCGGATTCGCGGCGCCCATATTGGTCACGACGCGAATCCTGTTGCGCACGATCAGCGGAAGGAGGCCATCCATCCGCCGCTCGAGCAGCGAATCGTAGCCGGCCTCCGGGTCGCGCAGCCTGCGCATCTGCGCGAGCGCGACGGTACGCTCGCCAAGACATTCGAGCCCGAGATAATCGAGCTTGCCATGCTCGGCGAGAACGAGGGCCGGCTCCAAACGGTCGCCGGCGAAACCGGCGCCGCCGCCGATGCGAAGCGTGTCTTTCATGCGCGATCAATCGCCGCCGAGATTGGCGCCTTCGGGGAAGAACATATCCGAAAGCGCTTTCGGCGTCTGCTTGATCGAGCCGATCTTCGCCATGAACAGCGCGGTCTTGAACACCTTCTGCGGCTGTAGCGTGTAGGCGTAGTCCTTGTCGCTGATCATGGCGACGATCTCGTCGACCGTGCTCTTCCGGTCGTTGGCGACCTTCAGGTAGAGCTGCGCGGCGGCGCGCTTGTCCTTGTTGGTGACGTCGATCGCCTCGCCCAGCGCGTCGATGAATGCCTTGAACACCTTGGGGTTGGCTTCCCGGAACTGAGCGCTCGCCGTCATCACGATGGCCGTTCCGGGGCCGCCGAGGATCTTGTAGCTGGTGGTGATGAGATGCGCGCCGGGCAGCTTGATGATCTGCTCATAGAACGGCGACGTCGCAAAGTGGGCGTTGACGCCGGCCGTATTGTTGGTGAGCGCCATGGCGGCATCAGGATGTGAGAGCGAGATCGTGAGGTCGTCGAGCTTGGTGTAGTTCTCCTGCCCGAAAGCCTCCGCCGCCGCCATCTGCAGCATGATCGCCTGCGTCGAGATCTTCACGGACGGCACCGCGATCTTGTCGTCCGGGCCGAAGTCCTTGATCGACTGCACTTTCGGATTGCGGGTGACGAGGTAGAGCGGATAGGTCGTCATCGCGGCGACGCCTTTGATCTTGCCGTGCGTCTTGTCCCACAGCGTGATCAGCGACGGCGCGCCCTGCGCCGCGAAATGAATGGTGTTGGAGAGAAGCCCGTCGTTCATCACGCTCGGGCCGGCCACCTTCGCCCAATTGACGGTTACGGTGACGCCGGCGGCCTTGGCGTGCTTCTCCAGGATCTGGTCACGCTCCATCACCATCAGCGGGATGAACGAGACCCCGTACTGCTGTGCGATGACGACTTCGCCGACTTCCGCACGCGCGGCGCCGACCGCGAAAAGGCTGAGCGCGACCGCGCCGATCAATCCCGATTTGAACATCGTTTCCCCCAGACGTTGTTTTCACACAATGGGTCATGCGGCGCCGGGGTTCAAGCGCCGACATCGGAACCGTCGGGCGTTGCGCCGCGGGCCGGACGCCGCGTCAGATCACGCGGGTGAGGATGACGAAGCCGGCGACGATGCCGATCGCCACCGCCGCAGCCCAGAAGCCGAGCCGTTTCTCGATGATCTCGCGCGCCTGCGCGCCGTAGCGATGCAGCAGGAATGCGACGATGAAGAAGCGTGCGGCACGGGTGATGGCGGAGAACAGGACGAAGAGAAAAATATTGTAGCCGGCGAAACCGGAGGTGATCGTCACCAGCTTGTAGGGGATCGGGGTGAGGCCCTTGAGCAGGATGATCCAGGCGCCGTATTGCGCATAGGCCGCGCGGAAGGCCTCGACCTTGTCGGCGTAGCCGTAGAGATGGATGACCCAGGCGCCGATGGAATCGTAAAGCAGCGCGCCGATGAGATAGCCGAGCAGGCCGCCGACAACCGATGTCACCGTGCACAGCGCGGCATAGAAATACGCCTTGTCCGGGCGCGCCAGCGCCATCGGAATCAGCATCACGTCCGGCGGGATGGGAAAGAAGGAGCTTTCCGCGAAAGAAACCGCGCCCAGGGCCCAGGACGCAGATCGACGATCCGCCGCGGCGATGCACCAGTCATAAAGGCGTCGCAGCATCGTGGTGTGATTATCGGGCGCGAGGGCGCTTGTCCATCGTGCCCGTGCGCCGGGAAATGCGGCGGCCTTTCGGCCGCCGCAGGATTGCCTCGGGTCAGGCGACTTTGCGCAGCTTCTGCAGCGTGCGAAGCGGCGCCGCCGGCTTGCGGTCGGGGAAGGCTTGCGGCCAATAGGTATTCGCCACTTCGCCGACATAGATGTCGCCGCGGGAATCGACCGCCATGCCGTGCGGCGCGACGAATTGTCCGTCCGCCTCGCCGGCGGGCTTGCGGCCGAGCCGCGCCAGGACGTTCCCCTTGATGTCGGTGATGCTCACGCGCGGCCCGAGATTGGGAAAGTCGCGGTTGATCGGCAGCGGCGGGCCAAGCTCGCCCACGTAGCAGAACGGCTGAGCGCTCTGGCTCATGCAGAGTCCGCAGGGGCGATGCAGGAAGTTCCACTGGGTTTCGTATTTGCCCTCGCCGTCGAACACCTGAACGCGATGGTTCTCGCGGTCCGCGACGTAGAGCCATCCGTCGGCGTCCGAGCAGATGTTGTGAACGATGTTGAACTCGCCCGGGTCGCTGCCGAAGTCGCCCCAGGACTTCAGCAATTTCCCGTCCGGGGAGAACTTGTGAATTCTGGCGTTGCCGTATCCGTCGGTGACGTAGATGTCGCCGCGCGGCGACAAGGTCGTGTGCGTGCAGCGATTGAAGGGCTCGCCGCCCATGAATTTCGACGGACGTCCGGGGATGCCGATCGTCAGCAGGACCTTTCCGTCCAGCGTGCATTTGCGCACGGTGTGGTCGCCGTCGTCGGTGAGATAGATCGTGTCGTCCGGCCCCATGTGAACGCCGTGCGCGCGCGGGAACATGCCTTCGCCCCAGGTGCGAAGAAACTTGCCGTCGCGATCGAAGACCAGCATGGGATGCGGCCCGCGATTGAACACGTAGACATTGTCGTGCCGGTCGATGCCGATGCCGCCGACGTCACCGCAGGTCATGCCGGGCGGAAGCTGAGCCCATGAATCCACTACTTCGTAGCGGAAGTTGCCATCGCCCAAAATCGCGCCCATACACCGGCTCCATTTGCAAATTCAATGCGGGCAGGATTATCCGGCCCAGCCATGCGGCGCAATCTCATCGCGAAACGTCAAAAGGAATAGCTCATGAGCGAGACCAATCAGATCAAGCTCGGCCTCATTGGCTTCGGAGAAGTCGGCAGCACGCTCGGGCGCGGTTTCCGCGGCCAGGGCCTGAAGCACGTCATGAGCTACGACAAATATGCGTTCGACGGACCCTACAGCGCGCTCATCCAGAAGCGCGCGGCGGACGCGGGCGTGCCGCTCGCGCGCACGCCCGAGGAGCTTGCGCGGCATTGCGACGTCATCATCGGCGTGACGCCCGGCGTCAATTCGATCGAGAGCGCCGAGGCGTTCGCGCCGCATCTGAAGGCGCATCACGTGTTCGTGGACTTCGCCTCGGCGACGCCGAAGGTCAAACAGGCGGTCGGCAAGGCGCTGACGCCGAGCGGCGCATCCATCGCCGACGCGTCGATCATGGGAACGCCGCATGTCGACGGCCACCGGCTGCCGATTCTCGTCAGCGGCCCGGCCTCCGAACGGTTCCTCGAAATGCTGACGCCGTGGGGGCTGAAGATCGAGCACGTCGCCGGCGATCTCGGCGCCGCGTCCGGCATCAAGATCATGCGCTCGGTCATCGCAAAGGGGCTCGAAGCCCTGCTGGTCGAATGCGTGCTGGGCGCGCGCCGCTACGGCATCGACGACGCGGTGCTGAAGTCGTTCGGCAAGTTCGCCGACAGTCGCCCGTTCACGGAGTTCGCCAGTTTCCTGATGGTGACGGACGTCATTCACGCGGACCGGCGCGGTCACGAGGCGCGGATGTCGGCGGATGCGCTTGAAGATGCCGGGATCGAGCCGATCATGACGCGCGCCACGGCCGAGCGTCTCGAATGGGTTGCCGCGCTCGGCGCGAAAGAGCACTTCGGCGGCGAGGTGCCGAAGGATTATGCGACGGCCATGGAAGGTCTCGAGGCGCTGATGGCGGGCGCGAAGCGGGCGTGAGGCCGGCGCGGTCGTCCTTGCGGGCCGAACGGCCAGGCGCTGCGCCGCGTGTCGGTCAGCGGCGTTTGCGTATCTGCCGGGCCTCGAGCGCGATCACCTTGCGCTTGCCTTCCTTGATTGCGCCCTCGATCAGGTCCTTGGGCAATTTCTCCGCGATGCCGAGCAGGCGCTCGCGGCGGGACATCTCCTTCCAGACGTCCTCGGGCTTCACCCCCGCCGAGACCCAAAGCACGACGAGATTGTAGAGAAGGTCGGCGCTTTCGCGAGCCACGTCCTCGCGCCGGCCCGCCATCGCGTCGATCACGACCTCGACGGCTTCCTCGGCCATTTTCTTGGCCACCTTGCCGCGGCCGGAGCGCAGCAGGCGCGCCGTTCGCGACGATGCTGAATCCGCATCGCGGGCGGCTTGAACCGCTTCATAGAGCCGATCGATCGAATCAGTCATTCCTGTGAGAATAATCCCGGTTTTGTGGCAATAGGTTAACAATCGGGATTTGCGGCGCAAGCAGGTATTCGCCGGTCAGGCGTTGGCCGCCCGCAGCGCCCGGTCAAGGTCGGCATGAAGATCGTCCGGGTCCTCCAGCCCGGTGGAAAGCCGCAGCAGATCGGGCGGGCAGGGCGAGCCCGCGCCCTCGACCGATGCGCGGTGCTCGATCAGGCTTTCGACCCCGCCGAGCGAGGTGGCGCGCTTCCACAGCTCGACCCGCGCGGCGGTCGCGATGGCGGCTTGCTCGCCGCCTTTGACGCGGATCGACAGCATGCCGCCGAATCCGCCCGCCATCTGCTTCGCGGCGACGGAATGCCCCGGGTGGCCGGGCAGCCCGGGATAGAGAACCTGATGCACGTGTGGATGGCGCGCCATCCACACCGCCAACAACGCGGCCGATTCCGAGGCGGTGCGCACGCGCATATCGAGCGTGCGGAGGCCGCGCAGCAGCAGCCACGCCTCGAACGGGCCGAGAATGGCGCCATGCCTTCCGCGCACCGCCTGCAGGCGCTCCCAGAACGCGTCCTTGCGGGCGGTGGCGAGGGCGCCCGCGAGCACATCGGAGTGGCCGTTGAGGTATTTGGTCGCCGAGTGCATCACCAGGTCGGCGCCGAATTCGACGGGGCGCGTGAAGGCCGGCGTGGCCGCCGTCGAATCGATGGCGAGCATGGCGCCGGCGTGATGCGCGATTTCCGCCGCGGCGGCGATGTCGGTGATATCCCAGGTCGGATTGGACGGCGTTTCCACCCAGACCAACTTGGTCTGCCCGGGCTTCACGGCTTTGGTCACCGCCTCAAGGTCGGTCATGTCGACGAGGTCGACGCGGTAGCCGTATTTGGGCGCGTCGTTCATGAGCCAGTTGCGCAAGCCCCAATACATCACCTTGGGCGCGACGATGTGGGCGGGCGGTTCGAGCGCGAGGACCGTGCTTGTCGCTGCGGCCATGCCGGAGGCGAGAAGCATTGCGTCTTCGGCGCCCTCGAGCGCGGCGATCACGGCCTCGGCCTGCCGGGTCGTGGCGTTGTCGGGCCGGCCATAGACGAAGCCGGTGCGGTATTGGTTGTCCGGATCGCGGATATAAGTGGATGCGACATGGACCGGGGGGACGATCGCCTTGGTCGTCGGCTCGATAGCGCCGAGCGCCTGTGCCGCGATCGTGCGACGCTTCCAGGCCAAGGGATCGGACATGTCAGTCTCCGTTCGTGGGAATCAGAAAAAGGGGCGTATGGTCGCCGAGCGTCGGAAGCGGCTGTCTTGAAGGCCACGCTCCCATCGTAGCCGCGACCTCCTGCTCAAGGAAATTCCGTAATGGCGTCAGTGCTGTCTACTTACTTTGTGCCCGTGGCGATCGGAGCGGTCGCGATCGTGCTGCTGCTCGGGCTCGTCAATATGATGCGGGGCGGGTCGCCTAACACATCGCAACGCCTGATGCGGCTGCGTGTTCTCCTGCAGTTCGTGGCGATTATCGTCATCATGATCACGATTTGGGCGATGGGACGATAAGGGGGGAGGACGTTGTTTCCTGGCCACGTTCACGCAGATAGGCGGAAATTCGAAAGATTTGTGTTGCGCCGTCGCAACGGACCTTGTTTAGCTGCGGCAACGAGAAGGTTCCGACGCGCCGTGTCATTGGGATTCGACCATCGTCTAGGCCGGGTTGCTTATCTGCTTGTAGCGGCCGTGCTTTTTTGCGCCGGCCCGGCGGCCGCGCAGCAATGGGCACCGCTCTCGCCGGTCCCGATCGACCCCGCAAACCGATTCGAGGTCCGCTTCGGTGCGTTTGCGCACGGTGTTGGAAGCGCCGAGCGCGATACGGTCGACTTCAACGGTTCGTTCGTGACGCCGCGCCTGCCCATCGCCACCGGCGATTTCTGGGCCTTCATCGTTCCGCGCTTTGAGATCGGGGGCGCCGCCAACCTGTCCGGCCGCACGAGCTTCGGTTACGTGAACGCGCTCTGGACGATTCCGGTTTGGGACCGCGTCTTCGTCGAAGCCTATGTCGGCCCGGCGATCCATGACGGATCGTTGACGGCGACGCCGACGATGGCCGGTCTCGGTTGCGATGTGCTGTTCCACGCCGGCGCCAATCTCGGTTATCGCTTCAACGAGCATTGGAGCATCATGGCGACGTTCGAACATCTTTCGAACGGCAAGACGGCGTTCGGAATCGATTGCGGCACCAACCGCGCGGCGACCGGAAGCAACCAAGGCCTGAACAATTACGGCGTCCGCATCGGCTACGCGTTCTGAAGCGGCGACCCGCGCGGCTTGACCGCACGGCGGTGCGGTACGGGCTCGGTGAACATGGTCAAACTCAATCGCATCTATACCCGCACGGGCGACGACGGCACCACCGGCCTTGCCAATGGGCCGCGGCGGCCGAAGTTCGACCTGCGCGTCGCGGCTTACGGCACCGTCGACGAGGCGAACGCCGCGATCGGGCTGGCGCGCCTGCATACGGCGGATAACGCCGCGCTGGACGCCGTTCTCGCCCGCGTCCAGAACGATCTCTTCGATCTCGGCGCCGACCTGTGCACGCCGGAGGTGGACGAAAAAAAAGGTCCGCAATTGCGTGTCGTCGCCGCGCAGGTGGAACGCCTCGAAGCGGAGATCGACGGGATGAACGCGAAGCTGGCGCCGCTGCGCTCGTTCGTGCTGCCGGGCGGGACGGCCGTCGCGGCCTATCTGCATCTCGCGCGGACGATCTGTCGCCGTGCCGAGCGCCTGATCGTCGAACTCGCCGGATGTCCGGGCGAGACGCTCTCGCCGGTCGTGCTGCAATACGTCAACCGGCTGTCCGACCTGCTGTTCGTCGCGGCCCGCCATGCCAACGCGCAGGCGGGCGGCGACGTGTTGTGGAAGCCGGGACAGAACCGCTAAGGCCGGTCGCGGATCGCATGGTCATTCCGCTTTACGATATCAATCCGCGGCGGGCGATCCGGGTGCCGTGGGTCACCTACGCGCTGATCCTCGCCTGCGTCTTCGTCTACATCGTGTTCCAAAGCGGCCTTGCGATCGACGCCAATTTTGCGTCGGTGATCGGGTTCGGCATGGTGCCGGCCGATTTTCCCGGGCTGGACCTCTCGACGTCGGCGGGCTTGCCGGAGCCGCTGACGTTATTGACGTACATGTTCCTGCACGGGGGCTGGGTGCATCTGTTCGGAAACATGCTGTTCCTCTGGGTGTTCGGCGACAACGTCGAGGACGCGATGGGGTCGGTGCGCTTCCTCATCTTCTATCTGCTCACGGGCGTGGCCGCCGGCGTCGCGTTCGCGATTTCGGCGCCGCACTCGACGACGCCGCTGGTCGGCGCCTCCGGCGCCATTGCCGGCATCGTTGCGGCCTATCTTCTTCTCTACCCTCGCGTGAAGATGTGGGTCCTCGTCCTGATGCGGGTGCCGCTCAAGCTCAGCGCGATGTGGGTCATCGGCGGATGGCTCGCATTCCAGATCGTCAACGCTCTCGTCAACGTCAACCAGGAAACGGCATGGTGGGCGCATGTCGGGGGTTTCGTCACCGGAGTGGTCCTGACGCCCTTCCTGCGGCACCCGGACGTGCCGCTGTTCGGACGCGACCGCGTCGCCTAACCCCCTGCATGCGTTGACACTGCGACGGCCCCGCCATTACGGTGCGCCGCGCTTACCGCAACGCGGTATGAATTTCGCCGCCGGGAGACAAATCGCATCATGAAGATCCTTGTGCCCGTGAAGCGGGTGGTCGACTACAACGTCAAGATCCGGGTGAAGTCGGACGGTTCGGGGGTCGAGCTATCGAACGTCAAGATGTCGATGAACCCGTTCGACGAGATCGCGGTCGAGGAAGCCCTGCGCCTGAAGGAGGCCGGCAAGGCGACCGAGGTGGTGGTCGTTTCGATCGGTCCGCAACAGGCGCAGGAGACGATCCGCACGGCGCTGGCGATGGGGGCCGATCGCGGTATCCTGGTGAAGGCGGAGGGCACCGTCGAGCCGCTCGCGGTGGCGAAGATCCTTAAAGGCGTGGTCGAGGCGGAGCAGCCTGGGCTGGTGATCCTCGGCAAGCAGGCGATCGATGACGATTGCAGCCAGACCGGACAGATGCTGGCGGCCTTGCTCAACTGGCCGCAGGGAACCTTCGCCTCGAAGATCGTCGTCGAGGACGCGGCGTTCCTGGTGACGCGCGAGGTCGACGGGGGCTTGCAGACGGTGAAGGTCAACCGGCCGGCGATCGTGACCACCGATCTGCGCCTCAACGAGCCGCGCTATGCGTCGCTGCCCAACATCATGAAGGCGAAGAAGAAGCCGATCGACGAGAAGGCTCCCGGCGACTACGGCGTCGACACGGCGGCGCGCCTCGAAGTGGTGAAGACCACGGAGCCGCCGAAGCGGCAGGCGGGCGTCAAGGTCGCCTCGGTCGCCGATCTCGTCGGCAAACTCAAGAACGAAGCGGGAGTGCTCTGATGACCACGCTGTTGATCGCCGAGCACGACAATGCGTCGCTCAAGGACGCGACGAACAAGGCGCTGACGGCCGCGAAGGCGCTGGGCGGCGACGTGCATGTGCTCGTCGCCGGCAAGGGCTGCCGGCCGGCGGCGGAGGCGGCGGCGAAGCTCGACGGCGTCGCCAAGGTGCTCGTCGTCGACGACGCGGCTTACGAGCACGCGCTGGCGGAGCCTCTTGCCGCGCTAGTCGTGTCGCTCGCCGCGCCGTACGACGCGATTGTCGCGCCGGCGACGACCTCGGGCAAGAACTTCATGCCGCGCGTCGCGGCGCTGCTCGACGTGATGCAGATCTCCGACATCATCAAGGTCGAGGGGCCGGACACGTTCGAGCGGCCGATCTATGCCGGCAACGCCATTCAGACGGTGAAGTCAAAGGACAAGAAGAAGGTGATCACGGTGCGCACCGCCGCCTTCCAGGCGACGGGCGAGGGCGGGAGCGCCGCGATCGTGGACGCCAAGGCGGCCGAGAACGCGAACGTCTCGAGCTT
>JBDHSU010000130.1:0-11012 GCA_039808325.1 Variibacter sp. | reverse complement strand
ACCTTCAAGCTGCCGCCGGGCGGCATCGTCGGCGTCATCGGCCCGAACGGCGCCGGCAAGACGACGCTGTTCCGCATGATCACCGGGCAGGAGAAGCCGGACAGCGGCACCATCAAGGTCGGCGAGTCGGTGCAGCTCGGCTACGTCGATCAATCGCGCGACGCGCTCGACGCCAACAAGACCGTGTGGGAGGAAATCTCCGGCGGCAACGACATCGTCATGCTCGGCAAGAAGGAGATGAATTCGCGCGCCTATTGCTCGAACTTCAACTTCAAGGGCGCCGACCAGCAGAAGAAGGTCGGCGCGCTCTCCGGTGGCGAGCGCAACCGCGTGCATCTCGCCAAGATGCTGAAATCCGGCGCCAACCTGCTGCTGCTCGACGAGCCCACCAACGACCTCGACGTCGATACGCTGCGCGCGCTCGAGGAGGCGCTCGAGGATTTCGCCGGTTGCGCCGTCATCATCAGCCACGATCGCTGGTTCCTCGACCGCATCGCGACCCACATGCTCGCCTTCGAGGGCGACAGCCACGTCGAATGGTTCGAGGGCAACTTCCAGGATTACGAGGCCGACAAGATGCGCCGCCTCGGCACCGACTCAACCATTCCGCACCGGATCAAGTATAAGAAGTTCTCGCGGTAAGGTGCGGGGAGCTCGTCGGTGAGGAGACGGCCCGCGCCAGTCTATTCGACCTTTTCCGCGAGCCACATTTTGATCAGCGACTGATAAGGGACGTCGCGTTTGTTCGCGGCCACCTTGATCTGCTCCAGCAGGTTGACGGGCAGTCGCAGCGAGATCGCCGTGGTCGATGGCTTGAGATTGGGGAAACGCGCACGCTCCGCCTTCGTCCAATCGATAGAATCGGAGGAGTCGTGGCTTTCCCAGAAAGCGCGTTCCGCCGCTTCCGTCTTGGGAGGTGTCCGATGCCTAGGATTTTTCATAGAGATCCCGCTCCTTCCGGTGCATGTCTCTCGCCGAGATCAGCCGGATTAGCGTTCCGCTTCGCCGCAACGTGAATGTGATATGCAGCCTTCGTCCTTGTAATGTCCGCCCGAGCGCGTGAAATCTGCGCTCGGCCGCGCTGTGTTTGGCATCCTCCACGATGAGCAAAGGCTCATTCAGGAAAATGTCTTCTGCCTCAGCTTGGCTCACGCCATGTTTGGTTTCGCTCTTGCGAGCGTTGCCTTCGTCCCATTCGGAGCCGACGACAGTGTGGGGGACAATCATTGTATATGACCATAATATACAGTGATGCTGGCTGCCGCAGGGGGCGCCCTGGGTATCTTCGGCCCGGCCCCAAAGAAGGTTGACCGCATGTCCGACTGGTCCGCGTCGCAATATCTGAAGTTCGAGGACGAGCGCACGCGCCCGGCGCGCGATCTTCTCGCGCAAGTGCCGCTGGCGAAGATCCGCAAGGCCGTCGACATGGGGTGCGGTCCGGGCAACTCGACGGAGCTGATCGCGCGGCGCTATCCCGACGCGCGGGTCGAGGGCGTCGATTCCTCCCCCGACATGCTGCGGCAGGCGCGCGAGCGGCTGCCGGGCTGCACCTTCTCGCAGGCCGATCTGAACTCCTGGACGCCGCCGCCGGACGCCGATCTCCTTTACGCCAACGCCGTGTTCCAGTGGGTGCCGAACCATGCGGCCGTGCTCAAGCGCCTTCTCGAAGCGCTGCCGCAAGGCGGCGTGCTCGCGGTGCAGATGCCGGACAATCTCTCCGAGCCGTCGCATACCCTGATGCAGGAGACGGCGAGCGATCCGCGCTGGGCGGACAAGCTGCGCGAAGCGGCGGCGCGGCGCGATCTCCTGCCGTCCGTCGACGCATACTACGATCTGTTCCGCCCGCTCGCCGCGCGGCTCGACATCTGGCACACGATCTACAATCACCCGATGGCCGGCGCGGGCGGCATCATCGAGTGGCTGAAGGGGACGGGGCTGCGCCCGTTTCTCGACCCGCTCGCGGCCGAGGAGCGGCCGGCGTTTCTCGATCTCTACAAGTCCAAGCTCGAGAAGAGCTATCCCGCCCGCGTCGACGGCAAGGTGATCCTGCGCTTCCCGCGCCTGTTCATCGTCGCGCAGCGGTGATCTTTTCACCTCTCCCTGGCGGAGAGGTGAAGGGGTGCGCCTCGGGGTAACGGCCGGCATGCGACGCCTCGTCGCGCGCCTCGTGCGAATCGGCCCGGCAGCTTAGATAGGAGGGCCATCGCCGCCCTTCGCGGCCCGCTTGGGAGGTTCTGCAAGCATGTCGATGACGCCCGAAACACCGATTCCGCCGGCAAGGCTCGCGCGGCAGCTGCGCCCCTTGCCGGCTTTGATCTTTTCCTCGCGCTGGCTGCAATTGCCGCTCTATCTCGGCCTGATCATCGCGCAAGGCGTCTACGTCATCCTGTTCCTTAAGGAGCTATGGCACCTGATCAATCACTCGTTCGACTTCTCCGAGCAGCAGATCATGCTGGTCGTCCTCGGCCTGATCGACGTGGTGATGATCTCGAACCTGCTGGTGATGGTGATCGTCGGCGGCTACGAGACGTTCGTGTCGCGCCTGGAGCTCGAAGGCCACCCGGACCAGCCGGAATGGCTCTCGCACGTCAACGCCAGCGTGCTGAAGATCAAGCTCGCGATGGCGATCATCGGCATCTCGTCGATCCATCTGCTGCGCACCTTCATCGAGGCCGGCAATCTCGGGCCCACGGGGCGCGCCACCAACTTCACCGAGGCCGGCGTGATGTGGCAGACGCTGATCCATCTGACCTTCATCGTCTCCGCGATCGGCATCGCCTATGTCGATCGTCTCTCCGAAGGAAACCACGCGTCCAAGCGCCACGCGGCGCACTGATGGCTCGGCTCGCCGCGCTCGCATTGCTGCTGATCGCCGCCTGCGGCGTTCAGCCCGCGCACGCGGCCGATCCGGCGTTCGCGCAGTTCCTCGCGTCGGTGTGGCCGGAGGCGCAGCGTGCCGGCGTCTCGCGCGGCACGTTCGACGCGCTGACCCGCGATCTCGAACCCGACCTGTCGCTGCCGGACCTCGTGATCCCCGGCAAGCCGCCGCGTCCCGAGCGCGGGCAGGCCGAGTTCGTCAGCACGCCGGCGGAGTATCTCAAGGAAGCGACGATCGAGCGGCTGGCGGCGAAGGGGCGTCAACTGCTCGCTGAACATCGCGCCACACTGGCCGCGATCGAGAAGCGCACCGGCGTGCCGCCGGAGATCCTGCTGGCGATCTGGGCGCGCGAGACCGCTTACGGCGGCGCGAAGCTTCCCTACGACGCGCTGCGCACGCTCGCGACGCAGGCGTATGTCGGACGGCGCAAGGAGCGTTTCCGCCCGGAATTCATCCTGGCGATGAAGATGCTGCAGGACCGCGTGGCGACGCGCGCCGAGATGCGCAGCTCCTGGGCCGGCGCCATGGGGCTCGTGCAGTTCATGCCGTCCGACTTCGACAAATACGCCGTCGACATGGACGGCGACGGCCGCCGCAACGTCTTCTCCTCGGTGCCGGATGCGCTCGCCTCCGCGGCCGCGCAACTCGTCGGCAAGGGCTGGCAGGCGGGCGAGGCGTGGGCCTATGAGGTGCGCGCGCCGAAAAATCTCGACTGCACCGGCGCCGATCCTGATGTGACCATGACGGTCGCGGAATGGGCGCGGCGCGGCTTCGCGCCGGCCTACGGGCGCTCGTTCTCGCGCAAGGAACTGGCGGCGAAGGCGTCGCTGTTCCTGCCGGCCGGCATCTACGGCCCGGCGTTCCTGATCCTGCCGAACTACTACGTGATCAAGAGCTACAACTTCTCCGACCTCTACGTGATGTTCGTCGGCCATCTCGCCGACCGCATCGCGTCGCCGCGCCCCTTCGAGGCACCGTGGCGGCCGGTGGTGCAGATGAAGAGCGCCGATCTCGAGGCGATCCAGCGCGGCCTCACGCGCCGCAAGCTCTACAGCGGCAAGATCGACGGCAAGGCCGGCATGGCGACGCGCCTCGCCATCGGCCATTACCAGAAGGCCAACGGGCTCAAGCTCGACTGCTGGCCGAACAAGGCCGTGCTCGATCATCTGACGCGCGGTACAGAGCGGTAGCGTCGGGGACCTGCGCGGAAACGCTTCCAACTGTGCCATAAAAGCAGCATTCGTACAAAGACGTGAGCGGGCTGATATTCCCAACCTTGCCGCGCCTGCCGCCCAGTGCTTTGCTTCTGGCGGGAACTGAGGCGGACGCTCGCAGAGTGATCTGGTGGGTAAGATGAGTAGCTTTGACGCGCATGCGCGGCGCTTGAGCACGCGCACCTTAGTGAGCACAGCTTTCTTCTTCGTCGCCGCTGCCGGGCTGACCACGCTTTTCGGATTAGGCGTGGTGCTCGCCTTTTATGTCCATCCGATCGCCACGGTGGCGCTGGCGGGCGCGGCGGCGACGGCGCTCGTTGCGGCCCTCAGGTTCGCGCCCTGAGGGGAGCGCGCCGGAACACAAGACGTTGACGCATCAACTGCGCGGGCAGCCTGGGCGGCTGCGGCGTGTGCTCTGCGCGTTTGAGCCGGAGTAAATCACGCAACAAAAAAGCCGGGCGCGCGGCCCGGCTTTTCCTAACCGACGATGACCGCGCGATCAGCAGGGGACGCGCACGTTGCGCCAGACGTACTCGCCGCGGCGCGGCGACCACACCCACTGCGGCTCGACGCAAGCGGCCGGCGGCGGCGCGACGTAGACAGGCGCCGGGTCATAGTAGCGCGGGCCAGCCATGGCGCCACCGATGATGGCGCCGGCGGCAAGGCCGCCGATCACGCCGGCGGCGACGGCGCCGCCGCCGCGACGCCACGCAAGCGCTTCATTCGGAACGGCTGCGGAGACAAACGCGAGGCTCGCGGCCGTGGCGAGAACGACAAAGGTCTTCTTCATCCCACTTCCCTCCATAGGCGCCCGGCCGGGCGCTTCTGATAACTGTGTCCAGCCGAAAGCTGGATCGCTGAGTAAGGCCCATCCTTTTTGGCCTAAATATGAAGCCCCAGCGCCAAGTGGCTGTAAGCTAGCACGATTTCTTACTTTAGCGTTGCGTTCGTGAACAACGGTTGAATGAAGTGGGGAAAAGCCGGGCGCCGGCATGAATGTCCGTTCATCCCGGCTGCGCCGAGGGCGGTGGCCGATCTGCGGCAGCCTGTCGCACGCGGCGATCTGATCGCAGCGCCCACAGCGCGCGCCAGCGCCACGGCGTTTGGCATGGCGGCAATCCCAAACGCGTTTGATCACACGCGCAAGGCGGGCTCGCCGACCGGAGGCTCGGCGCTCTTTGGCGCCGCCTCGTCGCGGGCGCCGACGATGTGGCGTGCCGCGTCGACGACCGGCGCGATGTAGAGCGCCGTAATCGTCTGTTCGTCGCGGCCGTCCGGCGCGACGCCGAAGCGCAGGTTTTCCGATTGCCTGGCGGGAACGTAGAGCGTGCCGAACAGCCAGTCCCACAGCGACAGGCAACTGCCGAGGTTCTTGTTGAAGTGCACCGGGTTGTTGGAGTGATGCACCTGATGGTGCGCCGGGCTCATGAAGATGCGCCCCGCCCAGCCGCGGAACGTGATCCACAGATGCGAGTGCTGGAGGTGGATGTAGGCGTGCACGAAGACGACGAGGATGATGTTCGTGTTCGACAGCGCGTATTGATAGGTGGTGATGCCGAACGCGTAGTTGGCGATGCCGTTCGCCGAGCCGACGAACAGCACCAGGAGGTTGGCGAACAGCCAGGTGTCGACCGGATGCACGCGGAACACGGTGAGCGGCGTGAGCACGTTCGCCGAGTGGTGCACCTTGTGGAACTCCCACAGGAACGGCACGCGGTGGCAGAGATAGTGGTGCACCCAGTAGCCGAACTCATAGGCGAGGAAGAGGCACGCCGTCACGATGGCGCGCACCGCGAGATCGGGAAGCGCAGACGGCGCGACCGCGCCGACGTTCGATGTGAGCAGCCCGGTCACGCCGTTGCTCACCCATTGATAGGAGAGCAGCGCCCAGCCGAAGATCGCGCCGAACAGGAAGACGTTGACGAACAGGTAGCCGAGGTCGAGCAGGGTGGACGGGTGGCGCGTGATGCGGCGCGGGAAGAGGGCGCGCAGCAGCACCTTGAGGCGCATCCGGCGGCGGCGGCGATAATGCCGGACCGCGAGGAAGAGGAGCGCGACGGCAAGGGCGCAGCCGAGCGACGTGAGCGAGGTATCGGAACCGGGGGCCAGGAACAGCGACGTCAGCCGCGCCAGGACGTACGATACCACGGTCGAGACGGCGTCCACGATGGCCTCCATGCAGCACGCGTTGCGTGCTCATAGCGGCCTGAAGGTAAAGACGGGCTTAGGGCCGGCCGGCAATTTTCCGCCTTGCTGGCGGAAAGCGGCCGTGCGGTCTATTTCTTCGCGTCCTGCGCGAGCGCCTTGCGCGCATCCGCGATGGCCAGCTTGAAGTTCTCGAGGCTCAGCACGCCCGGCACCCGGAATTTGCCGATGATGAAGCCGGGGGTGCCGCGCAACTCCAGCGCTTCGGCCTGCGCGTGGTTGCGCTTGAGGACCGCGCCGATCGCCTGGATGTTCTTGACCCGCTCGGCCTTGGCGCGCTCGACGTCGATGCCGGCATCCGCCAGGGCCTTGTCGGTCGCCGTCGCGGTGACCTTGGTGTTGAGCGCGATCAACGCGGCATGCGCTTGCACGTACTTGCCCTGCTCGCGGGCGGCGAGCGCCATTTGCGCGGAATAGACCGAGTCCTCGCCGAAGACCGGCCAATTTTTGTAGACGAGGCGGGTGCGGCCGTCCTCGCGCGCCGCCTGTTCGAGGATAGGGTGCACCTTGCGGCAATACGGGCACTGATAGTCGAGGTATTCGACGACCGTGACGTCGCCGTCCGGATTGCCGGTCGCCGGGATGTCCGGGTCGCGCAGGATCGCGTCGCGCGACAGGACATTTTCGCTATCGGCCTGCGCGCTTGAGAGAAAAGCGATGGCGCCGCCCGACAGCGCGGCGGAAAGCGAGATTGTGGCCAGCGACCGGCGCGTGACGTCCATGGATTGGGTCCTTCGCGGAGAAGAGGGGCGCGTTCGGCGCCGTCTTAGTCGTTCGCGCGAGGCTGCGCCATTCACGTTGTCGCGCCTGCCGCATTGCGCCGCCGGGCCGTCCGTCCGATAATTGGAGTTCCAACGGAGCTTATGACGAGGAGAGCCTTGCCGTGAAGACACTGACGGGGAGGGCAATGACGGGGAGGGCAATGACGGGGATGGCTCTGGCGCTGGCGACGGCCTTCGCCGCCATGCCGGCACGCGCGCAGGAAAGCAAGACGCCGATGCAGATCATCGACGAGGCGCGCGCGAACGAGCGCCTGCAAGTCGAGAAGCAGTACGACGCCGTCAGGGGCCGTGACGCGCCCGCGGCGACGAAGAACGGCAAGCGCGACCCCTGGGCCGGCGCGCGCTCCGCCGATGTGACTTCCAGCGCGTCGAACGAGAAGACGCCGGCGTCCAAACCGCCGCGGCGCGAAGCCAGGAAAGACTCGAGGAAGGCCGGCAAGCCGCTGAAGCTGCACTGACCGCGACGGCACGCGCCGCCGCTCGATCGACGGTCGCCGTCGCGGGGGGTGGCATCGCGCGCGCGTCTTCGGTCATGCCGTGTCGCGCCCGCGCGTGTCGCCGCACATCCCAACAGACGCCGCGATGGGAACGGCGAAAGCGGGGCTGGCGCGAATCTTCGATTACGCTACCTTCGCGATTCGTCCGCCGGCCCGCAAGCCGCGCCATCCGGGGCACGCTTCGCCTCTCTGGGGAAGGAACCGACCTATGCGCATGCCATCTGCCGTTCGCGCCGCGCTTTTTGTCGTGACGCTTTTGACCGCCGCCGGCTTCACCGCCGCCGTCACGTCGCCAGCCTCCGCCGACAGCGCCAGGATCCGCTTCTCGGTGATCAAGGCCGGCTGGTTCGTCGGCGGCTCGGGCGGTTCGGGCACGCTCTATTTCCACGGGCGGCGCTATCCGATCGGCATCGGCGGCATCAGCGCCGGCTTCGTCTTCGGCGCCTCGGAGACGCGCTTCAGCGGCACCGTGAGCAACATCTACAGGCCCTCGGACATCGAGGGCGTCTATGGCGCGGTCGGCGCCGGCGCGGCTGCCGTGCGCGGCGCGCAGGCGATCGTGCTCCAGAACGAGAAGGGCGCGCTGTTGCGCCTCTCCGGCCGCCAGGTCGGCTTGCAGATCAACGCCGACATCAGCGGCCTGGTGATCAACCTGCGGCGGTGAGTTCGGTGTCGTCTCCCTTCCCCGAAAGGGAGAGGGAGGCGCGCCATTTCCCACGTCCATGACCCCACCCGGATCGCTTCCGCGATCCGAACCCCACCCGGATCGCTCCCGCGATCCGACCTGCCCTTTTCAAGGGGAGGTAAAGCTCTCACTCCACTCCCATGTCCTTCCGGTAGGTCGGCAGGCCGATGCCGATGGCGTCGAAGCCGCCGTCGACCGGCAGCGTGTGGCCGTTGATGTAGCTCGCGCGCTCCGAACACAGGAAGACGATCGCTTCCGCGAGCTCCTCCTCCAGACCGTAGCGGCCGAGCGGGATGGCGTTGCGATAGTCGGCGCGGATCGCCGCCGAATGCACCGCTTTCGCCATCGCGGTGTCGACCGGGCCCGGCGCCACGGCGTTGACGCGAATGCCGTGCACCGAAAGCTCCAGCGCGAACTGCTTGGTGAGATGCGCGAGCGCCGCTTTCGTCGTGCCGTAGGCGACGCGCAGCGCCGACGCGCGCAGCCCCGAGATCGAGGTGATGTTCACGATCGCCGAGCCTTCGCGCATCAGCGGCACGCACGCTTTCGTCAGCAGGAACGGCCCGGTGAGGTTGACGTCGAGCGAGCGCTGAAACTCCTCGTGCGACGTCTCCAGCGCCGGCTTGAACACCGCGATGCCGGCATTGTTGACCAGCGCGTCGAGCCGGTCGAAGCGGGCGCGGAACGTTTCCATCGCCTTGTCGATCGCGCGCGCGTCACCGACGTCATGCGGCAAAGCGAGCACGCGCGCGTCGCCGCCGATCGCCGTCACCGTGCGCGCGAGATTGTCGGCATCGATGTCGAGCATCGCGACCGCGTAGCCGTCGGCGAGGAAGCGCCTGGCGGCCGCGAGCCCGATGCCGCGCGCGGCGCCGGTGACGAGGGCGACTTTCGTGGTCATGGATCGGCCTTTCGTACGGGGCTGCGCCCGATGCGTCATCGACTCTTAAAGCCCCGGGCGCGCGGCGCAAAGAGGACGGCGACGGGGCCCCGCGCGCCCCTTGCGCGATGCCGGCCGCGCCCCGATCTCACCGGCATCGCCACGTTTGCTGTTTCCCGCAGGCGCGTTTTTCAAGAACCGAGGTTCTCATGTCCGCCACCCCGTCGCTGTCCCTGTATCAGATGTCGATCCCGCTGCTCGTGCGCGGCCTGCGCAATCTTTCCGGCATCCTCAAGAAAGGCGCGGCCCATGCGGGCGGCGAGGCCTTGGTCGAGGCGCGGCTCGCGCCGGACATGCTGACATTGGCCGGGCAGGTCCAGCGCGCCAGCGACACGGCGAAGGGCGCCGCCGCGCGGCTTGCCGGCATCGACAATCCCGCCATGGCCGACGAGGAGAAGACGTTCGCCGACCTCGAGGCGCGCATCGCCAGGACCATCGCGTTCCTGGAAAGCGTGAAGCCGGCGCAGATCGACGGCGGCGAGCGCCGCGAGATCGCGCTGAAGGCCGGCAAGCAGGAGTTCAAGTTCACCGGCGTCGATTATCTCGCCACCTTCGTCCTCCCGAACTTCTATTTCCACGTCACGACGGCCTATGACATCCTGCGCCACAAGGGCGTGCCGCTCGGCAAGACGGATTACCTCGCGATGCGGTGACGTAGGGCGCGCGGCGTCGGGCCTTCAGCGCACCTGCGCCAGCGCCCTGCGGCTCGCCATGACGATTGCGAAGAGAAACACCGGCAGCGAAGCGAGCGCAACCCACCCGATCGCCTTGCCGTCGAGCGCGTCGTTCAGCCCGAGCATCAGGAAGACGCCGCCGCAAAAGCCGGCGCTGGCCGTCGCGCAGAGCGAACCGAGGACGATCTGCCGGGATGCGCGCGCGCCCATATGCGGAGCCTCGCAGATCGCCGGCGCGGCGGGAAGGGGCCTTCATCAATACGGCGCGATGCCGTAACCTCCGCCCGGCTTAACGACAAGGAGACACGGCATGGCCTTCACGGTGACGAGCGATAGCCTCAAGGACGGTGATTATCTGAAAAAGGACCACGTCCTCTCGGCGGATTTCGGCTTCGGTTGCGCCGGCGGCAACCAGTCGCCGCATCTGAAGTGGTCGGGTGCGCCCGAGGGCACGAAGAGCTTCGCCGTCACCTGCTACGATCCCGACGCGCCGACCGGCTCGGGCTTCTGGCACTGGGTGGTGATCAACATCCCGCCGAACGTGACGGAGCTGCCCCTCGACGCCGGAAACCCGAAGTCCGGCAAGCTCCCGAAAGGGGCGCTGCAGACGCGCACCGATTTCGGCGCGCCCGGCTATGGCGGCCCCTGCCCGCCGGAGGGCGACCACCCGCACCGCTATCTCTTCACCGTCCACGCCGTCGGCGGCGACATCAACGCCAACGCCGACACCTCCGCCGCCGTCATCGGCTTCCAACTGCATTTCGCGACGCTGGCGAAGGGCGCGGTGATGGGCCTGTTCAAGCGGTGAGGGGGACCCGTAGCCCGGGTTGAGCGCAGCGAAACCCGGGGCTTCTCGCGCTGGATCAGCCCGGATTTCGCTTTGCTCAATCCGGGCTACAGGCACGGATGCCTGGAGGCTTGGGATGCCCGTAAGCGCGTCGCCCGGGTTGAGCGCAGCGAAACCCGGGGCTCCTCGCGCTGGATCGACCCGGATTTCGCTTTGCTCAATCCGGGCTACAGGCACGGACATCTGGAGGCTTGGGATGCCCGTAAGCGCGTAGCCCGGGTTGAGCGCAGCGAAACCCGGGGCTTCTCGCGCTGGATCGACCCGGATTTCGCTTTGCTCAATCCGGGCTA
>JBDHSU010000129.1:0-11034 GCA_039808325.1 Variibacter sp. | reverse complement strand
ACTGGGTTAGTACGAGATTGCCTTGCCGATCGAGATCGATGCTGGCGAGCAGTTGATTGAGATGAACGTCGAGATCGGCGGCAAGCGAGCGGGCGAGGTGTCGCTCGAATAACAGCACGAACCCGCCTCCGGCAATTGCAAGTGCGATCAGGATAGCGACAAGTCCACCTGCTATGAGCCGCAATCTCAAAGAGTGCCACTTCACGCGGGCATCTCCGGCACCAAATAGCCAAACCCGCGACGGGTCTCGATCAGATCGGGGCCCAGCTTCTTGCGGACGCGGCCAACCAAGACTTCCAAGACATTTGAATCGTGCTCTTCGGGCTGCCCATAAACGTTCTCGTCAAGCTCCTGCTGAGAGACGACCCGACCCTTGTTGCGAAGAAGGTGGGCCACCAGCCGGTACTCGAGCGGAGACAGCGTGACATGGGCACCCCGCAGCGTCACCTTCATTTGCCGTTCGTCTAGTCTGATATCGCCGGCGGTCATCACTGATGAGGCGTGCCCCGACGAACGGCGAACGACCGACCTCAGGCGGGCCAGCAGTTCCTCCATCTGAAATGGCTTCGGCAGGTAGTCATCAGCGCCGGCATCGATTCCGTCGACGCGTTCAGCCCAGCTCCCTCGAGCCGTCAGAATAAGGACTGGCGTCGTGCGGCCGTTCGCGCGCCAGCGCTTGAGCACCGCAAGCCCGTCCATGCCGGGCAATCCGAGATCAAGAATGACAACCCCGTAGTCCTCGGTATCCCCTCTGAACCAGGCGTCTTCGCCATCACTTGATACTTCGACCACATAACCGGACGCTCTGAGGCCTCGCGAAACATCGGACGCGATTCTGCGATCGTCTTCGACGAGAAGCACGCGCATCACTTCTCCTTTATCCTTTTGATTTCGCCGGTGCGTCCGTCGACATAGACTTCGAACAATCGCCCTTCCCTATCGACGACCCGGAACTCGTAGACCCAGACCCCGTCCTCGCGCTCGATTTTCACGCGAACGATCTCGCCGGGAAGCTTGCCGCGCGCCAAGTTGAGAATTTCGACAAGAGGGCGAATCTCGCCGGCTTCGACCGCGCGGCGCGCCTCGTCATGATCACGTCCACCGGCGGGGACGACCGTAGGGACAGCAAGGAGTGCAACCGCCACGGCGATGGCGCCAAATCCTGCCTGGGAACGTAAGCCCATTGGTCAACTCACTTTTTCACGAAAATGCATGTCACAGCCGACATGACAGCTTGCTGACATGGATCAACAGCCCCCCGTCAGCACGGGTCGGGCAGTCTCCCGCTACGCCGGCCGCATGGTGCGGCTACGGCGATTGAATGGAGACAACGATGCGCAAAATCACCTTACTTGCCGCCGCAGCAATCGTGGTCGGCGCGGCCGCCGCTGCTCAGGCCGGCAGCCTTGGTCGGCCCTGTACGTTGGCCCCTCAGAACCAATGGCTGTCGATGCAGGACCTGCAAGCCAAGGTCGAGGCCCTTGGCTACAAGGTGCAGAAAGCCAAGATCGCCAAAGGGTGCGGCGAGTTCTACACGATCGACAACACCGGAAATCGGATCGAGCTCTTCGTCGATCCGACCAACGGTCAAATCGTCGGTCAGCTCTAGGCGGCGCCGCGCGATGAGCGCCGTAAACGATACAATCGGAGCCGGCGGCGCGACGCCGCCGGCGACGGTGAAAGTATGGGATCCCTTTGTGCGGGTGTTCCACTGGTCACTGACTGTCCTCTTTCTGGTTGCCTACGCGACTGGCGACGAAATCGAGAACGTGCACATCGCTGCTGGCTACGCCATCGCTGGTCTGCTTATCGCTCGCATAGTCTGGGGCTTCATCGGCCCGCGCTATGCACGCTTCACCAACTTCATCAGGCCACCGAGAGAAATGCTTTCCTATCTCCGCGATGTCACTCTGCTCCGGGCATCCCGCTATATCGGCCACAACCCCGCCGGTGGCGCCATGATAATTGCTCTGCTCGCCGTGCTCATGGGAACCGCCATCACAGGTTACATGATGACGACTGATGCCTATTGGGGGCCCAAATGGGTAGAAGAAGTCCACCAGACGTTGGCAAACCTCACCATGGGTCTCGTCGTGGCACATGTGCTGGGCGTATTGGTCGCCAGCTTCGAGCACCGCGAAAATCTTGTGAAGGCGATGATTACGGGTCGCAAACGAGCTAAAGGCGAGTGAGGAACTGCTATCGCACGCCCCTCGTTCGATATCGCGAATAGGTCATCAAGCAAAAGGCGGAGACCGTACGCTTACGGTCGAGGGTGACCGTGTCACCGTCAATGATAATGATCTGCGCCGCGTTCATGGAGCTTCTGCATTTCACTTTGAGGAAATGGGAACGTGCGGGTGCTGCGGCCGTTGTAAAGCCACACCCCGAAGGAGAACAACAATGGCAACAGAAACGCGCGAAACAGCCGGCCTCATCGGAAGCGACAAGGTCGAAGGCACGAATGTGTACGGAGCGGATGACAAGAAAATCGGTTCGGTCGAGCGCCTTATGATCGAGAAGCGCAGCGGTAAGGTTTCTTACGCCGTCCTTAGCTTTGGGGGATTTCTAGGTATCGGCGACGATCATTATCCCCTCCCCTGGGCCGCCCTAAGTTACGACACCAATCTCGGAGGCTACCGCACCGACATCACGGAAGCTCAATTGAAGGGCGCTCCCAAATACGGCGCGAAAGAAAATTGGGACTGGGAGGATCGGAACCGCGGCAAGGCTGTTTACGACTACTACGGCACGCCTTGGATGCCGTACTGATCATTGCGCTAAGTCGACCTAGAAGTCCCGGCCAGTCGCCGGGACCCGCCTTTGCGAGGCGGATACGAGGTGGGCCGCAATGCACCATCTGGTCTAAGGCCAAATTTGGCGGCGTGATGGTGCCGGAGACGGCGTCGCAATGCGGTTCGCGACTTTCTGGATCGAGGTGGAACGCGGATGGCTGCTTTCGGCTTGTGTTAATATCAGCCCAACTGCGTATTGGAGGATCTTCCTGCCCGAATGGCGGAGACCAATTAGTTGCCCTTCAATCCTGAAGTTGGGCGAACCCCGTTCCGAACTGAAGAAGCCGACCTCTACGCTCCATTGTCATAGAATCGACGCGGCCGTTAGGCGGAGTTGGCGGTCCCCCGTCCCGGACTTTACCATAGCGTTCCGAAGTCCTGCGCTCGCTAGGGTTCGCTAAGAGTAAGGCTCCTGTCGGACATGGGGTCGATCTGAAGTAGGCTCCTGGCAGCGGGCAGAACCTCAAACCTGCGCGGACGCTTGATCTGCGATGCCATGGAAGAAATCAACATGGTCGTTTCCCTAGCCGAGAAAGAGCTTCGGCTCATTGATCGCTATTGGCATGCCGCAAACTATCTGGCCGTTGGCCAGATCTACCTGTTGGACAATCCGCTCCTCCGCGAGCCCTTGCGGCCTGACCACATTAAGCCGCGGCTGCTTGGCCATTGGGGAACAACGCCCGGCCTGAATTTCATTTACGCCCATCTCAACCGGGTCATTAAAGCACGCGACCTGAACATGATCTATGTCTGCGGCCCAGGTCATGGCGGACCGGGGATGGTGGCGAACACCTATCTCGAAGGCTCCTACACCGAGATCTACCCCGATATCAGCCGCGACACGGAGGGCCTACGAAAGCTGTTTCGCCAGTTCTCCTTTCCCGGCGGAATTCCAAGCCACGCCGCGCCGGAAACACCCGGCTCGATTCACGAGGGGGGTGAACTCGGCTACGCGCTGGTCCATGCTTACGGCGCCGCTTTCGACAATCCGGATCTTGTCGTCGCCTGCGTGATTGGCGACGGCGAGGCCGAAACAGGCCCCCTCGCGGCTTCATGGCATTCAAACAAATTCCTTAATCCAATCCATGACGGCGCCGTCCTGCCGATCCTGCATCTCAATGGCTACAAGATCGCCAATCCGACGATCCTTGGCCGCTTGGATGATGACGAGCTATTCAGTCTCCTGAGAGGTTATGGTCACGAGCCGCTGGCGGTGGAAGGCCACGAGCCGGACCGGATGCACCAGCGCATGGCGCAGGTTCTCGATGACGCGCTCGAGCGCATCGCGGATATCCAGCGCCGCGCGAGAGCGGGCGGCGCGGATGGGCGGCCCCGCTGGCCGATGATTGTCCTGCGCAGCCCGAAGGGCTGGACAGGTCCAAAAGAAGTCGACGGGAAGAAGGTCGAAGGTTTTTGGCGCGCCCACCAAGTGCCCGTCGACAATGTCAGGACCAATCCGGACCATCTGACAATCCTTGAAACGTGGCTGCGCAGCTACCGGCCGGAAACGCTTTTCGACGCCGACGGGCGGCTAGTCCCTGACCTGCAGGCGCTGGCGCCGACCGGTGTCCGACGGATGGGCGCAAATCCGCATGCGAACGGCGGGGTGCTGAGACGCAAACTTGAGCTGCCCGACTATCGCGCGCATGCGGCCGAAGTGCCGAAGCCTGGCGCTTCGATGGGAGAAGCCACCCGGATCATGGGCGGCTTCCTGCGCGACGTGATCCGCCTCAATACCGAGACGCGAACCTTCCGGCTGATGGGGCCCGACGAAACCAGCTCAAACAGATTGGACGACGTATTCGAGGCGACCGACCGGGTCTGGATGGAATCGACCGAGCCCTACGACGTCCATCTGGCGCCGGAGGGTCGCGTCATGGAGGTGCTGAGCGAGCATCTGTGCCAGGGATGGCTCGAAGGATACCTACTGACGGGCCGGCACGGCCTGTTCAATTGCTACGAGGCCTTCGTGCACATCGTCGATTCGATGTTCAACCAGCATGCAAAATGGCTGGAGGTGTCGCGGCGCCTGCCATGGCGGCGTCCGATCGCCTCACTGAACTATCTCCTCAGCTCGCACGTCTGGCGACAGGACCACAACGGCTTCAGCCACCAGGACCCAGGCTTTGTCGACCTCGTCGCAAATAAGGATGCCGACATTGTCCGCATCTACCTGCCGCCCGATGCCAACACCCTGCTGTGGGTGACCGACCATTGTCTGCGGACCTATGACCGCATCAATGTCATCGTTGCGGGCAAACAGCCATCGCCGCAGTGGCTGACGATGCAGGAGGCCGAGGCGCACTGCGCCGCCGGCGTCGGCATCTGGCCGTGGGCGGGAACAGAAGGGGCACGGTCTCCCGACATAGTTATGGCTTGTGCCGGCGACGTACCAACGTTGGAGACGCTTGCCGCCGTCAGTCTTCTGCGAAAATTTTTTCCTGATCTCCGCATCCGAGTGGTGAATGTCGTCGACCTGATGACGCTGCAGCCGCGAGAACAGCACCCGCACGGGCTGTCCGACAGGGAGTTCGATCGCATCTTCCCACCCGACACGCCGGTGATCTTTGCCTACCACGGCTACCCCTATTTGATCCATCGCCTGACCTACAACCGGGCCAACCACGACCACATGCATGTCCACGGTTTCAGGGAGAAGGGTACGACCACCACGCCTTTCGATATGGTCGTCCTCAATGAACTCGACCGATACCACTTGGCGATCGCCGCGATCGAGCGGGTGCCCGCGCTGGCTCACCGAGGGACGGCCGCACGCCAAACCTTCAACGCGAAGCTGATCGAGCACCATCGCTACATCCGTGAGCACGGACAGGACATGCCGGAGGTGCAGGAGTGGCATTGGCAGGGCCAGGAAAACATCGACTGAGGAAAGCGTGAATGCGCGCTGTTCTGGCGCTTAACTCCGGTTCATCGAGTGTCAAGTTCGCCCTCTATGAGGCGCAGGCCGCGGGTCCAGCCATTCTTTTTCGCGGCATGCTGGATCTACATGCGAGCGAGGGACGGTTCGAGATCAAGGATGCGGCCGGAAAGCCGGCTCGGGTTGGTGGCACGCCCATATCCGGTCCAAAGGACGACGTAGCCAAATCCTTGCTGCAGTACATCGGACAACTTTTGGATGGCCGCGAGCTCGCGGCCGTCGGTCATCGGGTCGTTCACGGCGGCCCGAATTATATCTCGCCTGTTCGCATCGATGCCGAGGTCGTCGAAGATCTCGAGCAACTGACGCCGCTGGCGCCGCTTCATCAGCCAGCCTGCCTTGATCCTATCCGCACTATTCTGAAGTTGCGGCCCGACCTACCTCAAGTCGCGTGTTTCGACACCGCCTTTCATCATGACATCGCTTCGAGTTATCGGCGATTTCCGCTGCCTCTCGACTTCGAGGCGAAAGGCATTCGCCGCTATGGCTTTCATGGGCTTTCGTTCGAATATATCGCGCGGCAATTCGATGACCGCGACGTGCGCATGGTTGTCGCGCATCTCGGCAGCGGATGCAGCCTCTGTGCGATCCACAACGGGAAGAGCGTCAATACAACGATGAGTCTGACCCCGCTCGACGGCCTCATGATGGCGACGCGAAGCGGCGCGGTCGATCCCGGCCTTTTGCTGTACCTCCAACAGACTGAGAAAATGTCGGCGGCCGAGGTCGAGCACCTACTTTATCGCAAGGCCGGGCTACTTGGCGTGTCAGGCGCATCCGCCGACATGCGGGATCTGCTCGGAAGCGACAAAGCGTCAGCCAAGGAAGCGATCGATCAGTTCTGCGCCCGGATTGCCGAACAGATCGCCGTGATGGCCACGGCGATGCACGGGACGGACGTGCTCGTCTTCACCGGTGGCATCGGCGGGAATAGCCGGGAAGTTCGTGGCAACGTGTGCGCCCGGTTGCAGTGGCTCGGCGTACGCGAACAAAACCAAGACAAGAACGAGTCTGGAGGCATTGAAGTGCTTGCCATGCCGACGGACGAGGAACTTGTTATCGCCACTCACACGATGGGAATAGTCCGCCCCGCCAGTTCGGTCTAGCGTGGGATCAGGCTCTCCTCGAGGGCATGCACGACGGCATGCGAAGTCATCGTTAGCGGCCGAGCGTCATGGATGCTTGAGCGCAATACCGCTGTGGTTCTCGCGGAGAAGTTTAGGCTGTTTGGTGATGCTCTATCCGGCCAATGACGTCATCTTGTCGCGCGCAGCGGCCTTCACTCAGAAGCAAAAACACGCGTATATTCTTATGTGCGTCAAGGCACGCATCGTGGATTGCCGCATAGCCGAGGCGCAGCGCCGGACGTTGCCGCACTTCGCGGGAAACCTCATAGTCTACCGTCGCCATTATCCTTCCCGGAGCCATCATGGATTTGAAACTTGCAGGAAAGACCGCGCTGATCACCGGCGCGTCGAAAGGGATCGGCCGCGCCGCCGCCGAAGTCTTCGCCGCCGAGGGCTGCAACGTCATCATCGTGGCGCGCAGCGCCGAGGCGCTCGCGGCGGCGAAGTCCGCGATCGCCCAGACATCCAACGTGCGCATCTACACCGTCGCCGCCGACCTTTCCGACAGTAAGGCCGTCGACAAGCTGGCGAAAGATTATCCCGACATCGACATTCTAGTGAACAACGCCGGCGCGATCCCGGGTGGCACGCTGCTCGACGTCAGCGAGGAGACGTGGCGCAAGGCGTGGGATTTGAAGGTCTTCGGCTACATCAATATGTGCCGGCACTATTACGCGCTGATGAAGGCGCGCAAGGACGGTGTCATTATCAATGTCGTCGGCAACGCCGCCGACACGCACGATCCTGAATATATCTGCGGCGTCGCCGGAAACGCATCGCTGACAGCATTCAGCCAGTCACTCGGCTGCGTCAGCGCCAAGGACGGAATTCGCGTCGTGGCGCTTAGCCCCGGCCCGGTGGAGACGGACCGGATCGTCGCGCTGATGAAGAAGAAGGCGAAAGACCGCACCGGCGACGAGAACAACTGGCAGGAGTTGCGCAAGCCGCTGCCGTTCCAGCGCTGCGCGACACCCGAAGAAATCGGCGCGATGGCGGCTTTCCTTGCCTCACCACTTTCCGGCTACACGAGCGGCTCCGTCGTGACGATCGACGCCGGACTCTCGGCGCGCGCAAGCGCATTCTGATCATCGAGGATTTAAAACTATGGCGCACCTGACGACCGACGATGGCGTGAAGCTTTATTATGAAGAGACGGGCAAAGGCATCCCCATCGTTTTCATCCACGAATTCGCCGGCGATTACCGCTCCTGGGAAATGCAGGTCCGCTACTTTTCCCGCTACTATCGTTGCATCACCGTCAATGCGCGAGGCTATCCGCCGTCGGAAGTGCCGAAGGACGGCAGCAAATACTCGCAGGAGCGCGCGCGCGACGATATCCGCGCCGTCCTCGATGCGTTGAAGATCGACAAGGCGCATGTCGTCGGCCTTTCGATGGGTGGCTTCGCGACGCTGCATTTCGGCTTCACCTATCCGGATCGCGCACGCTCGCTGGTGATCGCCGGCTGCGGCTACGGCGCAGAGCCCGACAAGCGTGAGCAGTTCGCTGCCGAAGCAGCGGCGTCGGCGAAGCGCTTTGAAGAACTGACGATGGAAAAAGCCGCCGAAGGCTATGCGCTCGGCCCGACACGCGTGCAGCATCAGAACCGCGACCCGCGCGGCTGGCGCGAATTCGCCGACCAGCTCAAGGAGCACTCGACCGAGGGCGCAGTGCTGACTATGCGCGGCGTTCAGGCCAAGCGCCCATCCCTGTTCGAACTGATCGAGAAGATGAAGGCCATCACGGCGCCCACGCTGGTGATGACGGGCGACGAGGACTGGCCGTGCATCGAACCCAGCGTTCTGATGAAGAAGAACATCTCGACTGCCGCCTTGGTCGTGATGCCAAATGCCGGACACAACATCAATCTGGAGGACCCGGCGGCATTCAACGCGCATCTTGCGGAGTTGTTCGCGGCGGCGGACGCCGGCACCTGGCCGGTGCGTGACCCACGCGCGATGGCGGGGTCGATCTTGGGGAAGTAAGGCCTGATCCGTTCGGGTCGAAGCATATCACCGTCATGCCCACCCTTGTGCCGGGCATCCATGTCTTCAATCCAACTATGGAAGAAAGACGTAGATGGCCGGGACAAGCCCGGCCATGACGAAAACAAATGACCTGAGCGCGCCGCAGGCGCCGCCACCAATATGATCGGCTATTGCGCTTCCGCACGCGTGGCGGCCCGGCCAAGATACGCCTCGTGCACGCGCGGATCCTTGCCCAGCTCCGCGCTGGTGCCGGTCAGAAGAATACTGCCGGTCTGCAGCACGTAGCCACGATGCGCCGTGTCTAGCGCATAACGCGCATTCTGCTCGACCAGAAGGACGGCGGTGCCACCTTCATTAATCGCGCGGATGGTGCGGAAGATGTCGCGAACGACGAGCGGCGCGAGACCGAGCGAAGGCTCGTCGAGACAGAGCAGCGTCGGCTCCGACATCATAGCGCGGCCGAGGACCAGCATCTGCTGCTCGCCGCCGGAGAGCGTTCCGGCATTCTGGCTCGCGCGCTCGCGCAAGCGCGGAAACATGTCGAAGATGCCTTCGATCATGCGCTTCACCTTCGCGCCGTCACCGCGATTTTTGAAGCCGCCAAGCTCAAGATTCTCTCGAACGGTCAGGAAAGGGAACGCGCGGCGGCCTTCCGGCACCAGCGCAATGCCGCGCATGGTGCGCTCATGTGAGGGCAGACGCATGATGTCCTCGCCGCGCAGACGGATCGCGCCGCTACGCGGGATTAACAGGCCGGCGATCGCACGCAACGTCGTCGATTTTCCCGCACCGTTCGCGCCGATCAGCGCGACGATCTCACCGTCGTTGACCTCGAGAGAAATGCCGCGACACACGGAAAGCTCGCCGTAAGCGAGTTCGAGATTCTCGGCCGAGAGAAGCACGCTCACGTCAACTCTCCGCCGAGATAAGCCGACACGACCGCTGGATCCCTTTGCACATCCGATGGGATGCCCTCGAACAGGCGTTGCCCGTAATCCATCACGAGGATGCGGTCCGCGACGGTCATCACCAGTTCCATATTATGCTCGACGATCACCACCGTCACGTCGCGCTTGCGCGTCGTCTGGATGCGGTCGAGCAGCGTATCAACCTCGGCGGCGTTGAGCCCGGCCGCAGGCTCATCGATCAGCAGCAGCTTCGGCCGCGTCGCCAGCGCGCGCGCATATTCGAGCATGCGCTGCTCGCCGTAGGAAAGCGAACCGGCAAGCGTGTCGTACCGCCTTGCGAGCCCCATGAAGGAGAGAAGCTCCATCGCCTCCTCCCGACAGCGGGCGTGATCGCGGCGGAACGCACCGCTGTGGATAAGGTACTGCCAGGTTGGAATGTCGTGGTGGATGTGGAAGCCGGCCACCACGTTGTCGAGCACGGAAAGCTGCTTGAACAACCGTATCTTCTGAAAGGTACGCGCAATGCCGAGCCGGACGCGCCGATACGATGGCATTCCGGCCATGTCGGCGCCATCGAAGGTGAGTGAGCCGGTGTCCGGCTGATAGACGCCGCTGATCAGGTTCAGCATCGTCGACTTGCCGGCGCCGTTCGGCCCGATGATGGCGAACACCGAATTCTGCGGAATGTCGTAGGAGACGTCGCGCACGGCGCGCACGCCGCCGAAGCTTTTGTGCAGGCTTTTGGCGCTGAGCAGGATTTCACTCATCGGCCGCCCGCCACGCTCGCGCCGGCGAACTTCCGGCGGAGCAATTCCCAGCCCTGCACCAAGCCGCCCGGCATGAACAGCACGACGAGCGTCAGCGCGAGGCCGTAGACGACGAGGCGAAGATCGCCGATGTCACGCAGAAGCTCCGGCAAAAGCGTCAGCAGGATCGCGCCGAAGACAGGCCCGATCAGCGTACCCATGCCGCCGACGATCACCATCGCGAGAACGGTAAAGGATTCCGTGATGAAGAACGCGTCCGGCACGAGCGTGCCGACGAAGGTGGCATAGAAACAACCCGCGGCGCCGCCGACGGCAGCGCCGACGCCGAAGGCGAAGACTTTCCAGGCGTTCGCGTTGATGCCGAGAGATTGGGCCGAGATCTCGTCCTCTCGCACGGCCGTGAGCGCTTCTCCGATCGGCGAGCGCACGAGTTGATCGAGCAGTAGGTAAGCCAGCAATGCGAAGGCGCTGACCAGATAGAACAGCGCGACCTGATTGCTGAACTCGATCGGC
>JBDHSU010000128.1:0-11036 GCA_039808325.1 Variibacter sp. | reverse complement strand
GCCGAGCGAGTAAGGTTAATGTTTCGTTAACGGATGTAAAGTGCGCCACGCGCTGGGGTTGTCTGCGTGACGGCGGATGCCTGCGGCAAATGGCAGCGAATGTGCGCGGCCGCGCCAAGGCAACCGGGCGAGGCCGCCGCGCAGCCGACATCGGGTTGACAGTTGAGAGCGCGGGTGGCCCGCGGGCGCGAAACGGCGTGCGCGGCTGGCGGTCGCGTGAAAACGCGACCGCCAGGACGCTACGCGACTTTCTGCGCGCGCACCGGCTGCAGCATTTTGTGCATGGCCTGCGGGTCGAGCAGCGCCGCGATTCCGTTCGCCGGGACGGGTGGGCTGAACAGGAATCCCTGCGCTTCGTCGATGTTCCCGTCCGCGGTGATGAAGGCAAGCTGGCTGCGGGTCTCGACGCCCTCCATCGTCACCGACATGCCGAGCTCGGCGCTGAGGCGCGCGACATTGCTGAGCAGGGTCACCGAGCGCGGACTCAGATTCTCCAGGAACGATCGATCGATCTTGACCTTCTGCAGCGGAAAATTGTGCAGATAGCTCAGGCTCGAATAGCCGGTGCCGAAGTCATCGAGGGAAATGCCGACGCCGAGGTCGCGCAGCCGCTGCAAGACGGAGCGAATTGCGTCGGTGTTGTGCAATAGAACGGATTCGGTGATCTCGATCTGCAGGCGCCGCGCCGGCAGCCGCGCTTGTTCGAGCGCGTTGACCACACTTGTGAGAACGTCGCCGCGGGCGAACTGCGCCGGAGACAGATTGACGGCGACACAGACGTCGTCGGGCCACTTTGCGCATTCCGCGCAGGCCTGCTGCAACACCCAGTTACCGATATCGACGATCAGGCCCGTCTCTTCCGCGAGCGGAATGAAGTCGAGTGGCGAGATCAGTCCACGCTCCGGATGCGGCCAGCGCAGAAGCGCCTCGCAGACGGAGATGCGCGCGGAATTCAGATTGACGATGGGCTGGAAGAAGACCTCGAACGACCCTGTCGCCACGGCATTGCGAAGATCGCTTTCGAGCTGGCGCCGCGCGCGCGCCTTGATGTCCATGTCGGGCTCGAAGAAGCGCCACCGCTTGCGGCCTTCCTCCTTGGCGCGGTACAGCGCCATGTCGGCATTCTTCATCAGGACGTTGGCGTCGCTGCCGTCCATCGGTGCGAGGGCGATGCCGACGCTCGCGCCGATGACGACTTCGTGTCCGTCGATGGCGAAGGGTTTCGCCAATGTCTCGACCACGGCGCGCGCGAGCCTTTCCACCTGCTCGTGCCGGCTGATGCCGCATTGCAGGATGACGAATTCATCGCCCCCGAAGCGTGCGATGGGGTCGCTCTTGCGAACGATGGCGCGCAATCGCTCCGCGACCGCGCATAGAAGGGCATCGCCGGCGGGATGGCCGAGCGTATCGTTGACCTCTTTGAACTGGTCGAGGTCCAGGAACAGCAAGGCGCACAGCCGGTTGGGCTTCAGTCCGCTGATGATCGCGTTCATCCGGTCCTGGAACGCCGTACGGTTCGGCAGGCCGGTCAATGCGTCATAGCGTGCCAGGCGGTTGATCTCGGCTTCTGCGCGCCGCTGAACGGTCACGTCCTCGATCAATACGACGGAGCCGCCGTTCTCCATCGGCTGGAACGACACCGAGAGAACGCGCTGGTCTTCCGTGTTGATGAAAAGCTTGTCGTCGGTCGAGCCTGCCAGGCGGCGCGCGAATTCTTCGCAAAGCGATTCGACTTCGGCATGGTCGATCACGCCGGCCGCGGCGGCGCCGGATAAAAGGGCGTCGATGGGCGGGCCGAGGGATCCGCTCACGTTGGGGATGTGGAACAGCGCGGCCGCGCGCTGATTGAAGACGACGAGCCGGCGCGCGCTGTCGAACATGCAAAGCGCGTGCGGCATATTGTTCAGGGCGGTGTCGAACTGGTCCGCCAGAAGCTTGATGTCGGCCGTGGCGGTGACCGCGTTGAGGAGCGTCCGCCGCAGGCGGTCCGCGATCATCTTCTGACTCGTGAAGAAGGGCACGAGGACGCACGCGAAGACGAGGTAGTAGCTCTCCCGCATTGAAAGGAGGCCCGCCGTCATCGGAGCGCCGAGGCCGATGAGTTGGGCATTGACCAGGAGCGCGCTGCCGTAGTTGCGCCCCGATACGCCGATCATGTTGGCGAGGGCCATCGAGAAGCTGAGGAGCTGCACCAGCGGATCGGTGGTGATGACGAAGGTGAGGAAGCACCACAGACCCATGACGACGACATAGACCGTCGACCCGACGACGTATCGCATCTCCCAGTAGCGCGCGGTGTCGACGGTCATGACGTCGGCCTGCCGCTTGCGGAAGCTCCTCATGTCGGCGGCGCGCATGATGGTGATCGCCGTCAGCGCAAGCGCACAGAGCCAGAGCAGGGGCTCTCCGGTTTTCCATGCGGTGGCGAAGGCCGCGAGGATCGTGCCGAAAGCGCCGGTGACCAGCGTCCGAGGGTCGCTGAATAGCGATCCGACAAGAGACGTGTAGACGTCCGGTGGTAGATTCGGACTTGACGATTTCTTGGTCAGACCTTGCCTGGCAAGCATTTTTGTTTGACGCGCACCGCTACAGCCTTGGCGAGCATAACGGCGAGCGTGTGAAAATTTCGTTCAATGCCGGCAAGAAAAACGGCCCATTCAGGCGAGGAATGGGGAAGAATATACAACCTTGGCATGTGGAAATATTGCACCCTCTGCCGTGAGGTGTCGTTTGTCTTGCTGCGGCGTGTCCCGTTCCGCAAAATCGGCCGACGGACGCGGCGGAAGCCGGATTTCATCGGAACACTTTTCACGACGCGGTTCTCGGTATTGCACGCGATAGGATATGTAGGGAGGAGCGAGTGCGGGAGTTGAAATTTGGTGGCGCCCAGCGGGCCGTCTCGGTGATCGGGCAGGGCACCTGGTACATCGACCACGGCGACCGCGCGCAGGCCGTGGCGGCGCTGCAGCGGGGCCTCGATCGCGGCATGACGCATATCGACACGGCGGAGATGTACGGCGACGCCGAACCGATCGTGGCGCAGGCCATCGCCGGGCGCCGCGACGAGGTCTTCCTC
This sequence comes from Variibacter sp., assembly GCA_039808325.1. Classification (GTDB taxonomy): domain Bacteria; phylum Pseudomonadota; class Alphaproteobacteria; order Rhizobiales; family Xanthobacteraceae; genus JAFKKS01. Next base: position 7,960 of record JBDHSU010000128.1, on the reverse strand, counting down.
GTCTCCAAGGTGCTGCCCTCGAATGCCTCGCGTGCCAAGACCAAGGCCGCCTGCGAGCGTTCGCTCGGCCGCCTCAAGACCGACCGGCTCGACTGTTATCTCCTGCACTGGCGCGGCGGCTACCCGCTGGAGGAGACGTTCGCCGCCTTCGAGGAGTTGCGGCAGGCCGGCAAGATCCTCTCGTGGGGCGTGAGCAACTTCGACGCGGACGATCTCGACGAAGCCCTGGCCGTCGCGGGGAAGGGGCGCATCGCCTGCAATCAGGTGCTCTACCATCTGCAAGAGCGCGCCATCGAGCACGCCGTCATCCCTTGGTGCGCGCGCCATGGCGTCGCCGTCGTCGCCTATAGCCCGTTCGGCCACGACAGCTTCCCCTCGCCGAAGAGCGCCGGCGGCAAGGTGCTGGCCGAAATTGCCAAGGCGCATGGCGCCACGCCGCACCAGGTGGTGCTGGCGGCGCTGACGCGTGGGGAGGGCGTCTTCGCGATCCCGAAGGCGTCGAGCGTCGCGCATGCGCAGGAGAACGCGGCCGCCGGCGATCTCACGCTGACCAAGGACGAGTTGGCGCGGATCGACCAGGCGTTTCCGCGCGGGCCGCGCCCCCGCAGCCTCCCCATGCTTTAACGCAGGCACGCATTCGTGCTCACCTGCCATGCGGCGCCGGGAATCGCCGAGACGGCGATGGCGTGAGGGCGCTCCGCATGCCAACTTGACGCGGCGCGTGGACGCGCCGCAAGCGATCGAAGGACGAGGCGGGAGAGGGCGGTGAAGATCGACAAGGCCATCAATATCGACGACCTGCGGCGCATGGCCAAGCGGCGCATGCCGCGCATCGCCTTCGATTTCATCGAAGGCGGCGTCGAGGACGAGGAAGGGCTCGCGCATAACGAAGCGATCTACCGCCGCTACCGCATGGTGCCGCGCTTCCTTGTCGATGTGGCGCGGCGCGACCAGTCGGTAACGCTGTTCGGCCGCACCTATGCGAGCCCCTTCGGCATTTGCCCGACCGGCATCAACGGCCTGTTCCGGCGCAACTCCGATCTCATGCTGGCGGAGGCGTCGACCAAGGCGAACATCCCCTACATCATGTCGAGCGTTGCCAACTCCTCGCTCGAGGAAGCGGTGAAGATCGCGCCGCATATGTGGTTCCAGGTCTACGGCTCGAACGATCGCGCGGTGATGCTGGATATGGCGCGCCGCGCACGCGACGCCGGCATCGACACGCTGGTCGTCACCGTCGACGTGCCGCTGCTGCACAAGCGCGAGCGCAATACGCGTAACGGCTTCACCCGTCCGCTCAAGATGAAACCCTCGATCGTCCTGGAGTCGTTGACGCATCCGGGCTGGATCGTCGAGTTCCTGCGCCACGGCGGCATTCCGCGCTTCGAGAATTGGGCGCCGTATTCGCCGCCCGGTTCCAGCACCGACGTGATCAACGATCACTACGGCACGCAGACGCCGTCCGCGAATCAGACGTGGCGCGACTTCGAGGAGTTTCGCCGGCTCTGGCCGGGCAATCTCGTCATCAAGGGCGTGCTGCATCCCGACGACGCGGTGCGCGCCGCGAATATCGGCGCCAATGGCCTCCTGGTGTCGAACCACGGCGCGCGGCAGCTCGACCGCGCGGTCTCGCCCGTCGAGATGCTGCCGATGATCTGCGCCGCCGTCGGCGACAAGGTGACGATCCTCACCGATAGCGGCGTGCGCCGCGGCTCCGATATCGCCGTCGCCCGCTGCCTCGGCGCGAAAGCGGCATTCGTCGGCCGCGCGACGCTCTACGGCGTGTCCGCGGCGGGGCTTCCCGGCGCGCTGAAGGCGATCGAGATATTGCGCAGCCAGTTGGACCTCACGCTCGGCATGCTCGGCTGCGCCTCGCTCGACGCGCTCGGGCCGCATGTTCTGTTCGACAGCGAGAAGGGGCGGTTCCTCGCCGAGCAGAAGCCGCCGGCGACGGTGCGGGAGTTCCCGAAGGTCACCGCGTAGGCGGAATCCAATTGTTTCGCGCCAATGACGCCGCCGCCGAGGCGGCGTCACGCGTGAGCGGCGTCATCATCCAAGACAGGGGAGATCGGATTCGTGGATATTTCACTCGACGGCCTGCGCGTGCTGGTGACCGGCGGTGGCTCCGGCATCGGCCGCTGCATCGCGGAGACGATGGCGTCGTGCGGCGCACGCGTGGCGGTTTGCGACGCCGCGCCCGCCGCGCTTGAGGAGATGAAGGCCGCGAACCCGGACATCGCGCGCTTCGCCTGCGACGTCAGCGACGAGGCGCAGGTGAACGCGATGTTCGACGGCGTCGAGAAGCATTTCGGCGGCCTCGACGTGATGGTGAACAACGCCGGCATCACCGGGCCGTTCGGCAAGATCGAGGACCTTTCGACCGCCGATTGGGTGAAGACGTTCGACGTCAACATCCACGGGATGTTCTTCTGCACGCGCCGCGCCGTGCCGCTGCTCAAGGCCGCGGGCAAGGGCCTGATCATCAATCTGTCGTCGATCACCGGGCGGCTCGGCTATGCGCTGCGCACGCCGTACTCGTCGTCGAAGTGGGCCGTCGTCGGCCTGACGGAAAGCCTCGCGATCGAACTCGGGCCGAGCAAGATCCGCGTCAATGCGCTCATGCCGGGCTTCGTCGCCGGGCCGCGGCACGAGCGCAACGCGCATAATCGCGCGGCGCTTCTCGGCATCACCTATGAGGAGCAGAAGCGGCGCCTGATGTCGAAGATCTCGATGCGCGAACTGACGCAGCCGCAGGATGTCGCCAACATGGCGGTGTTCCTCGCCTCGCCGCTCGGCGCGCATATTTCCGGACAGTCGATCAGCGTCTGCGGCAACGTCGAGACGCTGGGCGGATGAGATCCTCTGTCATTTGTCGTCATTGCCGGGCTTGACCCGGCAATCCATCGCTTTTCGCAAAGAGGATGGATGCCCGGGTCAAGCCCGGGCATGACGAGCTTGAACGCGGCGCTGCGGCCGCGCCAATCCCCCTACTTCGCGACCTGCGTCTTCGCCTTCTCGGCGAAAGTGTTGTCGTAGGTCTTCGACAAGTCGACCTTCGCGTCCTTCATCTCGGCGTCGGTCTTGCGCAGGAAGTCCAAGGTGACTTGCACGGCTTCCGGCGCGAACGTGCCGTCGTGATGGAAGCTGGTGATGTTCTTTTCGACCATCGCTTTGTAGAGGTCGGGCTTGCCCGCCTGGAAGTCCGGCACCTTCGCCGCGATGTCATCGATGCTGGCCGTCTTCATCCATTTCAGCGCGCGAACGACCGCGTTGGTCATCGCTTGAGCGGTGTTCGGATTCTGCTTGAGGAAGTCCGCGGTCGTGTACAAGACGCCGGAGATCGTCTCGCCGCCGTACACTTCCTTGGTGCCCTCCAGGTTGCGGCTGTCCGCGACCACCGTGATGTCGTTGGTGCTGGCAAGCTCGGTGATCACTGGGTCGGTCAGCGCGACGGCGTCGAGCTCCTTGCCGGTCCGCACGGCCGCGACAGCGCCGGGCCCTTGCGTGACCGCGACGAACGAGACGTCCTCGTTCTTCAAGCCGTACTTCTGCAGGAGCAGGCCGGCGAAGAGATGGCTCGACGAGCCGGGCGCGGAGATGCCGATCTTCCAGCCCTTCATGTCCGCCGGGGTTTTATAGTCCTTCATCCGGTGGGTGACGATGCCGAGCACGTTGCCGTGGAAGCGGCCGAATTTCACGAAAGCCCGGATCGGCCGCCCGCGCGCGTTCATGCGGATCGGATGTTCGAAGGAGCCGGCCGCGACGTCGGCGCTGCCGCCGATCAGCGCCTGCAGGGCTTTCGCGCCGGAGCCGGTATCGATCTTGTTCAGTTGCAGCCCGGCCTCCTTGAAGTAGCCGAGCCGCTCCGCCAGCACGACGGGCAGGAAGTACATCTGCCCGGAGACGCCGCCGATCAGCAGCGTGACGTTGGGCTTTTCGAGCTTGCCGGTCTGCGCGGCGGCGACGTTGGAAAATCCCGGAACGGATGCCGTCAATGCGACCATCGCCGCGAACGCGCTCGCGTACCCCCACCTCATATGACTCTCCCTTTGAAATGATTGACCGGCCCGCCGTCGCCTAGCGAACGGCGGGGACGTTAGAGCATGATGCCGAAAAGTGTGAAGCGATTTTCGGACGGCATCATGCTCGAAGTTACGAGAATAGATTACGATGGCTCCGGACCGTTACGGTTCAAGACCATCGGGATCTAGACGCCGCGCATAGGCCGAAGCAACCGGCAATGGCGCGCGAGCGGAATGTGTCGGAGAATGCGCCTGCACGCTGCGGATGCAGAGTGCGGCGCAATGAAACCTAGATGCGTGTTAAGCTGCGGCGGGGATCAGATCGCGCGCGTCTGTCCGCCGTCCATGTCGATGATCGAGCCCTGAAGGTAGGAAAGCTCGTCGCTCGCCAGCATGGCGATGAAGGTTGCGAGCTCGTCCGGCGCGCCGAAGCGGGCGACGCGCGCTTCCTTCAGCATCTCCTTGTACGCCGCATCCTTGGAGAGCTTGTGCGTGTCCATCGCGGTCTGCAGGCGTTTCTGAAACCGCTCGGTCTCGAACGTGCCGGGGTGGATCGCGAGCACGCGCACGCCGTCCTTGATGCCGCGGTCCGACAGCGCCTTGGTGAACAGCGCGATGGCGGCGTTGACCGAGCCGCCGATGGTGAACTCGGCTTCGCCGGTGCGCCCGCCGACGCCGCCGATATTGAGCACCATGCCTTTCGACGCTTGCAGGTGCGGCCAGGCGGCGCGCGCCGCGCGCACCGCTCCGAAGAATTTCAGTGCGAAGCCGTCCGCCCAGTCGGCGTCGGTCAGCTTGAGGAAATCGCCGCGCTTGGTTGCGCCGGCATTGTTGACGAGCAGGTTGAGCTTGCCGAAGGCTTTCACTGTCGCGGCGACCGCCTTTTCGGCGCCGTCGAGCCGCGAGAGATCGCCTTCGATCGCGATCGCCTTGCCGCCCGCCGCGGTGATCTCGCGGACGACGCCGTCGAGGCTTGCTTTGTCGCGCGCCGCGACGCCGACATGCATGTCCTCGCGCGCGAGGCGCAGCGCAATGGCACGTCCCAATCCGCGGCTCGCGCCGGTGACGAGGGCGACGCGCCCGGAAAGCTTCAGGTCCATGTTCGCTGCACCGTGATTCATCGCCGCCCGCTGCGGCGCGCGCACATTGCGTCCCGCGATTGCGGCTGTCAAAGCCCGCGCATTGCATGGCGTGGTTGTGGCGCGTTACGCTTTCGCGAATCTTCCGTCAACATCTCCTGTCAGCGAGAAATTCCGATGTCGCGGTTGCGCCTTTCCCTTCGTATGTCGTCGGAGCTGCCGCGGGCCCCGGCGAGCGGTAACGATCCCCTGACGTTTCAGGTCTGGCGCGGCGGACCGTGCGTCGGCGGTACGCTCGACCCGGGGCTGCGTGGGCGCGAGGACGGAGAACGTCAATGCTGCGCCATCGCCGACTATCGGGATGATGACGCGGCCTCGCCCAAATCGGACCAGGATTTCGAGCAAATCAATCCTGGCGGGAGCCTCTCCCCCGACAATGCCGGCGCGCTTTTCATCGTGATGATGAGTATCGCGCCCGCGGTCGAGGAGGAGTTCAATGATTGGTATGATCTCGAACACATCCCGCGCCTGATCCAGGTTCCCGGCGTCATCCGCGCGCGCCGCTTTCGCGCCCTCGCCGCCACGTCGCGTTACATGGCCGTTTATCACCTCGCGGATGCGGCGGCTTATGCCGAGGCGTCGTGGTGCGACGCCGACCGAACGCCCTGGATCGGCCGTATGCGCCGTTTCCAAAGCGATCGTCGGTATTTCATGTTCAAGCCGGCGTGAGGCGCGACCGCCGCCCGCTTGTGCCGCGCGCCCGCCGGGCGTAGGAATCCGTTATCCCAGATTGGAGAGACGGATGCCTCAGCATCGGATCAAGGCGTCGTTCATGCGCGGCGGCACGTCGAAAGCCGTCATGTTCCGACAATCGGACTTGCCGCGCGATCGCGCGGAATGGGACGATATCTTCCTGTCGCTCATGGGTTCGCCCGATCCGAACGGCCGTCAGCTCGACGGCATGGGTGGCGGCGTGTCATCGCTCTCCAAGGTCTGCGTCATCGGCCCGCCGTCGCGGCCGGACGCCGACGTCGATTACACCTTCGCGCAAATCTCCATTCGCGATGCCTCCGTCGACTACAGCGCCAATTGCGGAAACATGTCGTCGGCGATCGGCCCCTTCGCGGTCGAGGAAGGCTTGGCGAAAGCGCCGCGCGACGGCGAAGCCGTAGTGCGCATCCACAATACGAATACGTCGAAGATCATCGTGTCGCGCTTCACGATGACGGACGGTCTCGCCGAGGTCGACGGCGATCTGGCGCTCGACGGCGTTGCCGGAACCGCGTCGTCGATCCGGCTCGAATTCACCGATCCGGGCGGCACGCGCACCGGCAAGCTGCTGCCCACCGGGCATGCCGTCGATACGCTGACGCTTCCGGACGGCACGACGATCCAAGCCTCGATGGTCGATGCCGCCAATCCTTGCGTGTTCGTGCGGGCGGCCGATGTCGGCAAGAAGGGGATTGAGCTTCCCGACGCGCTCGAGGGCGACCGCGCCTTTCTCGACCGCATGGAGGCGATCCGCTGCGCGGCGTCCATCGCCATGGGCATCGCGCCCGATGCGAAAAGCGCGAACGCCATTCCGAGCATCCCGAAAGTCGCGATGGTGTGCGCGCCGCAGGACATGCCGACGCTGTCCGGCCGCACCACCGCCGCCGCCGATATGGCGATCGGCGTGCGCATGATCTCGGTCGGCCAGCCGCATCGCGCGGTGCCGATCACCGGGTCTTTGTCGCTGGCGATCGCGACGCGTATCGCCGGCAGCATTCCCAACCAGCTCGCGCGCAAGGCCGACGGTCCGATCGCCATCGCGCATCCGTCCGGCCGCACGCTCGTCGACGCCAAGGTCGATCACGCGGACGATCCGACGCGCGCGCACGCCGAATATGCCGCCGTCTATCGCACGGCGCGGCGCTTGTTCGAAGGCGAGGTGCTTTATCGCCCGCGCAATGTCGTCAACGCAGCCATGCGCACCGCGGCGGAGTAAAATCGACGTCTCCGCCGTTTCCGTGAGGCGGCGAAGGCGTCGGCGCTATTATTGTTCGCCCGATCCGAATAAGCCTCCGCCGCCGGTGTTGGTTGCAAGGGACTGCACAACGGCAAGGAGGAGTGCATGCGTGGACTAAAGCTCTCGGTATTGGCCGTCGGCGCCGTGTTGATGACGGGCGCGGCGGCATTCGCGCAATCGGCCCCGGCCAAGACCGGCGATTCGGCGAAGGGCAAGGTCCTCACCGACGCGAAGGGAATGACGCTCTACGTCTTCGACAAGGACAGCGCCGGGAAATCCGCCTGCAACGGCCAATGCGCGACCAACTGGCCGCCCCTGAAGGCCCCGGCCGATGCGAAGGCGGAAGGGTCGTACACCGTGATCACCCGCGACGACGGCGCCAAGCAGTGGGCTTACAAGGGCAAGCCGCTTTACACCTGGAAGAAAGACAAGAAGGCCGGCGATATCACCGGTGACGGCGTCGCCAACAACGCCTGGCACGTCGCGACGCCTTGATCCGTGGACGGATCGTGTCATCGGCCGCCGCCGCGCTCGCGACGGTGGCCGACGGCGTCATGACGTGTGCGCTTGCGGCCGATGTTTGCGCACCTTGCGGTCCGCCCATCGCTTGATGTCGGCGACGGTGAATTTCTCCAGGAACGGATTGGCCTGCACGATCTTCTCGCGCGTCGTGCGTCCGGTGGAATCGGCCTTGGCCATCACCTCGGCGGCGGAGGCGTCGTCTCGCGCGGTGAGGAGCGCGGCCGCGCCCGCGCCGCCGGCGAAATGCGCGAGATAGAGCGTTCCCGCCGTCACCGGCAGGCCGCGCGTCGTCAACATCGCCGCGTGCCGCTCTGCGAAGCGTGCGGTCA
>JBDHSU010000127.1:0-11376 GCA_039808325.1 Variibacter sp. | reverse complement strand
TCGCTGCTCGTGGTCGACGCCTCGCAGGGCGTGGAGGCGCAGACGCTCGCCAACGTCTATCAGGCGATCGACAACAATCACGAGATCGTGCCGGTCCTCAACAAAGTCGATCTCCCCGCCGCCGAGGTCGAAAAGGTGAAGCAGCAGATCGAGGACGTGATCGGCCTCGACGCCTCCGACGCCATCGGCATCTCGGCCAAGACCGGCCTGAACGTCGCGGAAGTGCTGGAGGCGATCGTGCATCGCCTTCCCGCTCCGAAAGGCGATCGCGACGCGCCGCTCAAGGCCCTGCTCGTCGATAGCTGGTACGACGCCTATCTCGGCGTCATCGTGCTGGTTCGCGTCGTCGACGGCGTGATGAAGAAGAACCAGCGCATCCGCATGATGGGCACCGGCGCGGCCTACGACATCGACCGCGTCGGCGTGTTCACGCCGAAGATCGTCGAGCGCGGCGAACTCGGCCCCGGCGAAATCGGCTTCCTCACCGCCTCGATCAAGGAGGTGGCCGATACGCGCGTCGGCGACACGATCACCGACGACCGCAAGCCCGTCGCGGACGCCTTGCCGGGTTTCCGCCCAGCGGTTCCGGTGGTGTTCTGCGGCCTCTTCCCGGTCGACGCCGCGCAATTCGAAGACCTGCGCGCGGCGATGGGGAAACTGCGGCTCAACGACGCGAGCTTCTCGTTCGAGATGGAAACGTCGGCCGCGCTCGGCTTCGGCTTCCGTTGCGGCTTCCTCGGGCTCCTCCACCTCGAGATCATCCAGGAGCGGCTGGAGCGCGAGTTCAACCTCAACCTGATCGCGACGGCGCCGTCGGTCATCTACAAGATGACGCTGACCGACGGGAAGGAGATCGAGATCCACAATCCGGCCGACATGCCGGACGTGGTGAAGATCGACGAAATCCACGAGCCGTGGATCGAGGCGACGATCCTCACCCCCGACGACTATCTCGGCGCGGTGCTGAAACTCTGCCAGGACCGGCGCGGCTCGCAGAAGGAGCTTTCCTACGTCGGCAACCGCGCGATGGTGAAGTACGACCTGCCGCTCAACGAGGTGGTGTTCGACTTCTACGACCGGCTCAAATCGGTGTCGAAGGGCTACGCCTCGTTCGACTACCATCTCACCGAATATCGCGTCGCCGACCTCGTGAAGATGCAGATCCTGGTGAACGCCGAGCCGGTCGATGCGCTCTCCATGCTCGTGCATCGCACGCGCGCGGAAAGCCGCGGCCGCGCCATGGTCGAGAAGCTGAAGGAACTCATTCCGCCGCACATGTTCCAGGTGCCGATCCAGGCCGCGATCGGCGGCAAGATCATCGCGCGCGAGACCGTGCGCGCGCTGCGCAAGGACGTGACGGCGAAGTGCTACGGCGGCGACGCCACGCGCAAGCGCAAGCTTCTGGAGAAGCAGAAGGAAGGCAAAAAGCGCATGCGCCAGTTCGGCAAGGTGGAAATCCCGCAGGAAGCCTTCATCGCCGCGCTGAAGGTGGACGTGTGACGCCCGCACCCGGTGCGGGCGTGGCGGTGGACCAGCTTGATTTAAGAACCTCCATTTCGTAACATGTTACGAAATGGAGGCTGCCGTGCCGCCGAAGTCGAAGAATGACAAGCCAAGGCGCAAGAAGTCCGAAAGCCGCGAGCCGAAGACGGCGCAGGAACGTATGCGCGCGCGGCGGGCACGGCTGCGTGCCCAGGGACTGCGTCCGGTGCAGTTCTGGGTGCCGGATTTGCGCGACCCCAAGGTGCGCGCGGATATTCGCCGCGCCGCAGAAAGGCTTTCAAAGCATCCAGAAAACGCAGAGATCGATGATTGGATCGAGCAGATGTACGACTGGAGCGAAATTTCTTGAAGCGCTCCGACGTCATCGTGATGGTGGCGCCCGGCGATCTTGGCAAGCCACGACCTGCTATCATTGTACAAGCGGACGACCTCGGCAGCACAACCACCACTGTGCTCGTCTGCCCTCTCTCTTCCGACGTCACCGCTGACGACCCACTGCGACCCGTCATCAAACCAACAGCGGAGAATGGGCTGCGCGTTAAATCGCAGATGATGACTGACAAGCTCGTTGCGCTACGGCGCGATCGGGCCCGCGCCGTGATCGGTCATGTCGATGAATCGACGCGTGAGACCCTTGACCGCGCTCTGCTCGTGGTGCTTGGCCTTGCGCGCTAGAGTCTGACCCAACAGCATTAAATCGGACCCATTGTTATCGTTTTGTTTGAGCATGATCCCCCGGTCGGGCCCGAGGGCGTGCTTTTCCGAAAACGGGATCATATTCTAAGCGCACCGCCTCAACAGATCACTTCAAATCGTGCCGCGTCGCACCGCCGTCGACCGGGATCATCGTGCCGGTGATGAAGCTCGCCCGAGACGACACGAGAAAGACGACGAGCGCGGCGAGTTCCTCCGGCTCGCCGAAGCGGCCCATCGGAATGTTGCGGTCGATCTCGGATTGGCGTGATTCCTCGGTCGGGTGCACGCGGTTCATGATCTGCGGCGTGGCAATCCGGCCGGGCGCGACGCAATTCACCGTGATGCCGCGCGGCGCGAGCTCGGCCGCGAGCGCGCGGGACCAGCTCATCAGCGCAGCCTTTGCCGGCAAAGCGGCATTGATCGCCTTTCCCGACGTCGCACCGGAGAGATTGACGATGCGCCCGGCTCCCCGCGCGAGCATGCCTGGAAGAACCGCTTCCGTGAGCACGCGCGCGGCGGTGAAGTTCAACGCGAAGGCTTCGTCCCAATACGCCTGATCCGCGTCATCCGGCTTCGGACGCGAGCCGCCGGCATTGTTGATCAGCACATCGAACGGGCCGGCGGCCTGCGCTTCCGCGCAAGCGCGCGCGAGATCGTCCGGCTTCACGAAATCGGCGACGATCGTCGCCGTGACCTTGCCGCCGCGCTCGGCGATGTCGTCGCGCAGCGCGGCGAGAAGCACCGCGTTGCGGCCGGCGATGACGAGGCTTGCGCGCTCGTCCGCCAGCATCAGCGCGACGGCGCGGCCGATGCCGGTCGTGGCGCCGGTGACCAGGCAATGCTTGGCGGCAAGTCCGAGATCCATTGTCGCAGCCTTCAATCCGATCGAGCGGGCCCAGCCAATAACGCGCGGACAGACACAATGCCAGCGCCGTCAGTTGCTGGCGAGAAACGTCTTCACCGCGTCGACTGTCGCCTGCGGATCCTCCTCCTCCGGGGCATGGCCGAGGCCGTCGAACACGACGAGCGTCGAGCCGGCGATAGCGCCATGCAACGCGTCGGCCGCCTCACGCGGGATCAGGCGGTCGCGGCCGCCCCATAGGATCAGCGTCGGGACCTTCACGTCGGCATAGCGTGGCGGCGTGCCGAACCGCCTCTGCATGAAGCGTGCAACGATGGCGGCGCGGTTGCCTTCGCGCTGCGTCAGCTCCACTGCGCGATCGATCATCGCGGGCGTGATCTTCGAGGGGTCTCCCCAGACGTTACGCATGCCCTGCTCGACGAGAAAGCGCGGCAGCGTGTGCTGCATCAGCCAGCCGACGCCGGGGATGCGCAGCAGACGGAAGCCGATGGGCATCGACGTCGGCGGCACCGAATAGCCGCCATCGACGAGGATCAGCTTTTCCACGCGATCGGGATGCGCGAGCGCGGTGCGCAGTGCAACCGCCGCGCCCAGCGAATTGCCGCCAAGCGTCGCGCGCTGCACGCCGAGCTTGTCGAGAAGCGCGACGACGAAGGCGATGTCGCGTGCGCCGCCGTAGACCCCGTCCGGCGAAGGGCCGGTCAAACCGTAGCCCGGCAAATCCACGGTGATGACCCGGCGCCTGTCCTTGAGCGCCGTCACCCAGCCTTCCCAGGCGTGCAGCGACGAGCCGGTGCCATGCATGAGCAGGATCGGCGCGGGGTCGTCGCGGGGCCCCTCGTCGCGCAGATGCACTTGCATGCCGAGAAGATCGACGAAGGTGGACGGCGGCGGCGCCCAGCGCGCCTTCAGGCTTTCGACGCTTCGTTCCGGTGCCCAGGCGGCCGCAAGAAAGATGCCGCCCGCCAAGATAAGAAGCACCAACAGCGCAAGAGCGGCTTTCAAGATCGTCCACACGTCACGCTCCAGCCTTGACTTCGCTCAGCACGCGGAAAAAGCTCAGGCGTTTCGCGTTGCGATCCGCGCTTTCTTTGCTTCAACCCAAACCTGAGGGCTGACATGGCTTACAAATTTGAGATTTATAAGGACAAAGCGGGGGAATTCCGCTTCCGCTTCAAAGCGCCGAACGGCGAAAACATGTTTGGCTCGGAAGGCTACAAGGCAAAGGCATCGGCCGTGAGCGCGATCGAATCGATCCAGAAGCACGCGGCCGGCGCGCAGGTCGACGACCAGGCGAAGTAAGCCGCCGGCGCAGCTAGAGCGGGATGAGGAAAAGTGTGGAGCGGTTTTCCGCCCGCATCCCGCTCTAAGTTATGAGAATCGATCACGTTCATGATTTTGGATCGATTCGATCCAAAATCATCGTGATCTAATAGATGCAACGAAGGCGATTATCGCCGGCCGAAAGCCGGCGATAATTTTGCATTGCGGCGGTTGCCGGTGCCCGGTCAGCGGCGCTGGGCCGGCGCTGCCGGAGCGTTACGTTGCGGCGCCGGCGCGGGAGCGTTTCCGCGCTGCGGCTGCGTTTGCTGCTGTTGCGGCGTGTCGTCCTCTTCGTCGTCACCGCCGCCGCCACTCATCTGCAGCTTGATCGCGAACGACAGCAGCGGTCCTGCGACATCGATGACATGCGCGTTGGCGATGCCGGCGGCGCCGAACTCACCCGACAGCATCACGACCTTTCCCACATGCTGCGCGAGATCGGCGCCCTGCACGTTGACGGCGCCGCCCTCCTTTCCTTCGGCGGCCGGCGCGTTCGAATAAAGCAACGTGCCTTGATTGGCCGAACCGACGGCGATGACGTGGCATACCTCGGCCTGCGTGCGGCATGGGAACATTCCGGCCGGCTCGGCCGGCGCCTGCTGTTGGGCTTGTGCCGGCGGCGGCGCGGGCGCGCGATTCTGCGCGGGCGGGCGCTGCTGGGCCAAAGCAGGAGCGGAGAAGACGACGACGGCGGCCACTAACAATAGTCGGCGCATACAGACCTCCTCGGGGTCAAAATGGCTTGATTATCCTATCGATAGAACCTTTGTCGGGCAAAGCCGTATTCAGGTTCAGCGGCTCGCTGTGGGCACTCCTCGTCCGCGCCGGACGCCGGCGTGCCGCGGCGAATAGGTGAGCACGACACGATGGCGAAGGCACCGCCGCGGTAAGCGCCATCACGCTCCCTCAAGCATCGGGCTTGCGAGAACGCAGGTTCCGCACGACGCCGCCCGCCCCTGCGGGGCACGCATATCCGAGCGCTGGACAAGGCGGCCAATATTTCCGAATGTCCGCCGCAGCGCACCTCCCCTCCCGCCAGCCATCACACTGAGAGCATAGATAGAATGACCGCCGCCCGCGCCTCGGAAGCCCTCGCACGTTTCACCGTGCTCGATCTGACTCGCGTGCGCGCCGGGCCGACCTGCGTGCGCCAGCTTGCCGACTGGGGCGCCAACGTCGTCAAGGTCGAGATGCCGGAAGGGCTGGAGGCCGGCGAGGGACTGGGCGGCCCGCGCGAGGGTCCCGATTTCCAGAACCTGCATCGCAACAAGCGCAGCCTGACGATCAACCTCAAGGACAAGCGCGGCCAGGAGATTTTCCATCGCCTGGTGAAGCAGGCCGACGTCGTGGTCGAGAACTATCGGCCGGACGTGAAGGCGCGCCTCGGCGTCGACTACGAGACACTGAGCAAAATCAACCCGCGTCTCGTCTACGGCAGCATCTCAGGCTTCGGCCAGGACGGACCGTATCGCGAACGGCCGGGTTTCGACCAGATCGCGCAAGGCATGGGCGGCTTGATGTCGATCACCGGCGCGCCGGGCGGCGGGCCGATGCGTGTCGGCATTCCCGTCGCCGACCTCTGCGCCGGCCTGTTCTGCGCCATGGGCATCCTCACTGCGCTCCTGGAACGCGAGCAGTCGGGCAAGGGCCAATGGGTGCAGACCTCGCTCCTGCAGGCGCAGATCTTCATGCTCGACTTCCAGGCCGCACGCTGGCTGGTCAAGCAGGAGGTCGCGAAACAAGCCGGCAACAACCATCCGACCTCGATCCCCACCGGCGCCTTCAAGACCTCGGACGGCCATATCAACATCGCGACCGCCGGACAGAAGATATGGGAACGCTTCTGTGACGCCATCGGCGCGCCGGAGTTCAAGACGAATCCCGACTATGCCAGCAGCGAAGCGCGCTCGCGCAATCGCGACGCGCTGACCGTCGAGATCGAGAAGAAGCTCGCACCGGGAACGAGCGCGCAATGGGTGGAGAAGCTCAACGCCGCCGGCGTGCCGTCGGGCCCGATCTATTCCATCGACCAGGTCTTCGACGACCCGCAGGTCAAGCACCTGAAGATGGCGCAGCCGGTGAAGAAGCAAGACGGACGCGACATATATCTCGTGGGCCAGCCGGTTTCGCTGTCGCGCACGCCGGCCAAGATGGCCGCGCCGCCGCCGCAAGTCGGCGAGCAGACCGACGAAATCCTATCCGAGTTCGGCTTCAACGCCGACGAAATCGCGACATTCCGCAAAGAGAAGGTGATCTGATGCCCTCCGCAACGGCGCTCAAGAGCGATGCTCCCCAGGCCGGCAATGTCCTCAGCAGCAAGGAAGGCCCGGTCGGCACCATCACGTTCAACAATCCCGCGCGTCTGAACGCAATGTCGTTCGACATGTGGCAGCGGACTGCCGAGCTCCTGACGGACTTCGCGCACGACGACGCCATCCGCGTGGTGATCCTGAAAGGCGCCGGCGACAAGGCGTTCGTCTCGGGCGCCGACATCTCGAAATTCGAGAGCGAGCGCGCCTCGACGGAAGCGCAGGCGCGCTACAATGACATCGTCGACAAGGTTTACGGCGGGCTCGACGAATACCCGAAGCCGATCATCGCGATGATCCGCGGCTACTGCGTCGGCGGCGGGCTGGGGCTCTCGCTTTCATGCGACCTGCGCATCTGCACGCCGAATTCGCGCTTCGCGCTGCCGGCGGCGAAGCTCGGGCTCGGCTACGGCTATCGCAGCATTAAGCGCTTCGTCGATGTGCTGGGGCCGGCCTTCACGCAGGAGATCTTCTTCACCGCGCGGCAGTTCAACGCGCAGGAGGCTTACGACATGGGCCTCGTCAACCGTATCGTCGCCGACGGCGAGCTTGAGGCCTACGTCAAGAATTACGCCGACACGATCGGCAATAATGCGCCGCTGACGATCAAGGCGGCGAAGTTCGCGATCCGGCAGGCGACGAAAGCCGATTCCGAGCGCGACCTCGCGACGGTCGGGACGCTCGTCAAAGCCTGCATGTCGAGCAACGACTACATCGAAGGCCGCCGCGCCTTCATGGAAAAGCGCAAGGCGAAGTTCACGGGGACTTGAGGGGACAGCCAAGCGCGCGGCATCCACCGCTGGTCGTTCCCGCGAGGGCGGGGACCCAGTACGCCGCAGCGCCTCGGCGATCCTCCAGTCGGGTGATTACCGGATGCCCGCTTTCGCGGGCATGACACTCAGCGTGTTTGGCCGCGCAACGTCAAAGCCGCCCTACTCCGCAGCGGTACGGTTCGCGGTACCGAAGCGGTTCTCGATGTAATCGATCACCAGCGTCTTGAAGTCGGCGGCGAGCGTCGGGCCGCGCAGCGTCTTCGCTTTCTTGCCGTCGATGAAGACGGGCGCGGTCGGCTGCTCGCCGGTGCCCGGCAGCGAGATGCCGATGTCGGCGTGCTTCGATTCGCCGGGCCCGTTCACGATGCAGCCCATCACCGCGACGTTGAGCGTCTCGACGCCGGGATAGCGCGTCTTCCACTCCGGCATGGAGTCGCGGATGAAGCTCTGGATATCGCGGGCGAGCTCCTGGAACGTCGTCGAGGTCGTGCGTCCGCAACCGGGGCACGCCGCGACCAACGGCACGAAGGTGCGGAAGCCCATGGTCTGCAAAAGTTCCTGGCCGACCTTCACTTCCAGCGTGCGGTCGCCGCCCGGCTCGGGCGTGAGCGAAATGCGGATGGTGTCGCCGATGCCTTGCTGCAGCAGGATGCCGAGCGCGGCGGACGAAGCGACGATGCCTTTCGAACCCATGCCGGCCTCGGTGAGGCCGAGATGGATCGCGTAGTCGGAGCGCCGGCCGAGTTCCATGTAGACCGCGATCAAGTCCTGCACGGCGGACACTTTCGCCGAGAGGATGATGCGGTCGCGCGGCAGGCCGATCTCTTCCGCGCGCGCGGCCGAAAGCAGCGCCGACTGAATCATCGCCTCACGCGTGATGGCGCGCGCATCGAGCGGTTTCGGCGCTCTCGCGTTCTCGTCCATCAGATGCGTGAGCAATTCCTGATCGAGCGAGCCCCAGTTGGCGCCGATCCGCACCGGCTTGCCGTGCTTGATCGCCATTTCGACGATGGCGCCGAACTGGCGGTCGCGCTTCTCCTTGAAGCCGACATTGCCGGGATTGATGCGGTACTTGTCGAGCGCCTCGGCACAGCCGGGATGCTCGGCGAGCAATTTATGGCCGATGTAGTGGAAATCGCCGACGATCGGCACGTCGACGTTCATGCGCAGCAGCCGCTCCTTGATATGCGGCACCGCCGCCGCCGCCTCGTCGCGGTCGACCGTGATGCGCACGATCTCGGAGCCGGCGCGCGCGAGGTCCGCGACCTGACGCACCGTCGCGTCGACATCGGCCGTATCGGTATTGGTCATCGACTGGACGACCACCGGGGCGCCGCCGCCAACCTGAACGTTGCCAACCTTGACGCCGACAGACCCGCGCCGCGGCTGTGGTCCGGCAATTTCCGCCATGTTCAAACCCTTTGTCGCCACGCGAGTGCCAGACCCGCTCGGAGCCGTCAACGCGCGTTCCATCCGCTTTTACCTATCCCGGTCTGTTTACCAGGATAAGGCCGCCCGCGACGAGCGCCAATGCCGCCAGAAAGCCGGCCGCCAGCGCCTCGCCGAGGACGAAATGTCCCGCCAATACGCCAAATATAGGTGTCAGGAACGTGAATGCCGACAGGCGGCTCGCCGAATATCGGACGATCAAGGCCAGCCAGACCACGAATGTGATGCCGACGACCCAGACGGTCTGATACGCCAGCGCCCCCAAAGCCAGGGACGACGGCATCGCGAGCACCCGCTCGCCGAACAGCGCCGCCCCGGCCACGAAGATCGGCACCGACACAACCAATTGATAAAGCATGGTTTTTTCTTGCGAAACACGGTTGAGCACGCTCGCTTTGATGACCAGCGTGGTCGCCGCCCAGGCGACGGCCCCCGCGACCATCATCAGGTCGCCCAGCATCTCGCGCGGGTCGGCCGCCGGGGTCGGAACGCCGAAGGCGACGATCATCCCGGCGAAGGACAGCGCCAGGCCGAGCCACTGCAGGCGCGAGAACCGGTCGCCGGGAAGGAACCATCGTGCGCCGAGGACGACGAAGAACGGCGCGAGGTAGACGAACAGGACGGCACGCGTCGCCGTCGTCCACAGAAGGCCGCGATAGACCAGGACGAATTCGAGCGCGAACAGCAATCCGGCCGCGATCCCGGCGCGAAGCGAGCCGTCGCGCCGCAGCAGCGGAATGCCGCGCAGGAGCGCCCAGGCGGCCACGAGCACGGCCGCGCCGGCGGCGGGCGCCGCCGCCTGGATCAGCGGTGGAATTTCCGGCAGCGCCAGCTTCACCGCGACCTGGTTGAAGCCCCAGGACACGCACAGAACGAGGGTGAGGACGATGGCGACGGTATCGAGCGGCCGCACCGATGCGTCTACGGCCTTGGACAAGGTATCGCCTTTGGCATGGGGCCGCGTCAGCGCGTCTTCTGTTCGGCGGCGCGGCAATGCGCGCAAAGTCCGCCCACCTCGATGATCGGCGTCTTCGGCGTGAAGCCGGCACGCTTGGCGGCGGCAGAGAGCGCATCCAAGACGGCCGTGGACGGCGCTTCGCCGACCGAACCGCACCGCTCGCAGATAAGGAACATCACACTCTCGGAGGTGTCGTGATTGTGCACGCAGGCGGTGAAGGCGTTGCGGCTCGCGATGCGATGCACCAGCCCGTGCTCGAGCAGGAAGTCGAGCGCGCGATAGACCGTGATCGGCGCCGGACGCGGCCCCTTGGCGGCCAGGCGGTCCATGATCTCATAAGCGCCCATCGGCTGATGGCCGGAGCCAAGGATCAAAAGCACTTGGCGCCGGATCGGCGTCAGGCGTGCGCCCCGCGCCGCGCATAGCTTTTCAGCCTGCGCGAGCACGTCGGCCTCGCAGCGGGCATGGTCGTGCCCCGGCGCCTGGAAGACGGACGTCATCGTCAAGCAGTCGCAGCCTCGGCGGCGCTAGTCAATGTGCTGCACGGGCCAATGGCGGCGAGGCGCAATAACGCCTTATTTACCAACAAAGATTCTTCTGTCGTCGCGATCATCGCCACGGATTTCATGCGGATCAAAATCCTCATAGCCCTCACGGGCGCCGCGGCGCTTGGGCTGGCGGCCTGGGCCATCGCTCCGATCGACGGGTTCGACGCCGCGCCGGCGACGCCGGATGAGCCGGCGGTTGCGGAAAGCGTCGCTCCGCCGTGGTCGCCGAAGAAGCAATCCGCCGTCGTCGCGCCACCGCCGGTAACGGCCCCCTCCACGCCCTCCCCACAATCGCGCATCACCGCGGGCTTCGAGGCCGCGTTGTTCAACCCGCATATGACCATGCCGGTCGCGCTTTCAATCCCCGAGGTTTCGCCGTTGACGCCGAGCGCGCCGGAACCGCCGAAGGCGGCGCCGCACAAGTCGGCGAAACCGTTCCGCTGCCCGCGCGGCACCGAACAGAATGGCGACGGCATCACGGTCTCCGAGATCGCGCGCATCAAGGCGGTGCTCAATCTCACCAAGGAGCAGGAGGCGCATTGGCGCCCGGTCGAAGCCGCGCTGACCGACCTGGCGAAGCGCCTCGCGGAAGGCCGCGCCAGCGGGCGCAAGGTCGTCATTCCGGCGGAGCGCACGCAGCAGATCTACTTCTCGGCCGGCCCGTTGGTGCGCAGCCTCAGCGAGACGCAGAAGCACGACATCCGCAACCTCGCCTGCACGATGGGGCTCGGCGCCGTCGCGGCGCTGATTTGAGCCCAGAGATTTCGAGCCGGGAGGGGCCGCGGTGACGCCTAGATCACGTTCATGATTTTGGATCGAATCGATTCTAATAACTTGGAGCGGGATGCGGGCGGAAAACCGCTGCACACTTTTCCTCATCCCGCTCTGGCGGAGCGGGCGGCGCCGAACATCAAGCGAATTTTGCGTCCCGCGCCACGGCGGCGCAGCCGAGCAG
>JBDHSU010000126.1:0-11438 GCA_039808325.1 Variibacter sp. | reverse complement strand
GAAATGCTCTACGAAAAGGAAAGCGCGAAGCGAGAGGAGGTCCACACTCTGCGTCTCGATCTTTCACAGAACGAACTTGGGCTTCTCGTCGGGACCACGCGCCAGCGTGCGAATGCTGCGCTCACGGCGCTTGAGCGCGCTGGCGCCATCAAGCGCTCGGCCCGACGGCTCACCTGCAACGAAGAGAAGCTTCGTAAATTCGCACAGTTCGATTGTCCCTGAGGTCTACACCGACACTACCTGCACCTTCTCGCCCGAAGGAAGCGGTCCTCCAACCGTTTGGTGAACAGGTGGAGCCCTGTGCCATCCCAGAACACGAATGGCCCTCACTCGTCATTAAGATCGACCATATCGCTCATATGATAGGTTTGCTGCAAGGACGTGACTAATGACGACGCTTCCTGATGATGATCCGTTCGCGATCCTTGAGGACACCCGAGTCGTAACGGTGCTGCGACGACTCTACGGTGTGGCGAACCGCCAACACCTCTCGATCATCCGTCACTTCCTGCCGCACGCGATACCTTATTTTCGGCGGCGTTTCGTGCCTTTTTCTGAAAACGAGATGGGTGGATTCTATGCCGACAAATACATCGCTATTGTCGAGGGCCAGGGCGCGTTCGCCTATTTGACGGTGCGGGCTTTGCGCGCCCGCGGTGGTCGAGTTCGGTACGTCTTTCGGTCTATCGACACTCTGGCTCGCTGCGGCGGTGCGCGCTAATGGCGGCGGCCGTGTCGTGACGACAGAGATCGTGCCCAAGAAGGCGCATATCGCGCGGCGCAATTTCGAGGAAGCGGGCCTTGCCGATCTGATCGAGATTCGTGAGGGCGACGTGCACAAAAGTGCGAAAGTCGCCAGGAAGAAATAGAGCGATAGCAAGCTCAAGCAAAGCGATAACCGCGAATTCCCTAAGTGTGCTTGGGCTTGTGGGCCGTCCTCTCCAAAAATTTGCTGTTCCAATATCGAAACGCAGTCTCTCGCATTTTCGAACCGAGTCTCAGGCCGACAAAACGCGGATATCAAAAATTCGCGGCCTGAGACTTTCAGGAAAAAACGCCCTGTCGCGGCAAGCATTTGGGCCGCACCGGCGTGCAGAGACTACGCGGTGCCTCTGAAGGCGCGGAGATCACGCCACTTTTCCCGTCACACGGACATCGCCCGGAGAGACCGGCGTGGCTGGCTGGGGCGCCTGGATTCGAACCAGGGAATGGCGGAATCAAAATCCGCTGCCTTACCACTTGGCTACGCCCCAAAGGCCTGCGAGAGGCGCGCGGACCATAGCGATGCGGAAGGCGGCAATCAACGCCGTGCCGCCGCGGAGAATGCAGCCGCGCAACCAACTTGCGATGTCGCGGCGAGCCCTCTATAAGGCCGAGCGGCCATTGGCGGAGTGTAGCGCAGTCTGGTAGCGCACCTCGTTCGGGACGAGGGGGTCGCAGGTTCAAATCCTGCCACTCCGACCAACCTCCCCATCAACCGCCTCCGGGCCCGACTGCTCCTTAAAGGCGATATTTCGGGGCCTGTCAGGGGCCGGCGCCCCAGGGCCCGCCTTTTTCGGGAACGCCACCATGCCGGCCGATATCACGTTCGACAAAAATTTCCCGCTGCCGCCGAACCAGGTGGATCAGGTTCTTCCCGGCATCCGCCGGATCGTCTGCGACAATCCCGGCCCCTTCACCTTCACCGGCACCGTGACCTATATCGTCGGTACGGGAAACGTCGCCATCATCGACCCGGGTCCGGCCGACGAGAGGCACGCGGCCGCGATCCTCGATGCCGTCCGCAACGAGACCGTGACCCACATCCTGGTCACCCATACCCATCGCGACCATTCGCCCGGTGTCGCCGCGCTCAAGGCGGCGACGGGCGCGACCGTCTACGCCGAGGGGCCGCATCGCGCCTCCCGCCCCCTCTTTGTCGGCGAGGCGCCGCGCACCGAAGCGGGAGGGGACATGGATTTCCGGCCCGACCGTCCGCTCGCCGATGGCGAGGTCGTGACCGTGTCAGGGTGGGATCTGGAGGTCGTCGCAACCCCCGGACACACCGCCAACCATATCGGCTTCGCGCGCCGCGGCACCGACGTCCTCTTTTCCGGTGACCACGTCATGGCGTGGGCCACGTCTGTGGTCGCTCCTCCCGACGGCTCGATGCGCGACTACATGAACTCGCTATTCAAGCTGCGCGCCCGGCCCGAAACGCTCTACCTCCCCGGCCACGGCGGCGTCGTGCGCGACGCGCACGCCCATGTCGAGCATTTCATCCAGCACCGCGAGGCGCGCGAAGCGGCCATCCTGCGGCGGCTCGAACGCGGGCGCGCCGACATCCCGGCCCTCGTGCGCGGCATCTACATCGGACTCGATCCGCGTCTCGCCGGGGCCGCCGGCATGTCCACCCTCGCGCATCTGGAGGACCTCGTGGCGCGCGGCCTCGTCAAGACCGACGGCGCGCCGTCGATCGACGGCGCCTATTGGCTCGAAGGCTGACTGCTCACGGCCTCGTCGATATCGGCCAGCAGCGCGCGGACCCGGCGCGCATTGGCGCCAAAATCCTGCTTTCCGAAGCGCGACGACGAGCGCACATCGATACGCGTTCCGCCGGCCGCTTGGCGCACGCGCACCACGACGTCGTCACGAAAGCCCATGACCGGCGTGCGCGCCACGGCCTCGATACGCCCGTCGCGACGCCGCACCTGCGGCTCGCGCGCCTCGATGATCAGCCATTTGCGCGCGGTCAACACCTCCAGGGCCGCGTCGTAGGCGTCGCCCGGGCTCGCATTGACGTCCAGGGAAACGATATCCGGGTAGGCGTCATGCTGCTTTTGCGCCGCCTCCGCCCCCGCGTAGTTGACGGAGTTCGCATCACGCAGCCGCGCGCGCAGCCGTGCGATCGCGTCGAATCGTGGCGGATCCGCCGTATCCGTCGTGATGTCGGCAAGCACCGGCAATCGCCACGCGCGGGCGCCGAGATAAGCGGGATAGCTGACCAACGCGACGCCGAGGAAAAAGCCGAGCAGCGCGCGTCCGAACCCCGGCGGATCGTTGATCCAGATTACGACGAAGGCCGCGCACGCCAGCAGAATGGCGACGACCGCGAGGATAAGCCCCACGGCCAGCACGACGAAGCCGGGGATGGTTTCGACAAATCCGCCGCGTACCAGAATCAGCGCGAACAGCGCCACCGCGACCGCGAACAGCGCAACCCACCGCGACCATGTCGCCAAGGCGGAGGGCGGTTCTTCCAGGATCAAGCGACGCACCATCGGCGATCAGTCCTTGCCGCAAATGGTCTTGAGCGCGGCCCAGTCGGACGCGTCCAGGATAGCCGCGCCGGCAGCGGGCCGCGCCGTACGCATGATGAAGGCGACCCGCTCCTTCGTCGCAGGGTGATTGAGCAGAACCTTGAAGCCCGGCTCGATCGCCCCGGCGATGCGATCGAGGATGACCCCGAGCGCCCGCCCGTCGCCGCCGGCCTTCTGCATCAGGTCGATGCCGTAACGATCGGCGGCCGCCTCCACCTCGCGTGAATAGGCCATCTGCAGAACCGTCTTCGCTCCGATCACCACCGCACCGCCGCCGACGAAATCACCCAGCACCATCCCGAACAAGAAAGAGAGGCCCGCGCCTTGAAGCACCGTCCGCGTGCCGTCGCGATGCGCCACGTGACCGATCTCGTGCGCGAGCACGCCGGCTACTTCGTCGGCATTCTCGGCCTTGTCAATGAGCCCCTTGAACACATAGACGTGGCCGCCGGGAAGCGCGACCGCGTTTGCCTCGTTCTTGCGAATGACGGTCACCGAAAGCGGCATGGGCAAGGCCGCCGCGGCTTCCAAACGCCCGACAAGACGACGGAACGCCGCGGCGCCCGCCTTCTCCCCGCTGCCCATGCCGCACTCGAGCGGCCTCGACGGCTCGTCGTTACCGAACATGGCACGTGCCTGGCGATCGACGGCCTGCCCGAGCTTCATCTCGACCGCATAGGGAACGAGCGGCGTCAGCGCGGTCGCCATATACGGAATCCCGAAGACGGCCATCAGCAGAAGCGACGCCATCGCCGCCATGCTCCAGACGACGACCTTTCGCCGGCTGCGGCGCGACGTCAGCCCGGAGCGGTCGACGGGAATCGAAAGGTCGTCGATGGCGCGGGCGAGCGCCGGGTCGCGGACCTCGATACGTGCAAGGCTCGCGCTCCCGTGCAGCGCCAGGCGCAGCATGCCATCCGGCGACGCGACCTGCTCCAGGGCGTCATAGGGCCACACCGCGAGCGGCGCCGCTTGCTCCCCTTGCTTGACGATCAGCGATTGCCCGTCGAGCACGATCGTGACGATGCGGCGCTCGCTGCTCTTTCCGTCGAAGAAGATGCCCGAGCCCGAAACGTTCATACGCCGCTCACAGCCCGCCGACATCGAGTGCGTCGGCAAGCCCCTCACCGAAAGCGGAGCTCGCCGCTCCGCTCGCACGCACATTCTCAAGCTCGCAAAGTCCGGCGAGATCGACCGTCTCGAAGCTCAAACGCCAGAACCGGATCGTGATCGTCGACTGGTAGATCGTCGAATAACCGAGCGCGATCAGAACATAGGTGCCAAGGAAAATCATGCCGGATGCGAGCTCGCCCGCGGGCGTTTCCTTGAAGGCTGCCGGCAAGGCGCCGACGACGAACGCGGCCAGCACCGCGAGGACCACGGCCGCCAGCGCGAACAAAAAAGCGTAACCCAGGAATCGCAGGTAGATTCTGTAGATCTGTCCGGACCGCAGGCGCGACGTAGCGGACATCTCGCCGAGGCGCAGGCCGGAAATCCACCAGCGCAGAGCGATCGCGCGAAACATCGGGTAGAGCAGCGCGGCCGACAGAACCAGCCAGACGATCGCGGCCAAAGCGAAGACAACCGCTCCGCCCACATTCTCGTTGCTGCTTTCGATCCGCTCCCACATACCCGCGCCGCCCTCGGACACGATCTTGACGAGTGCCGGCCAGTCGACCAGCGCCACCGCGATGGCGCTGCCGGCAACGAAAGGAACGATGACGATGACCCACAAGACGACACCGCGCAGGAAAAGACGCCCGCCGGAACCGACGAAGCGCCCACCGAGATCGCCATAGAAGGTATGGCGCATCTTGAAGCGCTCGAGGCTCGCCTGCGCCCACGGCCAAGCAAGCCCCAACGTGAGGACCGAGATGCAAAACCAAAGCGCCGAGAGGATCGCAAAGCGCCACGCCGAGCCGGTCTGATACAGCCGGATGCCGCGATAGACGGTGCGGGTCAGCCGGTAACGTCGCGCTCGATAGATGGCGAACTGGCCGAGCAGGGCCAGCAATACAAGGCCGGCAATTCCGGAAACGCCACCGATCCAATCCGAGACGAGCGACGCGATGGCGAACAGCGCATAAATCGGAGCGAGGAGCGCGATCGCCATCAGGAACCCGAGCAGCAATTCGCGCGCCGTGCCCGAATACTCCAGGTTGTCGCCGGCAACCTCGGTATTCCCCCAAAGAAAGCGGCGAACATCCGTCGCCAACCAGAAGCGATAGATGCCGAGCGTCACGATGAGAAAGATCGCCCCGCGCGCCAGCAGGCCGAAGAAGCTTCGCTCAGAGCCTAGAAAACGCGCCACGCCAAAGCCGCCCGATGTCCCGGGGGGCGCCGGCGCCTGCGGCGGCACCGACGGCGCGGCGGCGTCGATCGCACTCATCTCGATTCCAGCGTTCTCGCTAACGCGCACCGATGCGAAGGCAATGGAGCCTCTGCCGCCGCAAGCACGAATTAAGCCGGCACGGCCCCCTGGCCGGCATCATTCCGCGGCCGCCTGCGTCGGGAAGGTGTACTCCTTGAACCTCTCCCGCAACGCCGTTTTCTGGATCTTGCCGGTGGCGGTATGCGGAATCTCGTCGACGAAGACGACGTCGTCGGGCATCCACCACTTGGCGACCTTTCCTTGCATGAACGCGACGATCTCGTCCTTGTCGACGCTCTCACCCTGCTTAGGTACGATGACGAGCAGCGGCCGCTCGTCCCACTTCGGATGCCGGATCCCGATGACCGCGGCTTCCGCGACCTTCGGATGGCCGACGGCGAGATTCTCCAGTTCGATCGTCGAAATCCATTCGCCGCCGGACTTGATCACGTCCTTGGCGCGATCCGTGATCTGCATGTTGCCGAAAGGATCGATCGTCGCGACGTCGCCGGTATCGAAGAAGCCGTCGGAATCGAGGATGTCACCCCCCTCCCCGCGGAAGTATTCACGCGCGACGCAGGCGCCGCGCACCATCAGACGCCCGAAGGTGTTGCCGTCCCACGGCACCTCCTTGCCGGCGTCGTCCGCGATCTTCATTTCGACCGTGAACGGGGCCGAGCCCTGCTTGACCTTGACGTCCAGCAGGGCTTCGAAATCCAGATCGCCGTAGTCGGGCTTGATGCCGCAGACCGATCCGATGGGGCTCATCTCGGTCATCCCCCAGGCGTGCGCGACATCGACGCCATAAGTCTGTTCGAACTTCTGAATCATCGCGCGCGGGCAGGCCGAGCCGCCGATCAGCGCGCGGCGAAGGGTCGAAAGCTTCAGGCCATTCGCCTCCATGTGAGCCAGCAACGCAAGCCAGACGGTCGGCACGCCCGCCGTCATCGTCACGCCTTCACCTTCGAGCAATTCGTACACCGACGCGCCATCGAGCTTGGCGCCGGGCAAAACCAGCTTGCAGCCCGCCGTCGGCGCCGAAAAGGCGATAGACCAACCGTTGGCATGGAAGAACGGGACCACGGGCATGATCGCGTCCCGCGACGACAGACCGAACGCGTCAGGCGAAAGCGTCATCATCGCATGCAGCACGTTCGAACGATGCGAGTAGACGACTCCCTTTGGATTGCCGGTCGTCCCGGAGGTGTAGCACATGCCGGCCGCATCGTTTTCGTCGAGCGAGACCCAAGCAAAGTCCCCGTCGGCCTCGGCCAGCCAGCTCTCGTAAGGGACCGCATTCCGCAGCGACGTCTGCGGCATATGCGCCGCGTCGGTCAGAACGACATAGCGCTCGATGCTCGGCAGCTTCTCCTGCAATTTCTCGACAAGCGGCACGAAGGTCAGATCGACGAACATCAGCCGATCTTCCGCATGGTTGGCGATATAGACAATCTGATCGGGAAACAGCCGTGGATTGATCGTGTGATAGACGGCGCCGAGACCGGTGATGCCGTACCAGGTTTCGAGGTGACGCCACGTGTTCCAGGCCAGCGTCGCCACCCTGTCGCCGGCCTTGATGCCTTCGCGCCGAAGCCGTTGCGCCACCCGCATGGCGCGCTGGCGAACCTCACGATATGTGGTTCGGTGAAGCGGGCCTTCGACCGAGCGCGAGACGACTTCGCGGCCACCGTGCTGAATGGCGGCATGATCGATGACGCGATGGCACAAGAGCGGCCAATTCTGCATCAGACCAAGCATGCCTTCCTCCTCGCTTCTTTTTTCTCAAGCTATACTTCTAGCGGGCCGCGGCGAGCGGCGACAAGCCCGTTGGATAGAACGAATGGACACAGGCAATTTGAGCCGAAAACCCGCGCCGGACGCATGAGGGGTACGCGCGTGGAACCGTCGCCAAGCTGGCCGGTTGCCAGCCCATGAGGGAGGGTTTGGGCGAAGCAAGCGGCCAGGCGCCGCGTATCGAAAAAGGGCGCAGCGCCGCCTGGGCCACGCTCCTCTTCGCGCCCTTCTTAATGTGGGTCACGCCTGTCCACGCCGAGCAGCCGGCATCGCACCATCCCGCCGCCGCAGCCTCGGGTAAGGCTGCCGTGGTGCCGATGCCGCGACCGCGACCTGAAACGACGGCATTGCCGCCCCAATCGGCCGAGCCGCAAAAAGCGGAATCGGCGCCGGCCGGCCTCTCTCCATGCCAGACACGGCTGGACGCCGGGCTCGCCATCACCAAGCCCTCGCCGCCGATCACAGGCCCCGGCGCCTGTCACGCCGAGGACGTCGTGCAACTTATCGCCATCATCACGACGGAGGGCACCAAGATCAAACTGTCGCCACCCGCGACCTTACGCTGCGAGATGGCCGAGGCCCTCGCGCGCTGGGTACGCGAGCAGGCGGAACCGCGGGTCCGTCCGTTCGGCGCACCGAAGGAACTCCTCGTCGCAGCCTCGTTCTCCTGCCGCGGCCGCAACAACGTCTCCGGCGCCAAGCTGAGCGAGCACGGCCTCGCCAATGCCATCGACCTGCGCGGCTTCATGCTGGCCGATGGAAAGAGCATCATTCTCACCGATGCGAATGCCGACAAAAATCTACGCGGACAGCTTCGCGACACGGCGTGCGGTGAATTCACGACCGTGCTCGGCCCCGGCTCCGACGGCTATCACGAAGAGCACATCCACCTCGACCACATCCAGCGGCGCAGCGGCTATCGCATGTGCCAGTGGGCTGTGCGCGTGCCGGGCGAAGCCCCGGCGGCGCGCGCCTCCGCGGAATCGGAGAAAGCGACATCAAAAGCCGCGAAGAAAGCGGCGGAGCCGTCGGTACCGATTGCGCACGCGGATGGCGGCGCACCGAACGCTGTCGCCGCGCCGCCGCTTCCGATCGCACGGCCTTCGACTATGCCACGCGCGGCGCGATCGGCGTCGTGTGGCGAAGGCCGAGCATGTCCTCGATCAGCTTCGCCCCGGCGAGAACGCGCGCATCGCCGCGCGCGGGCCCGACGATCTGTAGACCCACTGGCAATTTTTCACTGGTGAAGCCACACGGCAGCGACAGTGCAGGACAGCAGCACAGCGTCGGCGCGTAAGCGATGGCGAGCCAGTCGATGTAGGTTTCGAAGCGATGCCCGGCACACGCGGCGAGGTAGCGCTCCTCGACGGGGAACGCCGCGACAATAGTTGCCGGGCACAGCAACAGATCATATTCGTCGAAGAACGCCAGCATCCGCCCGGCGAGCGCGACACGTTGCGCCTCCGCCTTGGCGATCTCGTCAACCGTGAGGGCCAGCCCCTTCTCGATGTTCCAGATCACTTCCGGCTTCAGCAGGTCGCGATGCTCGCGCAACAGCTTGACGCGGCTGACCGCGAAAGCGAGCGCGCGCAGCACCTGGAAACATTCGTGTGCCTCGGAAAGATCGGGATGCGCCTCCGCGACCGGAATGCCCGCGTCGGCCAGCTTGTCGGCGACGGCGCGCGTCAGCCGCGCGACCTCCGGATCGACCGGCGTGATGCCGAGATCAGCCGAATAGGCAACCTTGCGCGGCTTCCAGCCGGACCGCGCGGCATCGAGGAACGACACCCTGGGCTCGGCGAGCGACAGCGGATCGCGCGGAATTTCTCCCGTCATGGCATCGTAAAGAAGCGCAAGGTCTTCGACGTTGCGAGCCATCGGCCCTTCGACGCTCAACGTCCCGTCGAGCTTGGCGCCGGGCGTATGCGCCACGCGGCCGACGCTCGGCCGCATGCCGACGATGCCGCAAAAGCTCGCCGGATTGCGCAGCGAGCCGCCCATGTCGGAACCGTGCGCGACCCACGCCATGCCCGTCGCCAGGGCGACCGCGGCGCCGCCGGACGAACCGGCCGCGGAGCGGCGCGTGTTCCAAGGATTGAGGGTCGCGCCGAACACCTCGTTGAAGGTATTCGCGCCGGCGCCGAATTCCGGCGTGTTCGACTTCGCGTAGACGATCCCGCCATTCGCCTCCAGATGCTCGACGAGGATGTTCGATTTCGCCGGAATGTGGTTGGCGAAAATCGGCGAGCCCTGCGTGCTGCGCACGCCGGCGACGTCGGTCAGGTCCTTGATCGGAACCGGCAGTCCCGCGAGCCGGCCGCGCTCGCCGGCCGGCAAGCGCATCATCCGATCCGCATTCGCCCGGGCGCGGTCGAAGCAGAGCGTCGGCAACGCGTTGACCGCCGGATCGACCTCGGCGACACGCGCTTCCAGCGCGTCGAGAAGGTCGTGCGGCCTGACTTCGCCTGCCCGCAGCTTCTGCACGACGGCGCAGGCGTCCATTGCGATCAAGTCTTGATTCGAAGCCATGGCGGGTTCCCGAAAACGGCAGACGGAGCTCAAACGTGCCGAGCAGCGCAGATATGCAAGCGAACGAAAGGTAGAGCGAAGCTTCGCGATTGAAAAGACACAGCCGGCGAGCGATGGTCCCAGGGACGGCGCGGCCTATCTCGCGCTTCCAACCTCGAAGTCTTCACCTAGGATCAGCCGACAATGAGCAATGGAGAGCAGGCGCGCGACGACCTTGGCCGCGCCGCGCTCTACATGACGCTGACGGCGCTCTTCATCCCGATCCTCAATGCAGGCGCCAAGTATCTCGCCACGCGCTATCCCGTCATCGAGATCGTCTGGGCACGTTATGCCGGACACTTCATCTACATGATCATCGCCTTCGCGCCGCGGCGCGGACTGAATCTGCTCGTCGCCAACAGGCCGTTCCTACAGCTCGCGCGCTCGACGCTGCTGTGTTCGTCGACGGCGGTCTTCGTCTCCGCCCTTCCCTATGTGCCGCTGACGACGGCAACGGCGATCGCCTTCACGGGCCCCCTGATCGTGACGGCGCTGGCTCCTCTCCTCTTGAGCGAGCGCGTCGGGCTGGCGCGCTGGGTGGCCGTCTTCGCCGGGTTTGCGGGCGCGCTGATCGTGATCCGGCCGGGCGCGGACGACATGAATGCCGCGGGCTTTCTGTTCATCCTCAGCGCGACATTCTCCGCGCTCTACCAAATCCTCTCGCGGAAACTGGCGGCGTTCGATCGCGCCGAAACGTCGATCACCTATATCGCCCTCGCCGGCTTCGTCCTCACCACGATCCCCCTACCCTTCGTTTGGGTCACGCCGACATCGCTGAAGGATGCGGCGATCCTCTTCAGTCTCGGCATCTTCGGCGGCTTCGGGCACTATTTTCTCGTCCGCGCCTTCGAACTGGCGCCGGCGCCGTTCGTTGCGCCGTTCAATTATCTCAACCTGATCGGCGCCGCGATCTTGAGCGTCCTCGCGTTCGGCCAGTATCCCGACATCTGGCTGTGGCTCGGCGCCGCTGTCATCATCGCCAGCGGCCTCTTCAACCTGCTCTCCGAGCAGAGGCAACGCGCGCGGCGGACATCAAACGACACCTGACGGACGGGGCCGGCTCCCGTGCTCGCGTCTCGACGCGCGGATAAAAAAACGGCGCCGCGAAACGCGGCGCCGTTTCCCCCGAGTGCCCCCGCACCATTCAGCTATCGCGAAAACCTTTGAATGCCACTTGCGGATTGTTCGGCGAGTCGCCCTGCTTCGGCGCCAATACCACGACCGGCGAGCCCATCTTCACACGGCTGTAGAGATCGATGACGTCTTCGTTCGTCATCCGGATGCAGCCGGACGAAATCGCTTCCCCGATATATTCAGGCTGATTGGTACCATGAATACGGAACAACGTGTCTTTGTTGCCCTGATAAAGGTAGATGCCGCGTGCGCCGAGCGGATTGCGCGGACCG
>JBDHSU010000125.1:0-11524 GCA_039808325.1 Variibacter sp. | reverse complement strand
CCTCAGGTGCGGTGCGTCGCTCGATCGCAGGTCAGGCAGAATGCGCTGAGGGTCGCGATCATGCGGGGCGTGCCCAAGGCGGGTGGATGCCCTTCGTCCGGCGCTTCCACGACCTCGAGCCCGGGATGGCGCGTGCGCATGGCCTCGACCGCTTCCGCCGAGAGCAGATCGGAGAGGAGGCCGCGGATCACCATCACCGGCAATCCGCCGAGGGCGTCGAATTGCGGCCATAGCGTCGGAATTGCACGCTCGATGTCGACGTCCTTCAGCGTCGCGGCGAGGTTCGAGTCGTAGCTCAGGACCGGCCGGCCGTCGGAGAGATGCCAGGTCAGTGCCGCGGCGTCACGCCAGTCGTCGTCGCTCAGCTTGGGAAATTGCGCGTCGAACAGACGCTTCAGGATCCGCCCCGCTTCCGCCATGTCGCGCGGCTGCGGCAGCTTACCGACATAGCCCTTGATGCGCGCCAGGCCTTTCGCCTCGATCACCGGACCGATGTCGTTGAGCACCGCGCCGGCGAGCGCGCCCGGCTGTGCCGCGGCGAGCAGCATCGTGAGAATGCCGCCGCGCGACGTGCCGATGAAAATCGCCGGAGCGACCTCCAGCGCCGTCAGCACCGCGCGCACGTCCGCGAGCTCGACGAGGGCGGAATAGTTGCGCGGGTCGCGGTCGTATTCCGAAAGCCCGCGCCCGCGATAGTCGATGGCGACGACGCGCCGCGGCCTCTCCGCGCGGCTCAGCGCGGTGGCGAGCCCGTGAAAGTCCGCGGCGGTGCGGGTCAGGCCCGGCAGGCAGACGACGGGGAGGGCGCCGGCATCCGACGCCATGTAGTCGCGGGCGTGCAGCTTCAGGCCGTCCGGCGCGCTGATCGTCCGGCCGATGTATCCCTCAGGCGTCATGTGTGCGCTGCCCATTGCGATCCGGTTCAGTAGAGCATTTTCGAGCGAAGGAGGCATCGGCTCGCGCGAAGAAAATGCGACCAGGAAGCGCGAGCAGTCGTCATGCCCGGACCCGTTCCGGCCATGACACGCTCTCCTTCGTCATTCCGGCCGAGCGCAGCGAGAGCCGGAACCCAGAGTCCGCAACGAAGCGAGGGAGCACGGCGCAGCGTCATTGTTTTGGACGTATGAGGCTCGCCCGAGCATCGTCGCAAGCGCGATGATTCTGGGTTCCGGCTCGCGGCGGCTTTGCCGCCTTGGCCGGAATGACGGACCTTCATTCTGACCGACCGACCCTCATTCTTTCGTCATCGCCGCGACAGCCGCAGCCATGACGGAGAAGGTCAAGACTTGCGGCTCACGGGGTGATCATGCTCGAGCCGCGCCCGGAGTTCTCGGCGGCGCGGCCGCCGCGCATGTCGGCTTCGATTCGCAGGTGCCCGCCGCCGAAGCGCGCGCGGTACACCTGCGCGTTCTCCATCACGCGCTGCACGTAGTTGCGCGTCTCCGAGAACGGAATGCGCTCGACCCAGTCGATCGGGTCGACACGCGGATCGCGCGGATCGCCGAAACGTCCGATCCATTCGCGCACGCGTCCGCGGCCGGCATTGTAGGCGGCGAAGGCGAGGACGAGATTGCCGTCGTAGTCGGACGCGAGGTTGCCGAGCTCCGCCGCGCCGAGCTGCGCGTTGTAGGCGGGGTCATGCAGCATGCGCTTTTGATTCCAGGCGACGCCGAATTTCTTCGCGAGCTGCCGCCCCGTGCTCGGCATCACCTGCATCAGGCCGAGCGCGCGCGCGGAGGAGAGCGCGCCCGGGTCGAACTGGCTTTCCTGCCGCGCGATCGCGAAGACGACGCTGCGGTCGATCGGCGGGCCGATCGTGGCGTATTTCGGCACGCCGATGCCGGGGAACGCGAATTGATCGAAGGCGACACCGCGGCCGAGCGCCGTTTTGCCGATCAGCAACATCGCGCGGGCGTCGTTATGGCGCGCGGCGATCTCGCCGAGCAGCACGAGAATGCCGGTGTCGTGCGCCTTGTCGGCAAGATCGATCACGAAGGGGATCACGAGGTCGCGTTCGCCGGCCGCGTAGAGAAGCTCGACCGCGCGCACGAGCGCGGTGTTTTGCAGCGAGAGGCGCTGCGAGTTGCTCAGCGCCGGCGGGCGGCGCAGCGCAAGGTCGTTGCGGCCAAGCCGCGCGCGCGCCAACTGCCCGTAATAGGCGGTCGGATGGCGCGCCGCCGCTTCATAGAAGCCGGCGGCTTCCGCCATCGAACCGGCGGCTTCCGCCGCGCGGCCCTGCCAGTAGAGGCCGCGCGCCAGCGAAATCGGATTGCGCACGCCGTGGCCGATCTGCGCGAAGTGCCGCTTCGCGGTGATCGGATCGTTGAGGAACCGCAGCGCGATCCAGCCCGCCGTGAACTGCTGGTCGATTCGATAGTTCTCTTTGTTCGGAACCGCGGCGTCGCGCGCGACGCGATAAGCCGCCTGCGGATTGTCCGCGTCGAGCAGCTTGCGCACGATGATGCGCCGCTCGGTCCACCATTCGTCCGGATCGTGGATGCGCGCCGGATCGTTGGGCGTGGACAACATGAGTTGCGCCGCTTCGCCGATGCGATCGTGCCGGCGCATCCACTGGGCGCGGCTGAAGATGTAGCCGAGGTCGCCGCGCGCTTCGTTCGGAACCGCCTCGAGGAGGGCCGGCGCGTTTTGGGATTTCGCGATGACGGCGGCGCGCGCCCGCGCGATCGCAATCTGGCTGCCGCCGAGCCGCTCCGCCGCGCGCAGGCCGTCGTCGGCGCCCTCGTCATACAGGCGCTGATCCATCCGCGCCTTGTGATCGGCGCGGCTGAGCAATTCGCCGAAGAGGCTGAGCGTCTGCGATTCCATGTCGCTCGACATGTCGTCGTTGCGCCAGGCTTCGCGCACATAGAACTGCGCGCCGGCGCGATCGCCTTGCGCCAGCAGGGCGCGCGCGAAAGCGAGGCGGCCGCGAACGCTGATGGGCTTGCCCGATCGGAAGTAGGCCAGGACGGTGGCCGGATCGCGGTTCTCCTGCCAGAGCTGCGCTTCCGCGCGCCGCCGCAGGACCGTCAGGCTCGGCCACGTCGAATGCGTGCGCAGGAATTCGGCATAGCGGTTGAAATCGA
Organism: Variibacter sp.; assembly: GCA_039808325.1. Classification (GTDB taxonomy): domain Bacteria; phylum Pseudomonadota; class Alphaproteobacteria; order Rhizobiales; family Xanthobacteraceae; genus JAFKKS01. Next base: position 8,438 of record JBDHSU010000125.1, on the reverse strand, counting down.
CGTCGCTGCGATCCGAGCGCAGCAGCACCCATTCGATCAGCGTGCGGGCGGCGGGATTGCGCACGCTCTGCTCGCGCTCGGTCGCGTCGCCGATACGGCCCTTGCGGATCAGCGCCAGCGCCTCCTTCACCATCTCCACATCGGAAGATGTCGGCGCGGACGACGGCGCATAGGAAAGGGCGCCCTCCTCGTTCGTCAGCGGGACGCTGCCGGCGGAAGCGAGCACCATCGGCGGAACGGACTGTGCCGCGCGCGGCGGCGCGGGCGCGGCCTCGTTGCGCGCGGCGCGTGTCGGCCGCGGCGCCGGCAGCGGCACGGCCGCCAACTTCCTTGCCGGCCCGCTCGCGGCGGCGTGGGGCGCGCGTTCCGTCTTGGCTTTCGCTGTCTTGTCCTTGCGGTCGGGCGAATGGTGCGCGGAACGCTTGCCGTTCTCGGCCTTCTTGTTCTTCGAGGCGGGTTTGTCTTTGTGCTGTTCCGCCTTGCCGGCCGCGTGCTTCGTGTCCTTCTTATCCTTCGCGGGGCGGGCGGCGCCGGCCTTCTGCGCGCTCGCCTTCTGCGCGGTCTTGGCGGTCTTCGTTGTCGCGTGGTGGGCGGTTTTATCCTTGTCGGCCTTCGCCGATGCCGCGATCGCGCAAGCGCTCACGCTGCTGAACGCCATCGCTGCGGCGAGCATGGACGTGAGGGTGAAAGCGCTCTTCATTCTCGATCGGCGTCCTGGACGTGGGCGGCGGCATCAGTACGGTGCGGCGGCCCCGCGGGCGTACAGCTTTAGATGCAGTTGTCGACGAAATGTCCTTGACGAAACGCTAACCGTGGCTGCGACCTCCTGTCCATGCCTGAGGACCACGGCAAAAGCGGGGCAATCTCAACCGCTTGAGCTTAACTTCGCCTCCCGTCGCCATGCGAGCCGCGAACAGGGGGCACCTGTGTCGCTGGCGGGGCTATCGCCTCAAAGCGCAAGGCGTTAACAATGCCAAATCGCTGCGCCGCCATTCGCGCATGCGTTTAAGGACCGTACCATGACCAAGACAAAGACCACGCTCAAGGGCTCGTTCACGGCACTCGTCACGCCTTTCAAAGACGGCAAGCTCGACGAAAAGGGCTTCCGCGCGCTGGTCGACTGGCAGTTGGCGGAGGGCGTGGAGGGGCTGGTCCCCGTCGGAACCACCGGCGAGAGCCCGACCCTGTCGCATGACGAGCACCGCAAGGTGGTCGAATGGTGCGTGGATGAGGCGAAGGGGCGCGTCCCGGTGATCGCGGGCGCCGGCTCGAATTCGACCCGGGAAGCGATCGAACTGGCCAGACACGCCGAGAAGGCGGGCGCCGATGCGGCGCTGGTCGTGACGCCCTACTACAACAAGCCGACGCAGGAAGGGCTCTACCAGCACTTCAAGGCGGTGAACGACGCGATCGGTATTCCGATCATCATCTACAACATCCCGCCGCGCTCGGTCGTCGACATGTCGGTCGCGACCATGGCGCGGCTCTACGAACTGAGGAACATTGCCGGCGTGAAGGACGCGACCGCGAATCTCGGCCGCGTCTCGCAGCAGCGCCATGTGCTCGGCCCCGACTTCATCCAGCTTTCCGGCGAGGACATGACGGCGCTCGCCTACAATGCGGCCGGCGGCCACGGCTGCATTTCGGTCGTATCGAACGTCGCGCCGCGCCTCTGTGCGGAGATGCAAAGCAAGAGCCTCTCCGGTGATTTCGCCGGCGCGCTCAAGGTGCAGGACCGCCTGGTGCCGCTGCACGACGCGGTATTCGCGGAGCCGGGGCTTGCCGGCGCGAAGTGCGGGCTGGCACTGCTCGGCCGTGGAAACGAGGAGATCCGTTTGCCGATGTTGCCGGTGACGCCGCCGACCAAGGAAGTCATCCGCAAGGCGATGGTTCACGCCGGGTTGCTCAATAGTTGAGGCGATGGCGACTGCTCCGAAACGACCGATCAAGGTCGCCGCCGATAATCGCAAGGCCCGCTTCAACTACGCCATCGGCGAGGTGTTCGAGGCGGGCATAGCCTTGACCGGCACCGAGGTGAAATCGCTGCGCAGCGGCAAGGCGACGATCGCGGAATCCTACGCCGGCGCCGATGGCGGCGAGCTTTGGCTCCTCAACGCGAACATTCCCGAATATCTGCAGGCCAATCGCTTCAACCATGCGCCGAAGCGGCCGCGCAAACTGCTGCTGCACAAGCGTCAGATCAACAAGCTGGTCGCGGCGGTCGAGCGCGAAGGCATGACCATCGTACCGCTCAAGCTCTATTTCAACGAGAAGGGCAGGGCGAAGGTCGAGATCGCGCTGGCGCGGGGCAAGAAGCTGCACGACAAGCGCGAAACCGAAAAGCAGCGCTCGTGGAATCGTGAACGCAGCCGGGTCCTGCGCGATCGCGGCTGAGGCGGCGCCGGATTTCGTGCGGCGGCCGTGCGCGCGGGAGGTGGGACGATGGCGCTACCGGTAAAGCTCGACCACTGCGTCATCCATGTCGTCGACTGGGACGTATCGAACGCGTTTTACCGTGACGTGATGGGGGCGACCCTCGTCGCGCGTCCCACGGGCTTCGCTTATCGGTTCGGCGACGCGCAGCTCAACGTGCATGGCCCGGGCGTTGACGCGACGCCGGTGGCGCGCTTTCCCGTTCAGCCGGGCAACAGCGATCTGTGCTTCGAGTGGAAGGGGCCGATCGGCGACGCGGTCGCGCATCTTCAGCGGCGCAAGGTGACCATCGAGCTTGGCCCGGTCGAGCGCCACGGCGCGAAAGGACGGGGCATGAGTGTCTATTTTCGCGACCCTTATGGCTCGTTGATGGAATTTATCTCGTATGCGCGGTGACGTGATGCGGCGTCAGGAGCGCCGCGTATTCGTTGCGCGCGGCGCCGATCGTGCCTACCTTTGGAAGGGCGACAAGGAGATGAGCGATGGGCAAGGGCGCGTGGGCACTATTCATCGTTTTGCTCGCACTTTTCGGCGCCTCCCTCTACGTCGGATTCGTCGGGTGGACGGCCCACAGCGACGTCGAAATGCCGACCTATGTTTACGTGATGATGTTCGTCGGTATCGGCTTCACGCTGCTGATCGGCTGCGGGTTGATGGCGCTCCTGTTTTACAGCCACCACAAAGGCTATGACGACGATGCGCAGGGCGAGATAAAATAGCGCCCACGCTTTTTTCCCGGCGCAGATAAAGACGAATATGCCCGCCCCGCACGATCCAACGAGATTGCCGTCCGGCTTGCCGGTGCCGAAAGACGACGGCGCCGCGCGGCATCTGACCGGCATGCGGCTGCCGGATGTCGCCCTCCCGGCGACGGACGGCCGCACGGTCGTCCTGTCCGAATTGGCCGGCCGCACGGTCGTCTACATTTATCCGCGCACCGGCGAGCCAGGCGTTCCGCCGCTGGACGGATGGGAGGCGATACCGGGCGCGCGCGGCTGCACGCCGCAATCCTGCGCGTTCCGCGATCATTTCGGTGCGCTCGAGGCGGCGGGCGTGGATGCGGTTTTCGGTTTGTCGACGCAGGACACCGCCTATCAGCGCGAAGCGGTCGAGCGGCTGCATCTCCCGTTTCCCATTCTCTCCGACTCCGCGTTCGCTCTGACGAAGGCCCTCGGCCTTCCGACATTCGTCGCGGCGGGCATGACGCTCCTGAAGCGCATGACATGGGTTATCGAGAAGGGCGTGATCCGGAAAGTGTTCTATCCGGTGTTTCCTCCCGACAAGAATGCGGAGGAGGTTCTCGCTTGGCTGCGAAGTTAGAACATGATCGTTCATGATTTTGGATCGATTCGATCCAAAATCATCGTGATCGAGGCATCGAAGCCAACCGCCGATCCTTGCCGTCGATTTCGGCGCGCACCGCCGCGAAGACCGCGTGGAACATGGCCTCGGTCAGCACGCCGGTATTGGTGTTGTAGCGGGAGCAGTGATAGCTGGAGAAGAGCGCGGCGCGTTCCGTCTGCGCGCACGCGCCGTGCCGGAACGGTGCCGCCGAAAGCTTAAGGCCGAGCGCGCGCAGAACGCTGTCATGGGCGATGCGGCCCAGCGCGACGATGGCGCGCAGGTTCGGCATCTCCGCGATCGTTGCCGACAAGAACGGCCGGCATGTCGCGATTTCCAACGTGGTCGGCTTGTTCTCCGGGGGAACGCAGCGCACGGCGTTGGTGATGCGGGCGTCGACAAGGGTCAGTCCGTCATCCGGGCGCGCCGCGAAATGCCCGCGCGCAAATCCATACGTCAGCAGCGTTCCGTAAAGCAGATCGCCGGCATAATCGCCGGTGAACGGCCGCCCGGTCCGGTTGGCGCCGCGCAGTCCGGGCGCGAGGCCGACGATCAGCACCCGCGCGTCGGTATCGCCAAAAGAAGGGACGGGAGCATTGTGCCAGGACGGCTCCCGCTTTCGCCATTCCTCGCGAAACGCGACGAGGCGCGGGCACAGCGGACAATCGCGTCCCGGCTTGGACGAGGGCGCACGCGTCACCGGCGTACCGCTGCTAAGGCCTGTCGCCGAAAAGTGCGAAGCGTTTTTCGGATCCCGTCATGCCTTGCTTTTTCTTGACCGCGCCGCCGCTCAATCCTCGAACTCTTCGTCTTCCGCGGCCATCGACGACGCCCGCTGCGGCGCCGCAGCGCTGCGCTGGAGAAATTGCGGGGTGTGGCGGGAATCACGGGGCAGCCTTTCGCCTCTCTCGGTCGGATCGCGCCCGATTTTAGATTGCAGGTCGACGATGTCGAGGAAGACGTCGGCCTGCCGGCGCAATTCGTCGGCGACCATCGGCGGCTGCGTCGAAACCGTCGACACGACGGTCACCCGCACGCCGCGCCGCTGCATCGCCTCGACCAGGGAGCGAAAATCGCCATCGCCCGAGAACAGCACCATATGGTCGATATGCGCGGCCATCTCCATGGCGGCCACGGCAAGCTCGATATCCATATTGCCCTTGACCTTGCGGCGTCCGGTCTGGTCGACGAATTCCTTCGTGGCCTTGGTCACCACCGAGTAGCCGTTGTAGTCGAGCCAGTCGATCAAGGGGCGGATCGAGGAATATTCCTGATCCTCGATGATCGCCGTGTAGTAGTAGGCACGCAGAAGATCGCCCCGCGATTGGAACTCGCGCAGCAGCCGCTTGTAGTCGATATCGAAGCCAAGCGATTTTGCGGTGGCATAAAGATTTGCGCCGTCGATGAAGAGAGCCGTCTTGTCTATTTTTGTTGGCATTGGGTTCTCTGACGATTCCTTGGAAAATTGGCCCCGGAGGGCGCGGCGTCTGCACGTTGAATGTGGCCCGAGAAAGGGCTTAAGACATCAATCCCCTTGATCCCCAACAATGATTTGCGTTCGCGAACAAGGCTCTTGCTGTCGGCGCCCGCTTCAAAAAGGCTGCGAAGGAAAAGCGTGCGGGGCGACGTTGGTTCCCCTGCAGATACCCCCGCAAGGCAGGGCTGGGCTGCGGAACGGAACTTTGAGCTTGCGCTTTGGGGCGGCCGGATATAGTTCATCGGGCGATTCCGACAACCCGCCGCAGTAAGGAGCGAGCCGCCCATGGCCCGTGTCACCGTCGAAGATTGCATCGATAAGGTGGAAAACCGATTTGAGCTGGTGCTGCTCGCCGGCCATCGGGCGCGGATGATTTCATCGGGCGCGCCGATCACCGTCGATCGCGACAACGACAAGAATCCGGTCGTTGCCCTTCGCGAGATCGCGGAGGAGACGGTCTCGCCGGGCGATCTGAAGGAAGATCTCATCCATTCGTTGCAGAAGTACGTCGAAGTCGACGAGCCGGAGCCGGAGAACGTGCCGTTGATCGGCGCGGGCGGTGGCAGCGTCGATGCCGACGATACCGAGGTTCTCCCCGAGCGGATGACGGAAGAGGAGCTTCTCAAGGGTCTCGAAGGGCTGGCGCCGCCGGAAGAGCAGCCGGAAGAAGAGGAATAGGTCGGCCCCCGGCCGACTTTTGCCGGAAGGCATCAGAGCGCTTCGAAGGCCCGGGCTGCCCGGGCCTTTTGCATTTCCGCAGCCTTGTCCGTGGTTTGGCCTTGCGGGCTTATGCCCGAGACGTGATATCCTTGTTGTGATCGCGGGCGCGAAAAATCGCGAACGTGATCAATCGTAACGACTTAGAGCATGATATGAGCTGAAAATCGCACTTTGCTTTTCAGCGTTCCGCTCAGGAGAGCCGCTCGACGGATGGTCTGATGGCGTTGCTTAATCCCGATCCTCGTCCGCCCAAGCCCTTGGACGGGCCTGTGGTCGCGCTCGACTCGGGTTTCAGCGCTGAGCGCCAACCTGTGGACGGCAAACAGAAATCGGCCAAACCGCCGATCCTGCGGCAATACGAGTTGGTGGAGCGGGTCCGCCGCTATAATCCCAACACCGACGAGGCCCTGCTCAACCGGGCCTATGTCTACGCCATGGTCGCGCACGGGACGCAGACCCGCGCGTCGGGCGATCCCTACTTCAGCCACCCGCTCGAAGTCGCGGCGATCCTGACCGACCTCAAGCTCGATGACGCGACGATCGTCGCCGCTCTGCTCCACGACACGATCGAGGACACGGCGACAACCCGCGCCGAGATCGACCAAATCTTCGGCAGCGATATCGGCGCCCTGGTCGAAGGGCTGACCAAGCTCAAGCGGCTCGATCTCGTCTCGAAGCAGGCGGCGCAGGCGGAAAATCTGCGCAAGCTGCTGCTCGCCATCGCCTCCGACGTGCGGGTGCTGCTGGTCAAGCTCGCCGACCGGTTGCACAACATGCGCACCATCGGCTTCATGCGCCCGGAAGCGCGCAAGCGCATCGCGCAGGAGACGATCGACATCTACGCGCCCCTTGCCGGCCGCATGGGCATGCATGAGTTGCGCGAGGAGCTCGAGGACCTCTCGTTCCGCGAACTCAATCCCGAAGCTTACAACGTCACGGCGCAGCGCCTCGGCGCGCTGGCGCTGCGCAATGAGGACTGGATTTCGGAGATCGAGCAGGAACTCGTCAGCAAGCTCGCGGAAAGCGGCATCCGCGCCGAGGTGTCGGGACGCAAGAAGCGGCCGTATTCGATCTGGCGCAAGATGGAGCGCAAGTCGGTCGGCTTCGAGCAACTCTCCGATATCTTCGGATTTCGCGTTCTCGTCGGCTCGGTCGAGCAATGCTACCGCACGCTCGGCGTTGTCCACACGGCGTGGCCGGTCGTTCCGGGGCGGTTTAAGGACTATATCTCGACCCCGAAGCAGAACGACTACCGATCGCTGCACACGACGGTGATCGGGCCCGGGCAGCAGCGCGTCGAACTGCAGATCCGCACCCATGGCATGCACCAACTCGCCGAATACGGTATCGCCGCGCATGCGCTCTACAAGGACGGGCAAGGCACGCCGTCCGAGATGCTGACCCGGGAATCGAACGCCTATGCCTGGCTGCGCCGCACCATCGCGATGCTGTCGGAAGGCTCCAATCCGGAAGAGTTCCTCGAACACACCAAGCTCGAGCTTTTCCACGATCAGGTTTTCTGCTTCACGCCGAAAGGCAAGCTCATTGCTCTGCCGCGCAAAGCGACGCCGATCGACTTCGCCTATGCGGTCCACACCGACGTCGGCAATACGACGGTCGGCTGCAAGATCAACGGCAAGGCGAGCCCGCTCGTCTCGGAGCTGCAGAACGGCGACGAGGTCGAGATCGTCACGTCTGACGCGCAAAAAGCGCCGCCGATCACGTGGGACTCCATCGTCGTGACCGGCAAGGCGCGCGCCGCCATCCGTCGCGCGACGCGGGCGGCCGTGCGCCAGCAATATACCGGTCTCGGCCGGCGTATCGTCGAGCGCCTCTTCTCGCGCGCCAAGATCGAATATTCCGACGACAAGCTGCAGGGCGCGTTGCCGCGCCTCGCGCGCTCCTCGATCGATGAAGTGATGGCCGCCGTCGGTCGCGGGGAGATGAAAGGCTCCGACGTCGCCCGCGCCATGTATCCGGACTACAAGGAGGAGCGGGCGGCCAAGCGCGTCATGCGCAACAAGCCGGAAAGCGGCTGGTTCGGCCTGCGCCGATTCAAGGCCGTGAAGTTCAAGGTCCCGAGCTACAGCGACGACGGGCCGGCGTTGCCGATCCGCGGCATCAACAGCGATCTGCCGGTGCGCTTCGCCGAGGGGGGCGCCGTTCCAGGCGATCGGATCGTCGGTATCCTGACGCCGGGAGAAGGTATCACCATCCACCCGATCCAGTCCTCGTCGCTGCAGGAATACGACGATGTGCCGGAACACTGGCTCGATGTGCGTTGGGACGACGAGGGCGACAATCCGCAACGCTTTCCCGCACGGATTTCCGTTCAGTCCGTCAACGAGCCGGGGACGCTCGCCCAGATCGCCCAGGTGATTGCCGAGCACGACGGCAATATCGACAATGTTCGCATGACGCGCCGCTCCCCCGATTTCACCGAGATCCTGATCGATCTGGAGGTCTA
>JBDHSU010000124.1:0-11535 GCA_039808325.1 Variibacter sp. | reverse complement strand
CGGGATGAGGAAAAGTGTGGAGCGGTTTTCCGCCCGCATCCCGCTCCAAGTTATGAGAATCGATCACGTTCACGATCCAGGACGCGGTTTTTTCCCCATTACCAAAGTTTAATTCGTTCGTCAGGACGCTGTAAGGCGCCCACCTCCATCTTCATGTGCAACGGGGGTTGCACACGAATCGAGATGGAGACGATGATGTCTACGGCCCTCAACCAGCCTTCCAAAGTCAGTAAGCTGCTTCGCGCGCGCCGTTTTGCGCTGATGGCATCCGTCGCCGGTCTCGGCGCGGTTTTGATCGTCGCCGCGCCGCAGTTCCTCCCCAACCAGATTCCAGCCGTCGCGCATGCGGATGTCGTCATGCGGCCGTCGAGCTTCGCCGACATCGTCGCGAAGGTGAAGCCGGCCGTGTTCGCCGTTCGCGTCAAGGTCGAGGACGACGACCAGCAGTCCATGAGTTTCGGCGGCAACGACCAGATGCCGTTCCCGCCCGGCTCGCCGATGGAGCGCTTCTTCAAGCGCTTCGGTTTCGGCGATATGCCGAACGGCCGTGGCGGCAAGGGCGGCCAGACCCATCACTTCAGCATGGCGCAGGGGTCCGGCTTCTTCATCACGGCCGACGGCTATGGGGTGACGAACAATCACGTCGTCGAGCGTGGCCAGATGGTCGAGATCAAGACCGACGACGGCAAGACCTACAAGGCGAAGGTGATCGGCACCGATCCGCGCACCGACATCGCGCTGCTCAAGGCCGAGGGCGGCAAGGACTTCCCCTACGTCAAGTTCGCGGACAAGGCGCCGCGCATCGGCGACTGGGTGCTGGCGGTCGGCAATCCGTTCGGCCTCGGCGGCACCGTGACGGCGGGCATCGTCTCGGCGAGCGGCCGTGATATCGGCGCCGGCCCGTACGACGATTTCATCCAGATCGACGCACCGGTGAACAAAGGCAATTCCGGCGGCCCGACCTTCGACGTCGACGGCAACGTGATCGGCGTCAACACCGCGATCTACTCGCCCTCCGGCGGCAATGTCGGCATCGCGTTCGCGATCCCGGCCGACACGGTCAAGAGCGTCGTCGCGCAGCTCAAGGACAAGGGCGTGGTGACGCGCGGCTGGATCGGCGTTCAGATCCAACCGGTCACGGACGACATCGCGGAAGGCCTGGGCCTCAAGGATACGCGCGGCGCGCTCGTGGCGGATGCGCAGTCGAACGGCCCGGCGGCGAAAGCGGGTGTCGAGTCCGGCGACGTGGTGACCACGGTCAACGGCGCACCGGTGAAGGATGCGCGCGACCTCGCCAAGAAGATCGGCGCTCTCGCTCCGAACGAAACCGTGAAGCTCGGCCTCCTGCGCAAAGGCACGGAGAAAACCGTGTCCGTGACGCTCGGAAAGTTCCCCAACCAGAAGGAAGCGCAGGTCAACGGGAACGACAACGGACAAAATGACGATAGCGGCATGCCGCAACTCGGCCTGTCACTGGCGCCCGCATCGACGGTCGCCGGGTCCAATACGGACGGCGTCGTCGTGACCGAAGTCGACCCGAACGGCCCGGCGGCGGAACGCGGCTTCAAGAGCGGTGACGTGATCACCGAGGTTGGCGGCCGCACGGTCGAACGTCCGAGCGACGTGCGCAAGGCGCTCGAAGTCGCCCGCAAGGAGGGCAAGCATACGATTCTCATGCGCGTGAAGAGTGGGGACGCGAGCCGCTTCGTGGCGCTCCCTGTCGGCCGCGCATAACGAGAAGGGGTGTTTCGTCGGCATTCGTCGCCCCCGCCGGCGGGGCATCCCCGGGGACGGACCTCGTGTCCGTCCCCACAGATAACCTGACGCTGGCTTTCGCCCCCCTCCGGCGTTGGGTTCGAGAGGGCGGTGAACGGAAATGTTCACCGTCCTCTCATAATTTCGAGGGTGTATCATGCCTTCTCCAGACACGTGGACATCGCCTACACTAGCGGCGGATCAAATTGTCCGGATGGCGATGCGTATTCTCATTATCGAAGACGATCGGGACGCGGCGGATTATCTCGTCAAGGCCTTCCGCGAGGTCGGGCACGTCGCAGACATGGCCACGGACGGCGAGGAGGGGCTCGCCCTGGCGCTGGAAGCGCGCCATGACGTGCTCATCGTCGACCGCATGCTGCCGAAGCGCGATGGCCTGTCGATCATCGGGGCGCTGCGCGAAAAGGCGATCAACGTGCCGGTGCTGATCCTGTCGGCGCTCGGCCAGGTCGACGACCGCGTCAAGGGGCTGCGCGCCGGCGGCGACGACTACCTGGCGAAGCCGTATGCGTTTTCCGAGCTTCTGGCGCGGATCGAGGTCTTGGCGCGGCGGCGGCCGGGACCGAACGAAGAAACCGTGTACCGGATCGGTGATTTGGAATTGGACCGCCTCTCGCATGAGGTTACGCGTGGCGGCGCCGAGATCGCGCTGCAGCCGCGCGAGTTCCGCCTCCTGGAATATCTGATGAAACATGCGGGACAGGTGGTGACGCGCACCATGCTCCTGGAAAACGTCTGGGATTATCATTTCGATCCGCAGACCAACGTGATCGACGTGCACATTTCGCGCCTGCGCTCGAAGATCGACAAGGGGTTCAGCCGCCCCCTGCTTCATACCATCCGCGGCGCGGGCTATATGGTCCGCGACGCGAAAGGCGCTAACATTCCGGCGCCTTGAGCGGACGACATGGGTCGAGGCGTTAGGCCGGCGCTTTCAACTCCCTCTGGCTCCGCGGCGATTTTTTGGCGAAGCATGACAGCGCTCGGTAAGCTCGTCCGCACGACCGCATTCAAGCTGTCGTTTGCCTATCTGCTGGTGTTCGCCCTGTTCGCGGGGGCGCTGCTCGTCTATTTCGCCTGGACGACGCGCGCGCTCGTGACGTCGCAGATCGCCCAGACGGTCGAGGCGGAGATCACCGGCCTCGCCGAGCAGTATCGGCAGGCCGGCATTCGCCGGCTGGTCCTGATTGTCGACACGCGCTCGCGCCGCCCCGGATCGAGCCTCTATCTCGTGACCACGGCGACGGGTGAGGCGCTGGCGGGAAACGTCGGCTCCCTTCCGCCGGGGACGCTGGAGCGCACCGGGCTGATCGAGATCACCTATCATCGCCCGGATGAAGCCGATGAATCGCGTGAAGCGCTGGTGCGCGTCTTTCGCCTCGAGAACGGGTTCCGGCTTCTGGTCGGGCGCGATCTCGAGGAGCGCGAGCGGCTGCACAACATCATCACCACGGCGGGACATTGGTCGATCGCGCTGGTGATCGTGCTCGGCCTGGCCGGCGGCTTCTTCATCACGCGGCGCGTGCTCAAGCGCGTCGATGCGATGACCGCGACGACGCAGACCATCATGGCCGGCAACTTCGGCGGGCGGCTGCCGGTCGCCGGAACGGGCGACGAGTTCGACCGCCTGGCCGACAACCTCAACGTCATGCTGGCGCGCATCGAGGCGCTGATGCACGGGCTCGCGGAGGTCTCGGACAACATCGCGCACGATCTCAAGACGCCGTTGACGCGGCTTCGCAACCATGCCGAGGAGGCGCTGCGAACGGCGACGAACGAAGCGGCCTATCGTGACGCCCTGGTGAACACGATCGAGGAATCGGACGGGCTCATTCGGACTTTCAACGCCTTGTTGATGATCGCGCGGGCGGAATCCGGCCATACCCGGGAGACCTTCGAAACCTTTGACGCCACCGAGATTGTCCGCGATATCTGCGAGCTCTACGAGCCGCTGGCCGAGGAGAACGGGTTGCGCCTGAAGGTCATTACCGATACGGCCTTGCCGGTTCGAGGCAACCGCGAACTCGTGAGCCAGGCTCTCTCCAACCTGATGGACAACGCCATCAAATATGCGGTGCCCGCGTCGACCGGCGACAATGCGCGCGCCATCACCATTTCCGCCACCGGGCGGGAGGGAAAGGCGCTGGTCTCCGTGGCGGACAGCGGACCCGGCATCCCTGCCGGCGATCGCGTGCGCGCGACCGAGCGCTTCGTGCGGCTGGAGTCCAGCCGAACCAAGCCGGGGTCGGGCCTGGGCCTCAGTCTCGTCGCCGCCGTCGCCCGGCTGCATGACGGGGAGCTGCAACTCGTGGACAACAATCCGGGACTGGTCGCGACGATCGTCCTGCCGCTCGCCGCCCATGCCGAGTCCTGAATGACGCCGACTCGCACGCCGCGCCAAGCGACCCCGAAAGCGGCGTCACTCACGGCGCGGTTTACTGTTTCCCTCCCGCTCTTCGCCGCTGGCCCCGCGCGGCAGACCGTTGCCGACTGGTTGGCGGCGTTGGCAGAAAGCGATGCCGCGGCCGGCAAGCGCATCGCGGCGATCCTCTCCGGCCACGACAAGGCGGAGCGCCTTCTCGAGGCGCTGGCGGAAAGCTCGCCGTTTCTCTGGGATCTCGCGAGCCGCGAGCCGGCGCGGCTCGCTTCGCTTCTGGAAAGCGACCCCGACGCGCGCTTCGCGGCGGCGCTTGCCGACGCGGCGGCGGTTATCGCGGCGACGAACGTCGAAGCCGACGCGATGCGCTGCCTGCGGCGGCTGAAAGGCGAAGCCGCGCTTCTCATCGCGCTTGCCGATATCGGCGGCGTATGGCCGTTGCCGCGCGTGACGCAAGCGCTCACGCAGCTCGCCGACACCGCGATCACGCTCGCGCTGCGCTTCCTGCTCGCGCGCGCGGCGGAAAGCGGAAAATTTATTCCGAAAGACCCTGCCGATCCGGTCGCCGGATGCGGCTACGTGGCGCTTGCCATGGGCAAGATGGGCGCGTTTGAACTCAACTATTCGAGCGACGTCGATCTGATCTGTCTTTACGATCCCGAGACCCGGCGTCTCGCGCCCGACGTCGAAGCGGCGCCGTTCTATATCCGGCTGACACGCAATCTCGCGCGCATGCTGCAGGAGCGGACCGTCGACGGTTACGTCTTCCGCGTCGACCTGCGCCTGCGCCCCGATCCAGGACTGACCCAGATCGCGCTCGCGCTTCCGGCGGCGCTCGACTACTACGAGAGCGTCGGACAGAACTGGGAGCGCGCGGCGATGATCAAGGCGCGCCCCTGCGCGGGAGACGCATCGCTCGGCGAGGAGTTCCTGCGCGGCGTCGCGCCGTTCGTCTGGCGTAAATATCTCGATTACGTCGCGGTGGCGGACGTGCACGCGATGAAGCGGCAAATCCACAGCTATCGCGGGCATGACGATCTCGCCGTCGAGGGGCACAATATCAAGCTCGGGCGCGGCGGCATTCGCGAGATCGAATTCTTCGTACAGACGCAGCAGTTGATCGCCGGCGGGCGCCATCCGCAACTGCGCGGACGCGAAACCTTGGTCATGCTCGACGCGCTGGCCGAGGGCGGATGGATCGGCGCCGACGCGCGCGGCGAGCTGCATGACGCATATCTGTTCCTGCGCTCGATCGAGCATCGGCTGCAGATGGTCGCGGACGAGCAGACTCATACGCTTCCGGCGGACTCCGAGGCGATGGAGCGGTTCGCGCGGTTCGCCGGGTTCAAGGACCGCGCGGCTTTCGCCGACGTGCTGCTCGTGCATCTGCGCCGCGTGCAGAAGCACTATGGCGCCTTGTTCGAGGACGCCGCGGAAGGGCCCGCGACCGCGCCGCAGTTGAAGTTTCCGCCGGAAAAGGACGATCGGGAAACGCTCGACCGGCTGCGCGCGCTCGGTTTCAAGCGGCCGCTCGAGGCGTCGAGCATGATCCGGCATTGGCCGGAGGCGGGATATCGCGCGCTGAAGAGCGAACTCGCCCAGACGCACTTGCAGGAGCTCGTTCCCCGCCTCGTCGAACATCTCGCGCGCGGCGAAGACCCGGACGCGGCGCTGCTGCGCTTCGACCGCTTTCTCGCCGGCCTGCATGGCGGGGCGCGCCTCCTGTCCCTGTTGCGGCAGAACCGGGACCTGATCGCGCTGATCGCGCTGGTGCTCGGCACCGCGCCGCGGCTGGCGGAAATCCTGGCGCAGCATCCGCAGGTGATGGACGCGCTGATCGACCCGTCGTTCTTCGGTCCGCTGCCCGACGCAGCCAAGCTCGACACGGACCTCACCGTCTCGCTGCGCGAATCGGTCTCGTATGAGGACATGCTCGACCGCGTGCGCCTCTTCCGGCAGGAGCAGCTTTTCCTGGTCGGCACGCGCATCCTCGCGGGCTCCCTGTCGGCGCGGCAGGCGGGTGAGACGCTGGCGAGGCTTGCCGAAAGCACCATTCGCGCGCTGCATCGCGAGATCGACAAGCGCTTCGCCGAGACGCACGGGCATTTGCGCGCGCAGCAGACCGCCATCGTGGCGATGGGGAAGCTCGGCGGCCATGAGATGACGGCAGGCTCCGATCTCGACCTGATGCTGATCTACGACTTCGACCAGGAGCATCCGGAATCCGACGGTCCCCGGCCACTCTACGGCGGGCAATATTTCGCGCGCTTCACGCAGCGCCTGATCGCCAGCCTGACGGTGCAGACCAATTACGGCGCGCTCTACGCCGTCGACATGCGGTTGCGTCCCTCCGGCCGGTCGGGCCCGGTGGCGACGCAGATCGACGGCTTCGAGGACTACCAGCGCCGCGAGGCGTGGACGTGGGAGCACATGGCGCTCACGCGCGCGCGGGTGATCTCGGCGGAGCCGGCCTTCGCGAAGCGCACCGCCGGCGTGATCCGCAGCGTGCTCACCACGCCCCGCGACGTCGAGATCGTCGCGGGCGACGTGGTCGAGATGCGGCGTGCCATCGCGCAAGAGAAGGACGACGGCAATCCGTGGGATCTCAAATATGCCCGCGGCGGCCTCGTCGATATCGAATTTATCGCGCAGTACCTCCAACTGGTCCATGCGGCGACATATCCGGACATTCTCAACCAGAACACAGCCGCCGTCTTGGACACGGCGGCGCGCTTGCGCCTGATCGATGCCGAGCAAGGCGATGTCCTGCGTCCGGCGGCGCGGCTCCTGCACAATCTCACGCAGGTTCTGCGCCTGTGCCTGTCCGGCCCCTTCGAACCCAAAAGCGCCGGGCGTGAACTGCGCAGCTTGTTGGCGCGCGCCGGCGAGATGCCGGATTTCGCGACGCTGGAAGCATCCTTGACCGAGACGCAGGAGCGCGTGCGCGCCTGCTTCGTACAAATCCTCGGGCAGGCGCCGGACGCTTAGCCGCTCAGTGCATGGTCGGCGTCGCGGGCGCGGCCGTATCGGGGCGGGGATCGGGCAGGCGCACCATCACCGCGGTGCCCATTCCCTGCGTCGAACAGATGCGCATCGTACCGCCGTGCAGCTCGGTCAGAGACTTGGCGATGGCGAGGCCGAGCCCCGATCCGCGATAGCTCTTGGTCAACTGGCTTTCGACCTGTTCGAACGGGCGGCCGAGATTGGCGATGGCGTTGTCGGGAATGCCGATTCCGGTGTCCTCGATCGCGATGGCGACCGCGCCACGGTCACGCGAGGCGCGCACCGCGACGCAGCCGCCCTCCGGCGTGAACTTGACGGCATTCGAAAGCAGATTGAGCAGAATTTGCTTAAGCCCACGGCGATCGGCGCGCACGATGACGTCGTCGGCGATGTCGGCGGTGAAGACCAGGCGCTTGTCGTGCGCGCGCGGCGCGACAATGCGCGTCGTCTCGTTCAGGACGCGGTTGAGCTCGAATTCCTCCATGTTGAGCTGGAGACGCCCGGCCTCGATCTTCGACATGTCGAGAATGTCGTTGATGACGTCGAGCAGGTAGCGGCCGCTGTCGCGGATGTCGCCGCAATATTCGAGGTATTTGTCGCTGAGCTTGCCGAGCACGCCCGACTGCATGATTTCGGAGAAGCCGATGATGGCGTTGAGCGGGGTGCGCAGCTCGTGGCTCATATTGGCGAGGAATTCGGACTTGGCGCGATTGGCATGCTCGGCGCGATCTTTCTCGGCGCTGTACTTTTCTGCGAGGCTGGCGAGCGCTTCGGCCTGCATCTCGAGAAGCTGATGGCTGGTGCGTAGATCGTCCACCGTCTCCTTGAGCTGGGCTTCGCGCTGGACCAAGCGCGCCTGCTGCTCTTTCAGCATCGTGATGTCGGTTCCGACCGATACGAAGCCGCCGTCCTTTGTGCGCCGTTCGCTGATCTGCAGCCATCGGCCGTCTTCGAGTTGCGCCTCGAACGTTGCGTCCTGGCGTGCGGGCAGGCGGCCGTTGCGTTCAGGCCGCGTGATCGGCGCCTGCGTCCTCGAAAGAATGACGTCGAACGGCATGCCCGGCTTGACGACATCGTCGGACAGGTCGTGCAGCGACTGGAATTTCGAATTGCACAGGACCAGCCGGTTGTCGGCATCCCAGAGGACGAAGGCCTCCGAGATCGTCTCGACCGCGTCGCGGAGCCTGATATCGGCGGCGGCGGTGCGCTCGGCGAGGCGCTTCTGCTCGGTGATGTCCACGGCGATGCCGATGATATGCGCGCCCGGCTCGTCCGGCTGCTTGACCAGTTCGCAGCGCGCCCGCAGCCACACCCAGTTGCCGCGCGCATGCCGCATGCGGAACGCGTGGTCGATCGATGTCGTCTTCGCCTCGGCGAACTGCGCGGCGATTTCATAAAGCTGCGGATCGTCGGGATGGACGAGGCCGCTGACCTCGCCGAACGTCAGCAGATCCTCGCGCCCGGAAAATCCGAGGATGTCGAACATCGACTGCGACCAGAAGATGCGGCCGCGCGCGAGGTCCCAATCCCACAGGCCGCAGCGGCCGCTGTTGAGCGCGGTGTCGATGCGCGAGCGGACGGTGTCGTAGATCACGTCAGCCTCGCGCGCGCGCGTCGCCTGCCAGTGAAACGCAAATCCGAGGATCAGCAGGACGAAGCCCGTCGTCGCGAAGAGCGTGATCGTCAGGGCGGTGTCGACGCGCCACGATGCGAGGGCGCGCGAACGCGTCTCGATGATGGCGATCTCGCCGAAAGAGGGCGACAGGGCGCGGACCGTCGCGAGCACGGGCGTGCCGTCCGGAAGGTCGATATCGGCGACGCCGGTGCGCAACGGCAGCAGGTTGGCCATGTGGCCGGGGCCGAAGATGTCGGCAAGGCGCCGGTTCGGCATGGCGTTTTCGATCGGATTGGCGGCGACGACGTTCGCGCGCGTGTCGGTCAGCAGGATGATTTTGTGCGTCTTCGCCGCCCGCTCCGGGATCGCGGAATCGAGCGCCGTTTGCGCGGCCGACGCGAGGTCGATATCGGATGCTTGCCGGTCGAGACGCTCGGTCAGGATGTCCGCCAGGCGCTCGATATCGGTGCGGGCGTCGGCGAGGGCCTGGTTGCGATGTTCCAGCACCTGCACCACGGCACCAATGCCGACGGTGACAAGGAAGGCGATGATGAGTATGGGAACCGCCCGGCGTAAAGCCGGCTCGGCCGTCAACAGGCGCCGATACGCCGGGTTGGCAACGGATTGCGCAAGCCCCTTGATGGAATCGGAACGCGTTGACGCGTGCGCGGTATCGGCGCGCGCCATCCTCAGCCTCCCTCGGAAGTCCCCAAAGCCCTCGACCGGAGGATGTGCCGCATCTCCCCGAATCACTTTCATTGGAATCGAAAGGGGACTCCGTGTCGAGAGTCCTTAAGGGTTTGGTCAGACTTTTTTCGCGCCGGCGCGGGCGCAAATGATTCCGCCCGCGGAACGGCCGGAGAAAAGGGAGTCGTTGCAGCCGGTTAGGACGATGGCTGATCCGCGAGGGCGCGTTGGACGATGTCGGAAACGTCGCGCGACAGCCCCTTCGTCTCCATGCCGCGGCGGAGCGCCGCCTGCGCGCGCGTGCGCCGGCCGGGTTCCATGACGCGCCAGCTCTTGAACGCGCCCATCAGGCGCGCGGCGACCTGCGGATTGCGGGCATCGAGCATGAGCGCCGTATCCATGACGAAGTCGTAGCCGGCGCCGTCCGCGCGGTTGAACTGCGTCGGATTCATTTGCGCGAAAGCGCCGATGAGCGCGCGCACGCGGTTGGGATTGGCGAACGAGAACGCGGCGTGCCGCGTCAGATCGCGCACGCGCTCGAGCGCTCCCTTTTCCGGGATCGTCGCCTGCATCGACAGCCACTTGTCGATCACCAGCGGCTCGTTCTCGAAGCGGCGGTAGAAGTCCTCCATCGCGGCCCCTCGCTCAGGCGTGTCGTGCTGCGCGAGCGTCGCGAGGGCGGCGAGGCGGTCGGTCATGTTGTCGGCCGACCGATATTGGTTCATGGCGCGGGTCAGCGCCTCATGCTTGCCGGTCGCGGCCAGGAGATCGAGACAGGCGTTGCGCAGCGAACGGCGGCCGGCGCTTGCGGCATCCGGGCTGTAGGGGCCATGCTGCGCGTGGCGCTCGTAAAGGGCCTCGAGGGCGCTCGCGAGCGCGGCGGCGAGGTGGGCTCGCAGCATTTTGCGGGCGACGAGGATCGCATCGGGGTCGACGTCGCGGCCGATGTCGCGCGCGATGTCGGCCTCCGATGGAAGCGCCAGAATCTGGGCGACGAAGGCCGGCTCCAGCGTCTCGTCGCCGAGGACATTCGCCAGCGCCTCGACGAGGCCGTCGTCGCGGCGCGGTTCGCGCGATGCCCGCAACGCCGCGACGTTGTCGATCAGCAGCGCGGTCGCCAGCGTCTGCACCGCCTGCCAGCGGTTGAACGGGTCGCTGTCGTGGGCGGCGAGGAAGCGCAGATCGTCGGCGCTCAGGTCCGCGGTCAGCTTGATCGGCGCCGAGAAGCCGCGATTGAGCGAGAGCACCGGCCGCGTCGCGACGTTGCTGAACGTAAAGCTCTGCGACGGCTTCGTGAGCAGCGCGACGCCGTTTTCGACGCCACCTTCGGCGATCAGCGGCATATCCTTGCCGTCCGGCCCGAGAAGGCCGAGCACGAGCGGAAAAACCATCGGCTGTTTCTGTGTCTGTCCCGGCGTCGGCGGGAGCGCCTGCGCGACGTCGAGACGATAGCGCCGCGCGGCGTCGTCGTAGTGTCCGGTGGCGGCGATCTGCGGGGTTCCGGCCTGCGCATACCAGAGACGGAACTGGGTGAGGTCGCGCTTGTTGGCGTCGGCGAAGCATTGAATGAATTGCTCGACGGTCGCGGCCTCGCCGTCGTGGCGCTCGAAATAAAGATCCATGCCGGCCTTGAAGCCTTCGGCGCCGAGCATGGTCTTGAGCATGCGGACGATCTCCGCGCCTTTCTCGTAGACCGTCGCCGTGTAGAAATTGTTGATCTCGCGGTACGTGGAGGGGCGTACCGGATGGGCGAGGGGGCCGGCGTCCTCGACGAACTGCTGTGCGCGCAAGATGCGCACGTCGGCGATGCGCTTCACCGGGCGCGAGCGCTGATCGGACGTGAACTCCTGGTCGCGGAAGACCGTCAGCCCTTCCTTCAGGCAAAGCTGGAACCAGTCGCGGCAGGTGATGCGGTTGCCGGTCCAGTTGTGGAAATATTCGTGCGCGATGATCGCCTCGATGCTGGCGAAGTCGCTGTCGGTCGCGATGTCGGGGGAGGCGAGAACGTATTTATCGTTGAAGACGTTGAGCCCCTTGTTCTCCATCGCGCCCATGTTGAAGTCGGACACCGCGACGA
>JBDHSU010000123.1:0-11593 GCA_039808325.1 Variibacter sp. | reverse complement strand
CGCGGGCTGGATGTTCCAGCACGGCGTGACGGCGGAGGACAAGATTTTCTACACGACCGGCCGGCTCACCTCCGAAATGGTCATTAAAACCGTGCGCATGGGCATTCCGATCCTGGTCTCGCGCTCCGGCTTCACCGCCTGGGGCGTGGAGCTCGCGCGCAAGGCGGGACTCACCTTGATCGGGCGCGCGCGCGGCAAGCGCTTCATCGCGCTCGCGGGCGAGGAGCGCATCGTGTTCGACCAGGATCTCGCCTACGTCGCCGAGGAAAGCGCGAAGCACCGGCGCAAGGCGGCTGTGGATGATTGAGTCCGTTTTATTGGAAGCGCTCTCGCTGGCGATGATGGGAAGACCGTACGCGAAGGCAGAGCGCGCTCCCTCTCCCACAAGGGGGGAGGGAACGGCAATCACGAGCACCTCGATTGAGGGCGCGCACAGCGCACGGCGCATTGCTAGGCAATGCTTGCCATGACGCACTCGGAGACGTTGGGGCTCATCCTCGCCGGCGGGCTGGCGCGGCGCATGGGCGGCGGCGACAAGGCGCTGATCGAGATCGCCGGGCAGACGATCCTGGAGCGCACGCTGGCGCGCGTCGCGCCGCAATGCGTGCGGACCGTCATCAACGCCAACGGCGATCCTTCGCGCTTCGCCTTCACCGGCCTGCCGGTGGTCGCCGACGACGTGGCGGATTATCCCGGCCCCCTCGCCGGCATTCTCACCGCGCTGGAATGGGCGGCCGCGAACGCGCCGGCGATCGAGTGGGCCGTGAGCGTGCCCGGCGACTGTCCGTTCCTCCCCCGCGATCTCGTCGCGCGCCTGCATCGGGCGCGCGCCGCCGCGAACACGCCGCTCGCCTGCGCGCGCTCGGGCACATGGCGGCATCCGGTGGTCGGGCTGTGGCGCGTCGACCTGCGCGACGACCTGCGCCACGCGCTCGTCGCGGAAGACCTGCGCAAGATCGAGGTGTGGACCGCGCGGCACGGCATCGCCGTCGCCGACTGGCCGACGCAGCCGGTCGATCCGTTCTTCAACGTCAACACGCCGGAGGATGTGGCGGCGGCGACGCGGATTGCGACAAAGGAAGCGGCAAATAGCGACCTTTCGCCGTCTTCCTGAGGTGTCCGTGCGAAGCACGGGACCTCGCAGGATCGGCCCGGACCGTGTATCCCTACCGTGCATCCCTGCTCGCTTGGCGAGCACCTCGGGAGGACGGACGCGGGGCCGCATCGCGGCGAACCGCCGCCCTCACCCCAGCAGCACGGCGTAGGGCAGAAATCCGATCGTATCGCCGGGCGCGACCTTGGTGACGTCCTCCGGCAATTCCGCGAGTCCGTCCGTCTCCGTCAAAGAAGAAAGGACGCCCGCGCCCTCGCGCGGAAATTTCCGCGCCTCGACGACGCCGTCGGCGTGCGAGAGCGAGACGCGGACATATTCGCGGCGGCCTTTTTTCTTCTTGTAGGAAAACGCCGCGCGCACCGGCAGCGCCACCAGCGGCTCGAGCTTCGCGCCCGCGAGCCGCGCCAGCAGCGGCCGCACCACGCGCACGAAGGTCACGAACGCGGCGACGGGATTTCCCGGCAGGCCGACGAACGCCGCGCCCCCGACGACGCCCATCGCGACCGGCCGGCCCGGCTTGAGGGCGACGCGCCAGAACACCAGCCGCCCGACGCGCTCGACCGCGTCGCGGACATGATCGGCCTCGCCCGTCGAAACGCCGCCCGACGTGACGATGAGATCGTGGCCGGCCGCGGCGGCGAGCGCGGCGGCGAGGCCGTCGGGCGTGTCGGCGAGGATGCCGAGGTCGGTGACCTCGGCGCCCGCCGCGATCAGAAGCTCGCCGAGCAGCCGGCGGTTGGCGTCGTAGATGCGCGCCTCGGTGAGCGGCGTGCCGGGCTCCGCGACTTCGTCGCCGGTCGAGAACAAGGCGACGCGGAGACGGCGGCGCACATGCACGGTGTCGATGCCGAGCGCCGCAGCGAGCGCAAGCTGCGCGGGCTTCAGCCGCGTTCCCTCCGCGAGCGCGACGGAACCGGCGCGCACGTCCTCGCCCGCGAGGCGGCGATTGGCGCCCACCCCGAGGCCATGCGGCAAGACGACGACGCTCCCCTCGAGGCGGCAATCCTCCTGCATGAACACCGTGTCGGCGCCGTCCGGCATCGGCGCGCCGGTGAAGATGCGGATCGCGGCGCCGCCGGCATAGCCGGCCTCGGCGGCATGCCCGGCGGAGGCGCGCCCCATGACCGGCAGGCGCGTCTCGCCCGCGCGCGCGAGGTCGGCATGGCGCACGGCGTAGCCGTCGACGGCGGAATTGGCGAAGGGCGGCAGGCTGATCGGCGCGACGACATCGGCGGCGAGCACGCGCCCGCGCGCCTCGCCGAGCCGCACGTCCTCGCTTTCGGTCACCGGCGAGACGCGCTCCGCGATCAGCCGCTCGACCTCCTCGACCGGCATCAGCGGGCCGGAAAAGGCAAAGCAGTCGTCGGAGAGCTGCGCCATGGTCAACCGCTTTCCTGCAACGACGCGACCGGCACCGCCTGCGCCAGCAACAGGTCGCAGACGCCCTCGTAGTCGTCCAGCGCGACGACGGGGAGCGACATCGCGGAGAGCGGCGCGTCCGTGATCACCGCCACGATATAGGGATCGTCCGGATGCAATGGCGGCTTGCCGACGTCCTGGCGGTAGATTTCGACCTTGGGATGATGCCCGCGCTTGAAGCCCTCGACCAGGACGAGGTCGACCGGCGAAAGCCTGGCGAGCAATTCCGGCAGCGCCGGCTCCGGGTCGCCGCACAGCTCATGCACCAGCGCCCAGCGGCTGGCGGACGAGACCAGCACCTCGCTCGCGCCCGCGAGCCGGTGGGTATGCGAATCCTTGCCCGGCTGGTCGAGGTCGAAGGAATGGTGCGCGTGCTTCACGGTCGAGACGCGCACGCCCCGCCCGATGAGGCGCGGCAGAATTTTGGTCAGCAGCGTGGTCTTGCCCGAGCCGCTCCAACCCGCGAGTCCGATGATGCGCACGTCGTATTCCGTCCAAGGTCACCGCGACATGCGGCACCGATGCCGACTTTCCCAGAGATCACGATGATTTTGGATCGAATCGATCCGAAATCATGAACGAGATCGATTCTAATCACTTAGAGCGGGATGCGGGCGGAAAACCGCTCCGCACTTTTCCTCGTCCCGCTCTACGCGACGCCAAATGCAAGCCGCCGTCAGGCATCGGGAAGCCGCATGCCCAACGCCTCGATGCGCCCGCGCGTCCCCGCATCGGCCAGGGCGGCGAGGAAGGCCCGCACCGCCGGGCGGTCGCGGCGCGCGTCCACCACGAGAAAATCGTAGTGCTCGGGGGCGAGCGGCAGGAAGCCGAGGCCGTACATCCGCGCCACCGGCTCGATCGCCACGCCCCAGTCGGCGCGGCCTTGGGCGATCGCGGCGGCGACGGCGTTGTGCGAGCGCGGCTGGTTGCCGTAGCCGGCCGGGCGGGCGCCGTCCAGCAACTGATCGATGAGGATGCGGGTGCCGGCGCCGGCGTTGCGGTTGACCATCACCGCGTCCGCGTCCTCGCGCACGGCGGCCGCCGCCGCTTGCGCCGTCTTTCCCTCGAAAAGTGCATCCCCGGGACGGAACAGCACGCCCTGCATGCGCCGCCAGCCCGGGACGAGCGTGAGCCCGTCGCCGGCGAGGTGCGCGTTGTAGCGGCCGCTCGCCGGATCGACGAGATGCACGGGCGCGATATCGCAGGCGCCGTTGCGCGCCGCCGCGACGCCGCCCATGCTGCCGATGGCGATGGTGCGCACATTCAGGTTCTGCGCCGCGAGCGTGCCGACGACGGCGTCGAGCGCCACGTCGTGGCTGCCGGCGATCACGAGGTCGGGGATTTGCGCCGCATCCCCGATCAGCGTCACTTGCGTGAGCGTTCCGGCGTCGAGCGTCTGCGCCAGCGCGTCGATCTCGATGAAGCCGTCCGACTGCGAGAAGCTCGTCACGGCGCCGGAGCCCTTGGGAGAAGGGAACGCGACGAGACCGCCCTGCCCCTCGACCAGCGAGACGAGCGCGAACTCCTTGCGGCCAAGCTCCGACGCGATGCGCACCGGCACCGTCGCCGCGACATGCCGGGCCGCTTCCGGCGGCAGGCCGGCGAAGGCGCGGATCACCGGCGCGACGAAGGCATGGAAGGTGAAAATCGCCGAGGTCGGGAACCCGGGCAGCACCACGACCGGCTTGCCGTCCGCCACCGCGAGGCAGAGCGGCTTGCCCGGCTTCAGCGCGACGCCGTGAACGAGGATGCCGGGCGCGCCGAGCCCGCCGACGATCTGGTGCGACAGATCGCCCGCGCCCTTCGACGTGCCGCCGCTGAGCACCACCATGTCGCATGCGGCCAGCGCCCGACGCAGCGCGCCTTCGAGCACGGCCGCATCGTCCGGGAATGCGCCGTAGGAGACCGCTTCGCCGCCGGCCTCGGAGACGGCGGCGGCAACGATCGCGCCGTTGGAGTCGTACACCGCGCCGGGCCGCAGCGGCACGCCGGGCTTCACCAGCTCGTCGCCGGTCGAGAGCACGGCGACCTTCGGGCGCCGCACCACCGCGACCTCCGCAAGGCCGCACGCCGCCAGCATGCCGATCTCGCGCGAGCCGACGCGCACGCCGCGGCGCAGCACCGTCTCGCCGCGCGCCATGTCGGAGCCGGCGTAGGACACGAACTGCCCGGCGCCGACCGTGCGGCGCAATTCGATCGCCGGGCCCGCGTCCGTCTCGATCAGGTCCGTCCACTCGATCATCACCACGGCGTCGGCGCCGCGCGGGATCATGCCGCCGGTGGCGATCGCCGTCGCGGTGCCGGGGGCGACGGTCAGCGCCGGCGGCGCGCCGCACACCAGCACCTCGTTGTTGAGCGCGAGCCGCCGCGGCGTCGTGTCCGTTGCACCTTGCGAATCGGCGGCGCGCAACGCGAAGCCGTCGACGCTCGAACGATCGAACGGCGGCGCATCGACGGCGCTGAGAACGTCGTCCGCGAGAACGTGCCCCAACGCCGCCGCAAGCGTCACGGTCTCGACGCCGATCGGCACGAGATCGAGGTGGCGCGCGAAGCGCGCCGTCGCCTCCTCGGCGGAGACGACCTCCAGGAACTGTTCCTGGCGCGCCGCCTTGCGCACCGCGTCGAGAAGCGCGGCCTCCGCGCGCGATGTCTTCCGGTGCGCACTCATGGCTGCGCCCTCATGGCAGCGCCCTCATGGCAGCGCCCTCACCTCGACGTCGGCGCCGGCGGGGAAGCCTTCGCTCTCCGGCGGCACAACGACGTAGCCGCCGGCGGCAAGTAGCGCCCGCAGCGGAAAGAGACCGGCCGCGATCGGCACGACGCCATCGACGCCGTCGCGGCGGACGAGGATCATTTCGGCGACGCCGATGGTCGAGACGATCTTGCGCGCGAGCGCGCCGCGCGCGGCCGGCGGCGGCTCCGCCGTACCGCCCAGCGCGTTCAACAACGGATGCCCGAGCAGCAGCCATCCGGCAAGCGCCGCGTCGAGGCGGCCGGGCAACATCAGGATCGGCGTCTCACCGCGCGCGCCGAATGCGGAGGTCTCGCCCGGCGCGATGCCGATCCCATGACAGACGACGTGGCCCACCATCGCGACCGTCCGCACCGTGGCATCGTGCCGTCCGGTCCCGGTGCCGCCGACCGTCACGATCGCGTCGGTCTGCGTATCGCGCAGCGCCCGCTCCAGCGCGCCGTCTTCATCCGCGCAAAAGAACGGCTCGGCGACGCCGCCGAGCGCCGCGATCGCATTCGCCACGATCCTGACCGTCGCCTCGCGCCGCGCCTTCGAGCCCGGCGTCGCGATCACCGCGACATGCGGCCGCCGCGCGGAGACCTGCTCGATGCCGCAGGCACGCAGCGCCGCCACATCCGTCGCGCGCAGGCGTGTCCCGCGACGCACGAGAGGCACGGACGCATCGGCATCCGAGCCGGCCGCTCGCATCCCCTCGCCCGCCGGCGCGGACGCAAGCGCATGGTGCGAACCGCCCTGCGCCATCACCGCTTCCGCCGGCAGCACGGTATCCGTCGCCGCCGGAATCGGATCGCCGGCGTCGACCCAGATGGCCGTGACCGGCACCGGCGCGTACGAACTCGCGTCGGCGACCGCCTCGGCGCTCACCGCCCAGCCATCGCGCGCCGCGACCGAAACGGCGGGAAGCGGCGCGGACGCGAAAACGTCCTCGGCCAGAACGCGGCCGCGCGCGCCCACCACGGGGGTAATTCGCGGTTTCACCGCGGCGATCTGCTCGACCGCTCTCAACACGACGGGTAGCGCCGTCGGCTTGACGATCCGTTGCAGGAGGATGGACGGAGGGCTCATGCCACATCTTTGCCGAAGGCCGGCTCGGGCGGTCAAGCCATGGCGGCTTCGAAGGCTGTCGCACGGGCGCGGCCATCGCTTTCGCGCGCGCCTGTGTTAGAGGAGGTCCAAACAGGAGCGGCCAACGGAACGATGAGCGAGACGACCCTGAACCTGCGCGGCCTGAAATGCCCGCTTCCGGCGCTGAAGGCGCGCAAGGCCCTCACGCGCGTCGCGCCGGGCGACGTCCTGGTTCTCGAATGCACCGACCCGCTGGCGTCCATCGATATCCCGAACCTGCTGCGGGAAACCGGCGATGCGCTGGAGGAGAGCCGGCAGGACGACGGCGTGCTCATCTTCCGCGTCCGCAAGGTCTAGAGCCGGACGAGGAAAAGTGTGGAGCGGTTTTCCGCCCGCATCCCGCTCTAAGATCATGAACGTGATCTAGGGCCTCGGCTCTGAAGGAATCGGATTTCCCGACGCCTCCTGTCTCCTGTGCTTCGCGAGAAAGCCGGCGGCGAGCGCATGATAGGTACCCTGGCGGGCGACAAGACGCGAAGCGGCGTAGCCGATCAACGATGCCGCCATCAGCGGCACCACCATCGCGTGGTTGTCGGTCATCTCGATGACGATGACGAAGGACGTGATTGGCGCCTGCACCACGCCGGCGAAGTAGGCCACCATGCCGAGCAGCATGATGGCGCCCGCCGGTGTCTGCGGAAACAGCGCGGCGACGTTCGCGCCGATGCCGGCGCCGACGGCGAGCGATGGCGAAAAAATGCCGCCGGGAATGCCGCTGACCGTCGAGAGCGCCGTGGCCGCCAATTTCAGCACCCCGAAATGCCACGGGAGCGGCGCGCCGCCCTCCAGCGCGCCTTTCACCTGCGCGTATCCGGTGCCGAAGATCATATCGTTCGAGATCAAACCGCAGACGGCGACGCCGAGCCCGCAAACCGCCGCGAAGATCAAGCGGTGCCGCTTGCTCGCGGCGCCGAGGAATCCGGGCAGTCCGCGCGCCACCGCCACCACGAAGCGGCCGAACAAGCCTCCCATGAGACCGCCCGCGATCCCGCAGAGCGGGACCGCCAGCCAGTCGACGCCGTTGCGCAGCAAGGCGGAACTGATCCCGAAATACGTATAGTTTCCCATGATGGCGAGGGAGGTCAGGCCGGCGGCGATCACCGTCGTGATGACGAGGCCGCTGGTGCGCGTCTCGAAACTGCGGCTCATCTCCTCGATGCCGAAGACGATGCCGGCGAGCGGCGTGTTGAACGCGGCCGCAACGCCGGCGGCGGAACCGGCCAGGATCAGGCCCGGCTGATGGCGCGGCGACATGCGGCCGATCGCGAACATGATCGAGGCGCCGACCTGCACGGTCGGCCCCTCGCGGCCGGCGGAGGCGCCGCTCAATAGCCCGAGCAGCGTCAGCACGACTTTTCCGACCGCGATGCGCGCCGAGACGAGCCGCCCGCGCGCCACGGGATCCGTCAGTTGACGCGCGGCGATCGCCTGCGGAATGCCGCTGCCTTGCGAGTTCGGGAAGAACCTGTTGGTCAGGAACACGGTCAGCGCGAAGCCGAGCGGCGTGACCAACAGGGGCGCGTACGGCCACCGCGCCGCGAGGCGCGCGAATGCGTCCTGCGCCTCGTTGGCCAGCAAAGCGAGCGCAATGGCGGCGGCGCCGACGGCAAGGCCGCCGGCAACGAACATGGCGCGCTGCTGCGAGCGCGCCGAGACCAGCCGGATGAGCCGCTTGCGGCGACTGGTCAGAAACCGGCTCATTCCGCCGGTTTCGGATCACGGAAATACGGCTCGACCTTGCCATTGAGCTTGATGGTCAGCGGATTGCCGCGCCGGTCGACCGTTTTGCCGACGGAGATGCGGATCCAGCCCTCGCTGACGCAATATTCGTTGACGTCGTGGCGGTCCTTGCCCTCGAAGCGGATTCCGACATCGTGCTGGAGAACAGCCTCGTCGTAGTGCGGGCTGCGCGGATCGACGGACAGGCGGTCGGGAAGCGTTTCGGTCATGCGCCGTTCCTTGGAGCACGACCCGTTGCATCGGATCGCGCCCGGAGATTGCTTATTTTATCGCGTCTCCCGGGCTAAATTTCGCCGGGGAACGCGCTGCCGCTTACCGTGACCATGCCTTCGAAGTCAAACGGCGCCGCGCGTCCGCGCGGCGTCGCCTGAGGCGTAAGAGGCTCCCGCGAAGCCGGCGGGCCGCTCGGCGCTATTTTCCCTTGTATTCCTTCGCCATCTTCACGACGGCGGCGGCATCGAACTTGTTGATGTCGGCGATCAGGTCGTTGGTGATGAGGTCGTCCGTCGGCTCGGATTTCTTGAGCACGCCGTTCTTCACCAGGAAGGCGATATAGGCGGTGTAGTTCGCCTCGGAGTTCTCGCCCCACTTGGAGACGCCGCCGGCCTCCAGCCGCCAGTTGCGCGCCCGCGCCTCCAGGGTCTTCACGTCATCCTTGAGGGCGGTCGCCTCGTCCTTGCCGGTCGACTTGGTCTGCGGGTAGACCTCCCAAAGGATGCGGATCGCGGCCTCCGGATTGGTGATCGCGAACAGCGTGCCCTTGGCGTAGCCCTGCGTGAGCGCGACCGCTTGCGCGCGCTTGTTCTTCAACGTCTCCTCCAGCGCGACGAAGCCGTTCGAGGGGAACTTCGCGATGGCGCTGGTGTCGAGCATGCGCAGCTTGGCGCCGGCGTTCTCCGTCAGCGCGTATTGCGTGTCGAACTGCGAGAGCGCATCGACCTGATGCGAGCGCAGCAGCGCCGCCGTCTGCGCCGCCTCGCCGGCGACGATGATGCTCACGTCCTTGTCGGGATCAAAGCCGTTTTCCTTCGCCAGCGCGCGCGCGACGATGACGCCGGCGGAGGCCATCGAGGTGACGCCGATCTTCTTGCCCTTGAGGTCCGCGAAGGTCTTGATCGGGCTGTCGACCGGGACGGCGATGCCATAGATGTTGCCCTGATAGGCCGTGTAGAAATTCTTCGCCTTGACGCCCTGGCCGCGGATGATCGCCAGCGGCTCGATCGAGGGAAGCGAATACGGCAGTTCCTTCGTCGCGACGTTCTTCACGCAATCGGTCGAGCCGGGCAGCGGCACCACCTCGACCTTGATGCCCGCATCCTTGTACCAGCCCATTTTCGTCGCGATGGCGAAGGGCGCCGCCGCCGAGCTGATGGTGCGCGCGCACCAGCCGACGCGCACGGTTTCCTCGGCCGAGGCCGGCGGCGCCGCGATCGATGCGAGCAGCAGAGAAGCGGCCAAAAATCCCAAACGTCTTTCCACGATCGTCTCCCTTCAGCTTGTTGAGAGGGCGGACTCCTGCCGGCCCGGCGCCGGCGCCGCCTCGTTCCGTTTCGCCCCACTTCGAACGGATCCGTCGGATTTTTGCGACGCATCCCAGAACAAAACACGCCGGCGCGCGAAAGCGACCAGCGAGTTGAGCAGCAAGCCCACCACCGACAGGATGAACAGGACGGAGAACTGCCCGGCCACGTCCATGGTGAAGTTCATGCTCTGGATCAGCATGCCGAGCCCGGATTGCGCCCCCACGAATTCCGCGACGATGGAGCCGGTGAGCGCGAAGATCATCGCCACTTCCAGGCCGGCGAAAACGTAAGGCATGGCGTTGGGAAGCTGCAGCATCCAGAAGATCTGGCCGCGCGTGGCGGCGAGCGACTTCATCAGGTTGAGGCGGTCCTCGTCGGTCGAACGCAAGCCGACGATGGTGTTCACCATCAACGGAAAGAAGGCGACCAGCGCGGCGTTGACCACCTTCGAGGTGAGGCCGAGACCGAACCAGACGATGATCAGCGGCGCCAGCGCCACCTTCGGCATCGACTGGATCATCACGATGAAGGGATAGAGGAAGTATTCGACCCGGCGGCTGAGCCCGATGCCGATGCCGAGCGTGAAGGCCATGACGGCGCCGAGCAGGAAGCCGAGCAGGGTTTCGATCAGCGTGATCCAGATATGCTCGACATAGAGCCCGCTCGCGATGCCGCGATACAATCCCGCCAGGATGGCGCTCGGCGTCGGCAGGATATAGGCCGGCATATCGAAGAGACGCACCAGGCCTTCCCAGATCAGCAGGGTCGCGGCGAGCAGGACGAGCCGGAGCAGGAAGTTGCGGCGGGTATTCATCAGTCCAGCCCTCCCCCGCTGTTGAGCGCCTTGCGCACGCGGCGGACATACTGTCCGAACGGCTCCGTCGTCATGATGTCGAGCGTGCGCGGGCGCGGCAGGTCGATCTCGAACAGGTCCTCGATCTTGCCGGGCCGCGGCGTCATCACCATCACGCGGTCGGCAAGGAACACCGCCTCGGCGGTCGAATGCGTGATGAAGACCACGGTCTTGCGCCGCTCCAGCCAGATGCGCTGCAGCTCGACGTTCATCGCCTCGCGGGTGAGCGCGTCGAGCGCACCGAACGGCTCATCCATCAACAGAAGCGCCGGATCGTGGATCAGCGCCCGCACCAGCGCGACGCGCTGCTGCATGCCGCCGGAAAGCTCGGAAGGATAGCGCTTCTCGAAGCCGGCGAGGCCGACAAGCGCGATCAGGTCCTGCGCCCGCTTCGTCATCTTCTCGCGGTCGAGCCGCTGCACGTCCGCCGGCAGCAGCACGTTGCCGAGGACGCTGCGCCAGGGAAACAGCACCGGAGACTGGAAGACGACGCCGATGTCGCGCCGCGCCCCCTCGATCGGAGTGCCGTTCAAAAGTGCGTCGCCATGCGTGCGCAGCAGCAATCCGGCGAGAATCTTCAGCAGCGTCGACTTGCCGCAGCCGGACGGGCCGACGATGGACAAGAACTCACCGTCCCGCACCGAGAAATCGATGTCGTCGAGCGCGGTGACCGCGTCCGTTCCGTCGCCATAAATCTTCGACAGATGACGGACCTCGATGACGGGCCTGGCCGCCGGAATCGTTTGCGGTGCGGATTCTGCCATCGCGTACAAGGCGCCTCCCTCGCCGTGTCCGCGCCCACTGCCCGCGCTGGGATTGATCCTCTCGCGGCGGACGTGATCGCTTCTTCGTTCAGGTTATGGGGTTCCGTACGGCGGGGTCAAACGCCGCAGCCCTGGAAAAACCCATTGTCTGCTGCTTCTCTCTCCCGCGCAACCGATTCGGGATGAAACAACCTTCGCGTGAGAGAAAACAAAACAGCGAAGAGGCCGCTGACGATCATAGTTTTGCCCCCAAAAGCATGTGACGAGGCACCATGGAGCACACGCTTTGGCCACGCTAAG
>JBDHSU010000122.1:0-11616 GCA_039808325.1 Variibacter sp. | reverse complement strand
GGCATGACGGAGAGGCGTGGTCGCTAACCTAATGATTGTCCCGCGGCACGCCGGATTCCTGCGCGACGCGCTGAAACTTCACAGCGGGTTTCAGCACCATGCCGGAGCCGAGTTGGTCGACCATGCCGCGCTGGATCTCCTGCCACGGCGTCTGGCTCGCGGGGATCGGGAAGCCGCCACGCTTCTGCAGGTCGGCGCGGCGCTGCGCGAGCTCGGCATCCGAGATCAGGATGTTCGCCTCGCTCTTATTGAGATCGATGCGCACGCGGTCGCCGGTCTTGAGAATGGCGAGGCCGCCACCGACCGCCGCCTCCGGCGACGCGTTGAGGATCGACGGTGAGCCGGACGTGCCGGACTGGCGGCCGTCGCCGATGCACGGCAGCGAGAGGACGCCGCGCTTGATCAGCGCCGCCGGCGGCTGCATGTTCACCACTTCCGCCGCGCCCGGATAGCCGATCGGCCCGACGCCGCGGATGAACAGCATCGTGTTCTCATCGATCTTCAGCTTCGGATCGTCGATGCGGTGATGATAGTCCTCCGGTCCCTCGAACACGACCGCGCGGCCCTCGAAGGCGTTCGGGTCCTTCGGATTCATCAGGTAACGATCGCGGAACTCGTCGGAGACGCCGGAGATCTTCATCACCGCGTTGTCGAACAGATTGCCGTGCAGGATCTTGAAGCCGGCGTCCTCCTTCAGCGGCCGCTTGTACGGGCGGATGACGTCCTCATCGAGGATCTTCGCGCCCTTGACGTTCTCGCCCATCGTCTTGCCGTTGACGGTGAGCGCCTTGCCGTGGATGCGCTTCGCCTTGAGAAGCTCGTTCATCACCGCGGGCAGGCCGCCGGCGCGATAGTATTCCTCGCCGAGATATTTTCCGGTCGGCTGCATGTTGACGAGCAGCGGCACGTCGAAGCCGATCTTCTCCCAGTCCTCGATCTCGAGCTTCACGCCGATGTGGCGCGCAATCGCGTTGATGTGGATCGGCGCGTTGGTCGAGCCGCCGATCGCGGAGTTGGCGACGATGGCGTTCTCGAACGCCTCGCGCGTGAGGATGTCGGAGGGTTTCAGGTCCTCGATCACCATCTCGACGATGCGCCGGCCGGTGCGATAGGCGATCTGTCCGCGGTCGCGATACGGCGCGGGAATCGCGGCGCAGCCGGGCAGCGACATGCCGAGCGCCTCGGCGAGCGCGTTCATGGTGGAGGCGGTGCCCATCGTGTTGCAGTGGCCGATCGAGGGCGCCGATGAACCGACGAGGTCGATGAATTCCTTGTAGTCGATGCGCTCGGCGGCGAGCTCCTGCCGCGCCTGCCAGACGGCGGTGCCGGAGCCGGCGCGCTCGCCCTTCCACCAGCCGTTGAGCATCGGCCCGCCGGAGAGGACGATGGCGGGGAGGTTCACGGTCGCCGCCGCCATGATGCAGGCGGGCGTCGTCTTGTCGCAGCCGGTGGTGAGCACGACTCCATCGAGCGGATAGCCGTAGAGCAATTCCACGAGGCCGAGATAGGCGAGGTTGCGATCGAGCGCCGCGCCCGGCCGCTTGCCGGTTTCCTGGATCGGATGCACCGGAAATTCGAGCGCGATTCCGCCCGCCGCGACGATGCCCTCGCGTACGCGCTTGGCGAGGTCGAGGTGGTGGCGGTTGCAGGGGGAGAGGTCGGAGCCCGTCTGCGCGATGCCGATGATCGGCTTGCCGGAGGTGAGCTCCTCGAGCGTGATGCCGAAGTTGACGTAGCGCTCGAGATAGAGCGCCGTCATGCCCGGGTTCTCGGGATTGTCGAACCAGAGCTGCGAACGGTATTTGCGCCCCTTCGGATGCGGCGTTCCCTTCGTCCTGCCTTTCGCATTCTTGGCGCCCTTCGCCGGCGTCTTTCCGTTTGTCTTGTTGTCCCTCGACATTCCAATATCCTCCAGCCTATCCCCTCATCCTGAGGAGCCCGGCGCAGCCGGGCGTCTCGAAGGATGCAGGCCCCGACGCCTCGACAGCGTTTTCACGGCCTCAAAATCACCTCGGATCAAAGCCTCTTTCTTGGCGCGTGACCAGCCCTTCACTTGCCTTTCGGCAGCAATTGCATCGGCGATGCGTTCAAACCACTGGATGCGTTCAAACTATTGACTGAAGACGAGCGTCACGGACCGTCGCACCGCCGTGAACCCGTCATAGGTTCCGGCATTGTGCTCGGCAACTCTCCGTTCCAATCCAAGGCGCGCCGTGCCGGTGTAGTAGCTGCCGTCGGCGCACCGCAGGATATAAGAAAAGCTCCATCCATTTCGCTTGGCTAAGCTATCGTGCCTGCCGCCATCCTTCGAGACGCATCGCTACGCGATGCTCCTCAGGATGAGGGAAAGCGCGCGCGGAAAGCACGCCGAAAGCAACCCGAGTCCACGATCCTTATTCTGAGGAGCGGCCGCAGGCCGCGTCTCGAAGGATGGCGACACGCCGCAGCAAAGCTTACGCCGCGGCGCTTCCGGCGCTGACCAGTTCCGGCGGGATGAACAGCAGCTTGTCGATACGGTTGGAATCCATATCGACGATCTCGATGCGCCAGCCGTCGAGGTCGAAATGCTCCCCCTCTTCCGGGATGCGTGCCATGTGCTCGAGCACGAGACCGGCGGCGGTGTGATAATCGCCGTTCGTTTCCAGTCGCAGGCCGAGCGTCTCCTTGACCTCATCGATGGCGGCGCGCCCGTCCACCAGCCACGAGCCGTCATCGCGCTTGAGAAGCTCCTGCGTCGCCGGGCGATGCTCCTCCGGCAGGTCGCCGGCGACGGCGCTCATCACGTCGGTCGCGGTCACGAGACCGAGAAAGTCGCCATACTCGTCGACGACGAAGGCGACGTGCAACTGCACGCTGCGGAAGATCTGCAGTACGCGCAACGCTGGCATCGTCTCCGGCACATGCGTCGTTTCAAGCAGATGCGCCTCCATGCGCACGCCCCGTCCGGCAATCAGGTCCTCGACCAGATCCTTCTTCTGCACGACGCCGAGCGGATGGCTCATGTCGCCGTCGCGCGCCACGACGATACGCGAATACGGGCACTCGGCGATGTCGCGCGCGATCGAATCCGTCTCGTCGTCGAGGTCGATCCAGTAGATATCCGGGCGCGGCGTCATGATCGAGGCGACGGAGCGGTCGGCAAGCCCGAGCACACCGTGGATCATCTCCTCCTCGACCTCGTCGATCACGCCGGCTTCGGTGCCTTCCGCGATCGCGAACTTCACTTCCTCTTCCGTGACGTTCTGCCCTTCCCGGTCGCGGATGCCGAGGGACGCCAGGATGACGTTGGTCGAGCGCTCGAAGAACCAAACAAAAGGCCGCCCGGCGGCGGCGACGATTTCGAGGGGGCGAGCCACGCGACATGCGATCGGCTCGGGATTGGAGAGCGCGATGCGCTTAGGCGTGAGCTCGCCGATGATCACCGACAGCGCGGTGACGAAAACGACCACCGCGACAAAACCCACCCGTTCGCCGTAGGGTGCGATCCATTCGAACTGGTCGAGGAAGACGCCGAGCCGCAGACCGAGCGTGGCCCCGCCGAACGCGCCGGACAGCGTCCCGATCAGCGTGATGCCGAACTGGACGGACGAGAGGAAGATGCCGGGGTTCTCGGCCAGCGAGAGGGCGCGCGCGGCGCTTTTGTTGCCCCCTTCGGCCATCTGCTGCAGCCGCATGCGCCGTGAAGACACGACCGCCATCTCGGCGAGCGCAAAAAAACCATTGAGAAAGACGAGCCCAACCAGGATTGCGAGCTCGAGCCACATGTTCATAATGAGGCCAACATAGCGGGCCGCGCGCCGCATGCAACTGGCGCACCGGGAATATTCCCGTAAATATTTGATTCTCTAAAGCTTTCCTCATAACCGTGGCGGTGGGCTTGACCGCACGCGGAAATGCGGCGCTTAACGGATTCGCGGACGCGCCACCGCCCGGCGCGCGCCGCTCGGCAGACAGCCCCAGGGAGGCAGACCATGCTCAAGACCATCGCCGCCTTCGACCGGATCGGCGAGGAAAACGCCTTCGCCGTTCTCGCGCG
Organism: Variibacter sp.; assembly: GCA_039808325.1. GTDB lineage: Bacteria > Pseudomonadota > Alphaproteobacteria > Rhizobiales > Xanthobacteraceae > JAFKKS01. The sequence continues at coordinate 7,580 of JBDHSU010000122.1, read as the reverse complement.
CGCGACGGAACTCGCCGGCCAGGGCCGCGACATCATCAATCTCGGCATCGGCCAGCCCGACTTCCGCACCCCCGACCATATCGTCGAGGCGGCGATCAAGGCGCTGCGCGACGGCCACCATGGCTACACCCCGGCGACCGGCATCAAACCGCTGCGCGAGGCGGTCTCCGCCGACCTGCACAAGCGTCTCGGCGTCGAGGTCTCCCCCGACAGCGTCATGATCATGCCCGGCGGCAAGCCGACCATGTTCATGGCGATCCTGATGTTCGGCCAGCCCGGCGTCGATATTCTCTACCCGGACCCTGGTTTCCCGATCTATCGCTCGATGATCGAGTTCACCGGCGCGCGCCCCGTGCCGGTGCCGATCCGCGAGGAGAACGAATTCGCCTTCTCGGCGGAAGAGACGCTGAAGCTGATCACGCCGCAGACGCGGCTCCTGATCCTCAACTCGCCGGCGAACCCGACCGGCGGCGTCACGCCCAAAGCCGAAATCGACAAGCTCGTCGCCGGTCTCGAGAAGTGGCCCGACGTTGCCGTGATGTCGGACGAAATCTACGACCAGATGGTCTATGACGGCGAGAAGCATGTCTCGCTCCTCACCTATCCGTCGATCCGCGACCGGCTGATCCTGCTCAACGGCTGGTCCAAGACCTATGCGATGACCGGCTGGCGTCTCGGCTACGCGGTGTGGCCCGGCAAGCTCTACGACTACGCGCGCAAGCTCGCGGTCAACCTGCACTCCTGCGTCAACGCCGCCTCGCAATATGCCGGCATCGCCGCGCTGACCGGCCCGCAGGACGAGGCGCGCAAAATGGTCGAGGAGTTCGACCGCCGCCGCAAAGTCGTCGTCGAAGGGCTGAACGCGCTGCCGAACACGTCGTGCCGCACGCCGAAAGGGGCATTCTATGCCTTCCCGAACATCAAGCAGACGGGATGGAAGGCGAAGCCGCTCGCCTCGGCGCTGCTCGATGACGCTGGCGTCGCCGTCATCGGCGGGCCGGACTTCGGCGTGCTCGGCGAAGGGTATCTGCGCCTTTCCTACGCCAACTCGACGGAGAATATCCGCAAGGCGCTCGAGCGCATGGGCGAGTTCCTGTCGTCACGCAAGGCGGCGTGAGGGAAACGTCTCCACCCGGCGTCGTCCCCGCGAAAGCGGGGACCCCGTAAACAGCGGCCTTAAAAGGTCATGCAGGCAGGGCACATTGGATGCCCACCTGCCCAGGCATGACAAAGAACAAAAGCGCGGCCGGCGCACAATCTCACTCCGGTTATGGGGTAAAGCATGACCTCTCCCCTCGTCGCCGTCGTCGCGCCTGGAAACATGGGGGCCGCGATCGGCGCGCGCCTTGTCGAGAACGGCGTCACCGTGCTCACCTCGCTCGAGGGCCGTAGCGCTGCAAGCGCGAAGCGCGCGAAGGACGCGGGGTTGCGCGCGGCAAGCGACGCCGAGATCGCCGGCGCCGACATCATTCTCTCGATCGTCCCGCCGGGCGAGGCACTGGCGCTCGCCGAACGTCTCGCGCCCGCGCTGGAAGCTGCCGCGCGCAAGCCGCTCTACGCCGACTGCAACGCGGTGAGCCCGAAGACGGTGGAGCAAATCGCGGCGACGATTATAGCGACCGGTACGGCGTTCGCGGACGGTGGCGTCGTCGGCGGCCCACCGAAGAAAGGCCAGCGCGGCCCGCGCCTTTACGTCTCCGGCGAAGACGCCAAGCCGCTTGCCGCACTCACCGAGCGCGGGCTCGACGTGCGTGTGATGGACGCACCGGTCGGCGCGGCATCGGCGCTGAAGATGGTCTATGGCGGTCTCAATAAAGGCGTCGTCGCGCTCGGCGCCGCGATGGCGCTCGCCGCGCACCGCGCCGGCGTCGGCGAGGATTTTCACAAGGAACTGCGGGCAAGTCAGGGACCGCTGCTCGAGCAGTTGAGCCGCGGCGTGCCCGACATGTTCTCCAAGGCGTATCGCTGGGTGGCCGAGATGGAAGAGATCGCCGATTTCACCGGCAAGCCGGCGGAAGCGAAAACCTACCAAGGCTTCGCGCGGCTTTACGAGCGGGTGGCGCGCGACTTCGAAGGGGCGAAGGAAGAGATCGACGCGCTTGCGGCGTTTTACGGGAAGCCGGCGCAAAGCTGAGAGCCCGCGCATCCGTCGTCTTCGCGAAAATTTTTGCGATGGATTGCCGGGTCGAAAGGGCGTTCACGCCCGTCTTCGGTGGGCTATACCCCACACCGGGGTCTGATCCAACAGCATTGAAACAGACCCGTCGTTATCGTTTTGTTTGAGCATGATCCCCCGGGTCGAGCCCGAGGGTATGCTTCTCCGACCACCGGTTTCCACTTTCGGGATGATGCTCCAACGGAGATCAAGCCGGATAAATCGGAGTTCAGCCCAAAAAGGAAAGTCCCGCCTCCGTAACCGGAGAGCGGGACCTCTATCGGTGATCTTCGATCGACGCTCGATTCCCCCAACCTCGCAGACCGGTCGCAACACCGGCTGGCCAAATTTATTACCTACGCACCGTGAGGTATTGGCCGCTGCATTTCGGATTGCCGCTTTAAGGAAAACTCCCTCGGCTCCCGTGCGTATGAGCTGCGTGTCTGCGTTCCACGCCGCTACGAAGTCCTGATTCGAGCATCGATCACGCGAATCATTTCATAAGCGGAATCCTGATTCCATGCCGATCTCGCCCGAGAAGGGCCTTTCGCGCATACTGTTGCATCCATGCATCGCGTCAGGCCGGCGGGCGGTCCGGTTGCTGCAGCGCCAAACGGAACCCGACGACGACGACGGCGAGGCCCGCCAATTGGATCGCTGTCGGCACCTCGCCGAGCGTCAACACACCGATCACCAAGGTCGCCGGCGGCACCATCGCGGGGAATGCCGCCGCGCGTCCGGCCCCGAGCAACACGACCGCGCGCGCGAACAGATGCACGCCGAGCGGCCCCGCCAGACCGCCCTGCACCATGATCTGCAGCACGTTCTCCCAGAGCCCGACGTCGACCATGTGCTGGAAGCCGATGAAGATGGCGTGCGGCGGCGCGTAGACGACGAGCGACAGCGCGGCGATCGCCAGCGCCGCGCGCTGCGCCCGCAGATTCCACAGCCGCAGCACCGTTCCGAACGTCGCCCAACTGATGCCCGCCGCGAGGAAGAAGAGATCGCCGCCGAGCCCGTGGCTTCCGATCGTGGTCACCGCTTCCGCGCCGAGCAGGACGAGCCCGGAGAGGATCGCTGCCGCGCCGATGGCACGGCGCAGTAGCAGCGGCTCGTGCAGGATGAGCGTCGCCAGGATGAGACCGAACAGCGCGGCGGTGCCGGGCTGGATCACCGCGCCGTGCCCGAGCGGGGCGAGCACGAAGCCGGCGGCGCTCAACAGGCCCTGCGTCGGTCCCGCCAACAGGAAGATAAAGAATCCCCGCCCCCAGCCGACGCCGCCGAGATCGGCGAAACCCGCTCGCCATATGGCGGGAAGCAGGACAAGCCCGGCCCAGAAGAAGCGATGGAACGCAAGATCCGCTGGCGTCAAACCGATCTGCACCGCATGGCGCGCGGCGACGAAGCCGGCGGCCCAACTCAATGCGGCGGCGGTGCCGCACAGCACGCCGATAATGGTCGGCGAGAGCCATGCGGGGCGGGTGAAAATCGGCAAAGCCAAGGGCGCCTCGGTGCAGCGCGCGGCATAGCGGTTTGGCAAGCGCGCGGCAATGTCACAGACAAACAATGCCGCCCGCGTGCCCCCTAACCGTCACCTTGGGGTGCTCGCGCGGCGCGCCTCGAAGAATGGCGGTCGCAGGGGTGCGACAGGCTACAATCGCCGGATCGAGGTCGGCCGCCCGTCACTCTCGCGGATGCGCGCGATCGCATCGTGCAGCGGCTCGTAGGCGACCGCCATGTGGAACGCATTGGCGTGGATGAGCGTCCGCGGGTCGCGCACGATCGCCACGTGCCCTCTCCAAAAGATCAAGTCGCCGCGCTCCAGGTCGGACAAGTCCGCGTTGGGGAAGATTGGCTTCCCGATCGCGCGCTCCTGCATGTCGGCGTCGCGCGGGCAGGGGATGCCGTGCGCGGTCAGCGCCGCCTGCACGAGGCCGGAACAATCGACACCGAGCGTCGTGCGGCCGCCCCATAGATACGGCGTACCGAGGAAACGCTCCGCCACTTCGACAAAATCGCGCTCGACCGCCTTCAGCGGCACCAGATGTTTGCCGGGGATGTAGCCCCCTTCCTTGAGGATCGCGAAACGCTCGACCGCGCCGGTGACCGCAACGCGCGCGCCGAAAGGAACGCTGCAGATCGGCGGCAATTTGATGGAGGCGCCTGGAAACATGAAAGTGCGCGGCACCCAGACCTTGTGCGTCGGCTGCCAGGTGCTCTCCCCGAGCGCTGCCGCCGGCAGCCAGCCGACATAATCGTCGCTCGCGAGTTGGCCCCACGCCCAGCCGTCTTCGTTCGTGTCGTAGACGGTGACGACCTCCCCCATGAGCGCCTCGGTATCGAGCGGCGCATCGGGCGACGGCTCACGTCGCACCGGCGCCTGCCCCGCAATGACGACGCGCGCCTTGCCGGCGGTGAAGCGCGCCGCCTCCACCTTGCCGCGCAGATGATGCGCGGCAAGATCAGGCCGCGCCGGCGTGACACGCGGATCGAGCGATGTCATCGCGGCAACTCCCGCGCCTTGCGGGACAGAAGATCGCCCAGCATCTCCACGTAAAGCGAGCCTTTCACGGTGCGCTGGATGACGACGTTGCGGCGGTCGAGGTCGTCGCGACGTCGGCTGACCAGTTCAAGCTTGCCCATCGAATCAAGCGCTCGTGTGATCACCGGCTTGCTGACGCCGAGCTTGGCGGCGAGCCCGCGCACGGTATGCGGCGGCGCTTCGAGATAAATCGTGAGCAGGATCGCAAGCTGGCGCGCGGACAGGTCCGGCTCGCCGTCGGTGACGAGCCCGAACGCCAGTTCGTGCAGCAGCCGCAGCGCCAACGCCGGACGGATATCGACCGCCATTCCCGTCTCGCATTTTGTTTCGGGTCCGTATCATTTCCCGGGGCCGCGCCGTTGGCAAGTCGAATCAAATCCTAGCCTTCGCCATAGCGCGACCGCAGCAGCGCGTAGAGCGCGCGCGCGGCCTGGCACTCGCCGCCTTCGGGCCGCCCGGCCTTCGCCGAAGGCACCCAGCCGTAGATGTCGAAATGCAGCCAGCTCTTCGCCGCCGACACGAAGCGGTTGAGAAACAGCGCGCAGGTGACCGAGCCGGCGAAGGCGCCCGACGAAACGTTGTTCACATCGGCGACCTTGGAATCGAGCATCGCATCGTAAGACCGCCACAGCGGCATCCGCCAGAGCGGATCGTTCTCCTGCGCGGCGTGCGTCGCAATGTCCGCCGCGAGCGTTTCGTCGTCGGTATAGAACGGCGGCAGATCGGGACCGAGCGCCACGCGCGCCGCGCCCGTGAGCGTCCCCATGTCGACGAGAAGATCAGGCGCCTCCTCGTCCGCGAGCGCCAGCGCATCCGCGAGCACGAGCCGGCCTTCCGCGTCGGTGTTGCCGATCTCGACCGTCAAGCCTTTGTGCGACGGATAGACATCGGACGGACGGAAGGCCAGGCCGGCGACCGAGTTCTCGACCGCGGGGATGAGCACGCGCAGCCGCACCGGCAGCTTGCCGTCCATGATCATATGCGCGAGCGCCAACACGCTCGCCGCGCCGCCCATGTCCTTCTTCATCAGCAGCATCGCCGCCGACGGCTTGAGATCGAGCCCGCCGGTGTCGAAGCAGACGCCCTTGCCGACGAGCGTCACCTTCGGATGGTTTTCATCGCCCCAGATGAGATCGATCAACCGCGGCGCCCGCGTCGCGTCGGCGGCGCGTCCGACGGCGTGGATGAGCGGGAAATTTTCGTCCATCAGCCTATCGCCGATGGTGCAGCGCGCCGTGGCGCCGTGACGCTTGGCGAGCGTGAACGCGGCGTCCTGCAATTCTCCCGGCCCCATGTCGTTCGGTGGCGTGTTTATGAGATCGCGCGCCAGGGCAACGCCCTCGATCACGCGCGCGAGGTCGGCGGCGTCGATGCTGTCCGGCGTCACGAGCCGTGCCTGCTTCTCGCGGCTTTTGCGATAGCGCTCGAAGCGATAGGCGCCGAGCGCGAAGGCCAGCGCGCCCAGACGCATATCTTTCAAGCCGCCGTCGAAACGATAGTCGCCTGGCGGCAACACGCCCGGCAGCCGGCCCGGCAGGAACGGATCGGGCTTCGCCGGCGTCGGCAGCCCAAAGAGCACGCCCGCCAGTTTACCGTCCGCCGCCGGCACGAGCAGATGCCGGCCAGCCTTTGGCGCGAAGCCGGCGGCATCGACGAAGCCGCGCGCAACCGCATCGAGTGCGTCGCGCCGCGCGGCATAGCTCGCCTCGTCCACGAACCAGACGGGAGTCGCGGCGGCCGCTTGCGCTGCGGGGACGAGGACATCGATGAGGGGGTGAGACATGGGCGGAGAAACTCCTGAAGGGCAACCTTTGATCCGGCGCCGACGCGCGGCGGCAAGCAGCCGTGGGGACGCCCGAATTAACCGGCTGTTAGTGTTAACGCTTTATTGCTGAATCGAGTCTGAGGGCAACACGGTGCGCCATTTGGCGGAGTATTCGGTCGATGATTTCCTCTCACCCATTGCCTCGTCTTCTGCTGTCCGCCGCCTTCGTCGGCCTGACCGCGGCGGCGCTTGCCGGCTGCCAGACCGTATCGACGGAAGATATCACCGGCTCGACCGGCCGCGGCGGATTGCTCGGTGGAGTATCCACGGCAAGCGCTCCAGGCGATTCACCGTCCGGCGTACGCGACTGGCAGCGCGAGGCCAAGGTGGCGGGCGACCGCTATGCCGCCGACCCCCGCGACGCCAACGCCGCTATCCGCTACGCTGACGCGCTCCGCCACAACGGCCAGCGCGCGCAAGCCGCCGCGGTCTTGCAGCGCGCCGCGCTCTACCGCCCGAACGACAAGACCGTGCTCGGCGCTTACGGCCGCGCGCTAGCCGCCAACGGCGACCTGCGTCAGGCGCTCGACGTGCTTGAAAAGGCGCATTCTCCCGACCGGCCGGACTGGCGCATCCTCTCCGCTCAAGGCGCCGTGCTGGACCAGATGGGGCGCTTCGACGAGGCGCGACGTTACTACGACACGGCCCTGAAGATCGCTCCCGACGAGCCTTCCGTGCTTTCGAATCTCGGTCTCTCCTACGCGCTGTCGAAGGATTTGCCGAAGGCGGAAGAAGCGCTCCGCCGCGCGGCCGCGCACGGCGGCGGCGACAAGCGCATCCGCCAGAACCTGGCATTGGTGATCGGCCTGCAAGGCCGCTTCAAGGAAGCCGAAGACGTCGCACGCGCCGAACTGCCGCCCGACGAAGCCGCAGCCAACATCGCCTATCTGCGCCAGATGCTGGCGCAGCAGGGTCGCGGCACGCCGAGGAAGATGGCGCAGACGGCTGCTGTCGAGTGAGCGCGGCCTTCGCCCTGCCTTGACGGGGAAGCCCTGGAGTTTAGGAATCCTCCTCGCTACCGTTCGTCGTGGCCGGGCATGACATCGCCGAAGACGGCC
>JBDHSU010000121.1:0-11847 GCA_039808325.1 Variibacter sp. | reverse complement strand
GCCAAGGTCTTGCGGCGGGACAGCGGCATCGGAAATTCCAATCGTGCTGCGAAATGCGGCGCGACATTAGTAGGGGGCGGCGGCACGTCAATGCGCCGCGTCGGCGCGGGGCCGCCGTTGTGGGCGGAGGCTTAATAAGAGGTGAGCGCGAAAGCGCTGCGCGCCGTGGCGCGGAGCCGGCGGATCGGGCCAGCCCCGCGCCGTCCTCAATGAGACTTATTTCGATGCCGGCCTGGGGGGACGCCCGTCCCCGGCGCCCACGACTGGCCGGCGAGCTCGGCGCGCGTGCCGGGCTCGGGCGAAGGCTTCAGGAACGTCCGCGAGTCGCCGACATAAGCCGGCTTTCCGCCCGGCGGGACCATGGCGCCGCGCCGTGCGAGCCAGGCCTGCATCTCCGCGATCTCGCGCTGCTGTTCGATAATCACGGTCTCCGCGAGCTGCCGCGTGAACGGGTCCTTGGAGTGGCGCAAGGCGACGCGCGCCATGTCGATCGCGCCCTGATGATGCGGGATCATCTGCACGCGAAAGTCCACGTCCGCGTCGCCCGTATAGGGCAGCGCCATGTTGCGCATCATGCTTTCATGCGCGGCGTGGAACTCGCGCGTGGAGGCGTTCGCGCCACGCGGACCGCGGTGCCCGGCATGCGATGCCGCGCCGCGATGGGCGCGGTGCTTGCCGGCAGCGGGCTTGGCCTTCGACGCCGACGCGTGACGGGCGTGCTGCGCGGCGGCCTCCTGTAGTGGCGCGATGTTGAGCGCGGCCGCGAGCGCGAAGGTGAGAACGAGAGTGGACGTGAGTGTGCGTGTCGTGAAAACACGCCGGAATCGGGGCTGCATGAGCTCCCTCCTGGATAACGAAGCAAGGGGTGATGTTCGGCGTCGCATGTGCAGCCTCGAGGCTGCCGGAGCCGCCGGATTCAGCCCTCCGCTTTGGGTATTCGAGGTTCGGGAGTTTCCGTCCGTCCGAGCGCGCGGTCGGCGAAATTCCAATAATGAACGGCGCGGGCGAAGGTGACCGTGCTGGCTTCCGACGCCGTCGAGAGTTGCGAGGGGACGAAGCAGCAGATGGTCTGGCAGCAGTTCCACTTGTGGATCGGGGCGTTCGCCGGCGCGCTATGCGGGCGTACGGTGTCGTCCTCCGCCATGGGAACGGCGGCGTGGTGGCGCATGCCGGAGCGATGGTCCGCTTGTGCGTTCCTGTCTTGGCCGGCGCTGTGGTGATCGCATGCCGGCGGTGCGCTCAACGCGGCCGGCATCGGCACGGCGCCGATCAGCGCGACCGCGACAATGAGATGAATGAGCGCTCGAAGCAAACGCATGGCCGGGAAAATAGGGGCGCGCCATGCCGCGCGCAATGCGGCGGGCATGTCGCCCGGGTTGAGCGCAGCGAACCGCGGGGCGCGGGCCGATCGTTCCCGGATGTCGCTTCGCTCCGTCCGGGCTACGGGTTGCTTCGTCGTGACGCTACGGGTCGGCCGTCGCCGTCAAAGCGCCTTCTCGACCGCCTCGCCGGTCAGGACCACTTCGCCGCGCTGGTTCCTGGATTCGATCTCGAAGCGGATCAGCCGCTTGGCGTCGATCTTCTCGGCGAGCCGCACCGTCGTGGTGATGGTGTCGCCGGCGACGACGGGCTTCCTGTATTTCGCCGACGACGAGAGCAGCGCGGTGCGGACGCGGAAGCGCTCGCAGAACTGCACCATCGGCTTCGACATCAGCGCCGCCGTCATCACGCCGTGCGCGATACGGTCGGGGAACTGGGTGTTGGCGCGCGCCCAGTCGCCGTCCATGTGCAGCGGGTTGAAGCTCTGGATCGCCTGCGCGAAGGCGTCGATCGCCGCGCCGTCGATCACTTGCGAACAGGACTCCGCCGCGCCGAGGGGGAGGGATTCGTAGGTTCCGGTCCAGGCTTCCGTGGTCACGATTTCTTGCCTCCAACGAAGTGAACTCTGCCGACTTCCTTTCGGCAACGCTACCCGACCGCAAAACGGTCACGACGGCGACGAGACGGCGCTCCTCGAAGGATGCATCCTGTCGCGGTTTTGAGGCGACGGGGTTCCAGTTCTCGCGGGCGGCGCACAGGTGTCGGCGACCGCTCACTTCATGTGCGAGGCGATGAGCACTTCGCCCATCTGCACGACACGGGAGCTCGGACCCTTCGGGCCGAGACTCTGCGAGCAGACGCGGGCGCCCTCGATCAGCAGGAAGAGTTCGTCCGCCAGAAGGTTCGCGTCCTTGGCGCCGGCGGCCTCGCAGAGCTGCGCGAGGTTGTTGCGCTGGGCGATCTTGAACTGCTCGATGACGCAGCGCGCCGGGTGTTCCTTCTCCGGCAGTTCGACCGCGGCGTTGACCAGCGCGCAGCCGCGGTCTGCGGGATCGGCGACGCTCGTGCCGACATCGCGGAGCCAGGCGCTGAGTTGCGCGCGCGGATTGCCGGCGTGCTCGCGCGACAGGTTCTCCCACCAGCCATCCACCTCGCCGGCGAACTGGCGCATGCATTCCGCCACGAGTTCGTCCTTCGAGGAGAAGTGGCGGTACAGCGTCATCTTGTTGGTGCCGGCGGCCTCGGCCACCGCCTCGACTCCGACGGCGCGGATGCCGTGCCGGTAGAACAGCTCGCGAGCCGTGGCGAGGATGCGCTCGCGCGGCGGCAGCTTGGCCGCCTCGGCGCAGGCCGGGCTCAAATCCGAAGACGTCGACATCGTGCCTCTTGAGGCAAGTTGCCTCTTGACAGGGGTGTTACCGGTCAGTAACTTATCGCATGTTACTGACCGGTAAGTCCACTGTACACCAGAATATGCGTTTCCGGTCCAGAACGCCACGACGAAGGGTGCCATGACCAGTGTTTTATTTCTGACCAGCAGCCCTCGCGGTCAGGATTCCTATTCCAATCGCGTCGCCAGCCGCCTGATCGACGAGATTGAGCGTGAGCGGCCGGGCGTCAAGGTCGTGCATCGCGACCTCGCCGCCGATCCGCTGCCGCATATCGACGGCGACTTCGTCACGGCGACGCGCGGGCCGAACGGCCCGCAGACCCCGGCGCAGCACGACGGCGCGGCGCGCTCGGACGTGCTTGTCGACGAACTTCTTGCCGCCGACACCGTGGTGATCTCGGCCGGGATGATCAATTTCGGCGTCCCCTCGACGCTCAAGGCGTGGATCGACCATGTCGCGCGGCCCGGCCGCACCTTCTCGTATGCGAGCGGCGCGCCGGAGGGCCTGGTGAAGGGCAAGAAGGTGATCCTGGTCGTTGCGACCGGCGGCGACTATTCCGGCGCCGGCGCGACGATGGACTTCCAGGTGCCGTATCTGCGGCATGTGCTCGGCTTCCTCGGCATGACGGATGTCGAGGTGTTCACCGTCGCCGGCACGGCCCACGGGCCGGAGGCCGCGGAAAAAGCGGTCGCGGCAACCGGCGAACGCATTCGCCGGCGATGCACGGAAGTCGCGTCCGCTGCCTGATGGATTTCTATCGAGAGAGGAAAAGACAATGACAAGAACCGCCTGCTCGGGGTTGACCCTTTCCGAGGCTCTCTCCGATCCGCTGGTGCGCGCCGTCATGCGTGCCGACAAGATCGATCCTCCGCACTACGAGGCCTTCCTGCGCCGCACCGCCGGCGAGTTGGCGCAGCGCGGCAACACGTGGCAAATGCCGAAGGCCGCCGCGGAGGCCGTCTGCTGCTGAGTTCCGTGCGGACGCGCTTTGTGCCCGCATGACGCCTGGATCACGATGATTTTGGATCGATTCGATCCAAAATCATGAACGAGATCGATTCTCATAACTTAGAGCGGGGTGCGGGCGGAAAACCGCTCTACACTTTTCCTCATCCCGCCCTAGTGAGCATGATCGTTTTCGAAGGTCGGTTCCTTTCCTTCGTCATCATGCTCCGGCGCGGTCGCGTCCCCGACTGCGCTTGCGCCGGACGATGCGTCATTCCCCGATGCGTGCGTCGTCCGGCGCTTTTTTATGTGCCGCCCTCGCGCGTCATGCCCGCGAAAGCGGGCATCCAGTCATCACCAGATTCGCTTTTGAACGAGAGCGCGCGGCGTACTGGGCCCCCGCCTCCGCGGGGGACGATAGTCGCGACTTGGCCGACCTCAACCTCGTTCCGCCATCAGCCGCACGATGGCGGCGCGCAGTTCCGGAATGCCGGCGCCGCTGCGCGACGAGGTCGCGATGATCTCCGGAAAAGCAGCGGGGCGCCGCTTGAGGCCGGCGGCGACGTCGTCGATGCGCGCGCTCAGCGCAGCGGCGCTCAACTGGTCCGCTTTCGTCAGCACGACCGCGTAGCTCACGGCGGCTTTGTCGAGATTGTCGAGCACCGGCCTGTCGGCGTCCTTCAATCCGTGGCGCGCGTCGATCAGCACGTAGACGCGCGCGAGGTTGGCGCGGCCTTGCAGATAGGCGTGAATGAGGTCGGTCCACTCCTCGACCTTCGCCTTCGGCGCCTCGGCGTAGCCGTAACCCGGCATGTCGACGAGGGTGATCTCGTCGCCGGCGCTGAAGTAGATCAACTCCTGTGTGCGGCCCGGCGTATGCGAGGTGCGCGCGAGCGCCTTCCTCCCGGTGAGCGCGTTGATCAAGCTCGACTTTCCGACATTCGAGCGGCCGGCGAGCGCGATCTCGATGCCGCGCATCTTCGGCAACGACGACACGGAACTCGCCGCCGTCGCGAACTGCCAGTCGCGCGCGAACAGCTTGCGTCCGGTCTCGATCTCGTTGCGGGTAAAGGAGGTGTTTTGCGGAGCGTGCGTCATGGAATCCCGTCATGCCCGCATGCGTCGTGGGCGTCCATGTCTTTCTTCGTCCCGCCCCGTCGTCATTAGCGCCGCCGATCACGGAGGGCGCCCGACCGACGATCAATTTTAGGTGACCTCGACGCCAAGCCGCGCCACTGGCTTCTGTCGCCTTCTTGCCGCTGTTCTCCACCGGTGCATAACGTTTTCCACAGGCGCATAATGCGCCTCCTTCCGACAGGCCATCATAGCGGGAGCGGAGGCGTGGAAGAGGCGGAGTGGCTGACGCGTCTTATCGGCGACATTTACGATGCGACGCTCGACGGATCGCTTTGGCCGGATACGTTAAAAAAAGCTGCCGGCTTCATCGGCGGCGCAAATGCCGCCGTCTGGTCGATGGACGCGGCCAGCAAGGCCGGTGAAGCGGTTTACTGGTATGGCTTCGAGCAGAGCTATGTGGACGCCTATTTCGACGAATACGTGAAACTCGACCCTTCCGCGCTCAGTCATGTCGTCGCCCGGCCCGGCGAACCGATTGCGCAGTCGCAGGTCAGCCCGAACGGCGAATTTCATCGAACGCGTTTCTACAGGGAATGGTCGCGGCCGCAGGGCATCGTGGATTGCATGCTCGTCACGCTCGACAAATCCGCGACGACCCTTGCCAGATTCAGCGTCTCGCGCCGCAGGCGCGACGGCCCCGCCGACGCGGAGATGGCTCGTCGCATGCGTTTCCTCACGCCGCATCTGCGCCGGGCCAGCCTGATCGGGAGGGCGATCGACTTCAGAACCGCCACGGCGCAAAGCTTCAGCGAGACACTGGACGGCCTTAGCGTGGGGATGTTTCTCGTCGACGCCGGCGGCCGGATTGTGCACGCCAATGCGGCTGGCCGCGTCATCCTCGCCGCCGACGACATCGTACGCCTCGGCGGGGGGCGATTGGTCATTGGCGACATGCGGATCGACGCACATCTGCGAACGATCTTCACCGCGGCCGCCCAAGGCGATGCGGCAATCGGCACCCGGGGCATCGTGTTGACGCTGACCGCGCGGACCGGTGAGCGTCACATCGCCCATGTGCTGCCGCTGGCTTCCGGGGCGCGGCGGCGGGTCGGCATGAGCCATCTCGCGGTCGCCAGCGTCTTTGTGCGCAAGGCCGCGCTCGACAAGGCGTTACCGCTCGAAACCATCGCGAAGGCCTACAAACTTTCCCCCATGGAACTGCGCATCCTCCTCGCCATCGTCGAGGTCGGCGGTGCGCCGGACGTGGCCGATGTGCTCGGAATCGCGCCGTCGACCGTGAGAACGCATCTCCGGCACGTCTACGAGAAAACGGGAACGGCGCGGCAGGTCGACCTGGTCAAGCTCGCCGCGAGTTTTCTCGGCCTGCTCGGTCCTTGAGCGGGCGGGGGCGAAGCCGCCGATAACAATGACGCCGAGAGCATCTCTCGTGCCGCGTCAAAATTTCCGCCTCGAATTCGTGGTTAGGGATTGCTTCGGCGCGAGCGCCGAATTCGTTTTCGTCAGCGATGGATTTGGCGATGTGCGAAAGGTCGGTGCGCCGGAATTCCGCGATTTGATCGAAGCTCCTAACGTGTGCGCTCGGATGTCGTTCGCCGTGCCGATCCTATGCGTATCCGGGGTGGTGTAGGTGCAGTTATGTTTTTTATCGCAGGATACTGTATCGCCGTCTTTGTAGTTGCAGCCATAACCGCCTTTTCCTTTTCCGCTGGTCCACTGGCCTCCGTTATACATGCAACCATAAGCAAGCGCGGAAACGCCGACTTGAGTGTTATATGTGTGTTTGGCTGTCGCGGGCAGCGAGCAACCGAAGAAAATGAGAGATGAAATAACAGCCAGCCTTTTCATCGGATGCTCCTGATTGTCGCTGCGTCGTGAAACGCCGTTAGGACCGATTTTATCCTTCGGGAACGGACCTCAAATCCTCCGATCGAAGGAGGCGGCGTCATATCGGCGCGGTCAGGCTGGACTATTTGCGCGCGCTGACCCAGGCGCCTGACGGACACAACGGCATCGATGGCGAGTCGCAGGATCAGACTCATACGCCGAAAATCAACGTGCAGTCGTTTGATTCGCTCAGCATCCCGGTGCCTGGGATGCCTTAACGAGCGCGTGTCCTCCCCCAATTGAAGGATGTGCGGCGGCGAAATCCCCCCATATCGTTTTCGCATGGGCATTTCCGCGGAAGCGGCTGCGCGGGGCCGCCCCGTCGTGGCGGTGGCCCGCCGATCCGATGACGATGATGCGCCGCGGTGTCCGGATCAGAGATGAAGTGGAGCTGAATTCTGCCGATCAAGGAGCGCATGCCATGAAAACGATCGCGACGGGCTTTTGCATTTGTTTCGTGCTGGCGATCATTCCGGCCGTCGGACGCACGGGCCAGACGCGGCTCATGACGCAAACGCCGGGCGCAATGATGCCTCATCCTCCCATGCTTCATCCTCCCATGAGTTCGACGCATCCCTTCGGCAAGGCGAAACCGATCAAAGAAAAGGTCGGCTTTGCCTACAAGAAGATAAAATTTCAATACGGTGATGATGAAAGCAGCATGGATGTGTACGTCGGCAAGAGGCGGGGAGCGCCCCGGCCGCCGCATCATAAATATACCCGGCTGCCGCATCGTAAATATAAATGAAACGGCCGGCGCCTAAGTCACCACTTCGCGCGACAGGAGCGTGAGTGCGCATCCCTCTTCCATCGAAGCCCGGCAGAAATTTTCTTTTGCTCTCATTCGCAAGACGCTTCGCGGCAGCAGCTTTGCGTTTGAGTGGAGCAGAGATGCCGAGGTTCGGCCTGGCGGCCGGAGTTTTGAGCGTCGCGGCTCTCGGTGCGTCGGTGGCCCATGCCGACGATGCGGCAGATGCCGCCGCGGCAGCCTCTTCGTTATCCGCGTGGATCGCCACCTTCGCAACCGAAACGCATTTTTATTCGTGGCAGAGCACACGCGGCTATCCCACCAGCGGATCGACCGAGCGCGGCAGCGGGGCCGAGATCTATACGCCTTTCGCATTTCAAGTGAGCGGACACCCAAACGAAAACTTCAAGGTGGAGTTTCTGATACGCGGCGGCTGGGTGGATGCGTGGCAGTCGACACCGGGCCTGTCAGGTCAGGTCTCGACCGTCACGGACACGGTCACGTCCGGCACCGTCACTTACCTGGGTCTCAACGGTCTTCAGCCGTTCGTGTCGCTGAACACCAATATTCCAACGGGCCAATCAGCTCTTTACGGCGCGGCCGCACACGCTCGCATGGATCCCGACCTCGTCGGGCTTGCGACCTTCGGCGAAGGCTTCAATGTCGGGCCGACGATCGGCGTCAATATTCCCTTTACGAGCAATTTCATGGCCACGCTCGGCGTGGGCTATACGTGGCATGGACAGTTCGTGCAGGAGAGCACCCAATCCCTGGAGCCGCCGATGGCTCAGGCCCCAACCACGGTCAAGCCCGGCTCGGATCTGACTTTCACCGGCGCCCTTGCGTACGCATCCGGAAACGTCTCGACGAACCTGACCGGATCGATCTCGACATCGACAACGACGGACATCAACGGCTTGGCCTATTTCCGCGCCGGCACGCGCTATCTTCTGTCGGGCTCGGTCTCGTATCGGTGGTCGCCAACCCTCGGCGTCTCGACGCTCAAGGCTTCGGCCGCGCATTCGGACGATAACGACGTTCAGTTTCTCGGAGTGTCCGGACTGATCGAAGAGCCATTCGACACCAATTCGAACGTCTTTACCGTCGGCATCCAACATTTATTTCCCGCCGGGAAATTCGCGATCGGTCCCTCGGTCAGCTATCTCGTCAGGGATCACAACGGTTACAATCCCGATACGCTCCAGTTCGTGCCGGCGAAACGCAACTACACCGCGGGCGTGTTGGCGCAATATTCGGCCGGTGGCCACGTCACCTTCAATGCCGAGTTGGATCACGTGTGGACGAACGAAGACGATAATCCGGCTCCCGGTGGCAGCAAGGAGAGCGTGTTCGCGAATAGCCACCTTCCGGCGACCTACATTCCGGCCGTTTCCAGTGTGGCCTGGCAAGGCTCGATCGGGATGAATGTCAGCTTCTAGAGCATGGTCCGAAAGTGGAAACCGGTTTTCGAAAATGGGGTCATGCTCAAGCAAAATGATAACGACGGCTCTGATGCAGCGCCGTCGAATCGGACTCGAGAGTATCCTCCGGTGAACCGGATTCCACTTCGTTCGAAAACGCTCCGGGAGCGACTTATGGCCCTTGTTGTATCTGGCGGACCCGGTTGGAGGCATCTGGCCCTGACTTGCGTCGGGTTGCTGTTGGTCGGGGCGGCCTCGGCATCCGTCGCGGCGCCGCTATGCGCCGAAGGTCGAACGGCCACGGGCGAATGTCTCAATCCCGACCTTGCGCTGAACGCGCGCCGGTCGGCGGTGCTGTTCGCTCAACCAAAGCTCTCAGCGACGGCGTTTCCCGTGCTGCCGTCACTCGATCGATTCTACCGCTATCCGCATGAGTTGATCTTCGACCCGCAAGGGCCGGCTCCGCTGGGACCCTTCCGGCTCGTCAACGGCCAAGTGGTCCACTCACCCTGATGTTTCCGGGGGGACTGCGTGAGGCGATTTGGAATTGAACGCCGCTCGATCAAGAAGGAGTGCCGATCATGCGATTTATGAAAACAAGCTTCTCGATTTTTGTTTTTCTCGCGGTTGGTCCCGCCGCCGGACATGCCGGACAGGTCAACATGACAACGCCGCGAGCGGGAACGGTCACGATGCCTCATTCAGGTTTAGGATCGCAACAGCCTCTTGATAAAAACGCGCCGCAAGAAGGTCTCAGCCTCAATTTCAGTCACGTCCAGACGCCGTACAGATCACAGAATTCCGTCGGCGCTAAATCGGCGCCGCCGCACCACCATCGAAACAGCTTTTGACGCTATCGGTGCGTCGCATCGAAGGAGTGTGTCGTGAGCCCCACCCGTCTCGTCCTTGCCTTTGTTC
Source organism: Variibacter sp. (assembly GCA_039808325.1). Lineage (GTDB taxonomy): Bacteria > Pseudomonadota > Alphaproteobacteria > Rhizobiales > Xanthobacteraceae > JAFKKS01. The sequence goes on along the minus strand of JBDHSU010000121.1, from coordinate 2,122 downwards.
TCGGCCTTGTCGCTTTGCCGGCTCGCGCCGAGACGATCGACGTCTACGACGACCATGGTGGCCGTGTCGCCGAGTACAACGCCCGCTGGGCGAGCCTGGCACGCCGGAACGTTTCCGTTCGCATCGTCGGCCCCTGTCAATCGGCCTGCACGGTTTTGCTCGGCCATATTCCGCGCAGCCGGATCTGCGTGACTCCCGCCGCGCGTTTCGGGTTTCATCTTGCCCATTTGCCTCAGGCCACCAGCACGCTGTGGAATGCCTATCCGGGCGACATCAAGTCGTGGATCAACGCCCACGGCGGGCTGAAGGCGGACTTCGTGTGGATGCGCGCGCCGGACGTCTTTCGATATTTCCATCGCTGCTGACGCCACGGTGATCGAGGCCGGCTTTCACCCCAGAGCATGATCCGTTCAGGCTGAATCGGATCATGCTCTGGAATACTTGTTTGATGGCCGCGCACGTTGCGCCCGTCGACGCTACCCGCTCGCTTTGCTCTTCTTTCCGAACATCGATTTGATGTTGTCGAAGAGTTCGATCTTGACGCCGTTCTTGCGCATGATGGCGCCCTGCTGCAGCACCGAAAGCAGGTTGTTCCACGCCCAATAGATCACCAGGCCGGCGGGGAAGGTCGACAGCATGAAGGTGAAGATCACCGGCATCCAGTCGAAGATCATCTTCTGCGTCGGATCGGGCGGTGACGGATTCATCTTCATCTGCGCCCACATCGTCATCCCCATGATGATCGGCCAGATGCCGAGGACCAGGAAGTGGCCGATGACGGGAACGTGCGTCGGATCGAATGCAAGCAGGCCAAACAGATTGAAGATGTTGGTCGGATCGGGCGCGGAGAGATCCTTGATCCAGCCGAAGAACGGTGCGTGCCGCATTTCGATGGTGATGAACAGCACCTTGTAGAGTGCGAAGAAGACCGGGATCTGAATCACCATGGGCAGACAGCCGGCGATCGGATTGATCTTCTCCTTCTTGTAGAGCTCCATCAGCTCCTGCTGCTGCTTCATCTTGTCGTCGGGATAGCGTTCGCGCAGCGCCTGCATCTGCGGCTGCACCGCCTTCATCTTCGCCATCGACGCGTAGGACTTGTTGGCCAGCGGGAAGAAGACGAGCTTGATCATCACCGTGACCAGCAGGATGGCGACCCCGAAGTTGCCGACCAGCCGGTACAGATAGTCGATGAATTTGAACATCGGCTTGGTGATGAAATAGAACCAGCCCCAGTCGATCAGGCGGTCGAACTTGTTGAGGGCGAGGTTCCGGTCGTAGCCATCGACGGTCGCGACTTCCTTGGCGCCGGCGAACAGCCGCGCGTTGGCGCTCGCCGTCGCGCCCGGCGCCACGGTCAGCGCGTTGAGCATGTAGTCGGTCTGGAACGTTCGCACGTCGCCGAGCATGCTCGAGGCGAAGCGCGCCTTGAGTTGCGCGTCGGTCTCCGGCACCAGCGCCGCCGCCCAATACTTGTCGGTGATGCCGAGCCAAGCGTTGGTCGTGTCGAAGGTCATCGTCTTTTTTTCTTCGATCGTCTTGTAGGTGACCTCTTCGAGCCGGTCGTTGAGGACGCCGACAAGACCTTCGTGCAGGAGGTAATAGCCGAGCGTGTGCGGCAGGCCGTGGCGCGAGATCAGCGCATAAGGAAAGAGCGTCGCCGGCGCGGTTCCGCCGTTGGTCACTTCGTCCTTGACGGTGAAAAGATATTTATCGTCGACGGCGATGGTGCGTTTGAACGTCAGCCCGTCGCCGTTGTCCCAGGTCAGCGTTACCGGATGGCCGACGCTGAGCGCGCCCGAGCCCTGCTGCTGCCAGAGCGTATCGGGCGTCGGCAGTTTCGCGGTGCTGCCCGAGCCGCCGACCCAGCCGAACTCGGCATAGAACGGCTGCGGACTGCCGGAAGGCGAAAGCAGGACGATGGCCGGCGATTTCGGGTCGACCGTCTCGCGATATTTCACGAGGGAGAGGTCGTCGATGCGGGCGCCCTTGAGCGCGATCGAACCGCTCACGCTCGGCGTGGTGATCGCGATGCGCGGCGCGGCGGCGATGGCGGCTTCGCGGGTGAGCGGCTTCGCCGCTGGCGCGGGGGCGGGCGGTTGGCCCGGCGCTGGCGGGGCGG
>JBDHSU010000120.1:0-11877 GCA_039808325.1 Variibacter sp. | reverse complement strand
CTCGTCGAGGGCGATCGGGCCGACTACACCGCCTGCATGCTCGGCCTGAGAGAGTACGTCGAGAAGAACGGCTTCAAGGGTGTCGTGCTCGGCCTCTCCGGCGGCATCGACTCGGCGCTCTGCGCGGCGCTCGCCGTCGACGCGCTCGGCGCCGACCGCGTGCGCTGCGTGATGCTGCCGTACCGATACACGTCGCGGGAATCGCTCGACGATGCCGCGGCGATCGTGCGCGCGCTCGGCGTCGCCTACGACACGGTGCCGATCGCGGCGCCGGTCGAGGGCTTCGAGGCGGCACTGGCGCCGCTGTTCGCCGGCACCGAGCGCGGCATCACCGAGGAAAATCTACAGTCGCGGGCGCGCGGCACCATCCTGATGGCGATCTCCAACAAGTTCGGCCTGATGGTGGTGACGACCGGCAACAAGTCGGAAATGTCCACCGGCTACGCCACGCTCTACGGCGACATGAACGGCGGATTCAATCCGATCAAGGACTTGTACAAGTCCGAGGTATTCCGCCTCTCGCGGTTGCGCAACGCGTGGAAGCCGCAGGACGCGCTCGGACCGGACGGGCCGGTGATGCCGGAGAACGTCATCGTCAAGCCGCCGACGGCCGAACTGCGGGACAATCAGAAGGACCAGGACTCGCTGCCGCCCTATGATGTGCTCGACGGCATTCTCGAACGTCTGGTCGAGCGCGAGGAATCGGTCGCGACGATCGTCGCCGCGGGCTTCGACCGCGACACGGTGCTGCGCGTCGACCGCATGCTCAACCTTGCCGAATACAAGCGGCGGCAGGCGGCGCCGGGCGTCAAGGTCACGTTGCGCAATTTCGGCCGCGACCGGCGCTACCCGATCGTCAACCGTTTCCGCGATGATGGCCGGCCGCAGAAAAAAGACGAAACCGTATCGGCGCCCGTCTCGGCGAACTCAATGGCTCTCGACGTCTGATCTCAACGCGCCGGCAGGAATTGCGGACCTATGGCGCGTGGGCGGGCGGGCGCATTTGCCACGGGCGGGTCGGCCGGCGGCGTCGCGGCGGCCTCGGCGGCGCTGCCCCGCAGGCCCGCGGCCGAAGGCGCGTTCGAGGTGCGGTTGCGGCTGCGGTTCTCCGAGCGCGGTTGTCGCGCGGGCGCCGCCCGCGGTTGCTGCATGGCTTTCGCCTTGTCGTCGGTCACGACGATGTCGCCGCGCTGCAAGGTCTCGTCGCCGTTCTTGGTCAGCGCGTGCGCCCACGTCTCGCCCGCCGCCTTGCAACTGCATGCCGGGTTGAGCGCCTGCCGATAGGCGAAGGCGGTGGGTAAGTCGGCATAACGCTGCCCGTTGATCGAGACAGCCTGCGACATGTTCTCGCCGGGGTTACGGTGCGTGTAGAGCACGGCCTGCGCGGCGGGGCACATCCGCTGGCACGCGCGCTCATCCTCCGGGAACCGGCTCGGCACGGTCGCGTAGGAAATCGGGAAATAGAAGCCGTCGCAGGTGCGGACACAGAGGGTTCGATATGTCCCGGACGGAACGGGATTGGCTTCCGCGGCGTTCGGTTCCTCGGTGGTGTCCGCCCCGCCGCCGAACAGCGTGTCGAACAGGCCGCGCTGGCGAGACACCGCCGTGCGGTACTGCGGGCCGCAATCGTTCTGCGCCAATGCGATCAGGATGGAGTGTCGCTGCTGCTCCCGGTCGTTGCCGCTTCCTTGCAATTGCTCGAGACCGGTGGTGATGCGCTCGAGATTGGTGCGCATCGTCTGGATTTGGCGGTTGATCTGGTCGCACTGCGGCGGCTGGCTGCGGCCGAACAGAAAGAAACCGCCGCCGCGATCGCAGCCGAGGCGCTGACTCTGGACGGAGAGCCGGTTCAACTCCTGCTGCTGACGATTTTCCGCCTCCTCATAACGGCGGATCTGGTCGGCGCGGCCGGCATCCTGCGGGTTGCGGTCGAGCGCGGTAAGCTGGGCTTCGAGGCGCGCGCACGCGGGACTGCGTGCATCCTGGGGCGGCGCACCGGGGTAGGGATAGGGACTTTGGGCACGAAGGGCCGGAGAGGTCAGGGCGACCGTCAGGCCGGCCGCGATTGCCAGCAATATCCGCAAACGATCCACGATGTCCCCTTGCTCGGCCCTGGCGTCACCCGGCTCTTAAACGCCACTCTGGACGGTAACAAGCTTTGCCTCAGCGCGAAGGCAAAGTTGTGTCAACCTGCGGTCTCCGGGCCTCCGAGCGGAGATTCACGAGGATTCCCGTGATGATAAAGGCGGCTCCGACGAACAGCAGGACGTCCGCGCGCTCCGCATAGAATATCCATCCAAGGACGGCAATCAGCGGCAGGCGCAGGAAATCGAGGGGAACGACGACCTGCGCGTCGCCGGCACGGAAGGCGTTGGTCATGCACAGATGCGCGGTGATGCCGGGAATGGACACGCCGAGCAGGGGCAAGAGCTGCGCGCCGTCAATTCGCGCGAGAAATGTCGGATCGACCCCAAGCAGAGAGAGCGGGAATTGCATCACATTCATCCAGAAGAGGATCGCGAATGTGGTTTCGGAGCCCGTCAGCTTCTTCGTGATGATGTAGCCGATGGCGAAGCCGGCGGCGACCGCGACCATCACGAATATTCCCGTCTCCAGCGGCACGGCTCCGGGCCGGAGAATGATCAGGACGCCGATCACGCCCATGACGACGGTAAGGACCCGCGCCGGGGTAATCCGCTCGCGCAGGAACAGGACGGCGAGTGCGGCGGCCCATGCGGGCGCGGTGAATTCGAGCGCGGTGACGGTCGCGAGAGGCAGGACGGTGAGGCTGTGGACCCAGCCGACTTGCGACGCGAAGCTGACGCCGTTGCGCATGGCATGCAGCCGGATCTCGCGCAGCCTGATCTGGCGCCGCAGTTGCGGCCGCAACGCCGCGAGGCCGATGAAAACGAGCACGCCGAAGGCGCCGCGCGCGGCCAAGATCTCGAATGTGTTCATCGTCCGCGCCAGAGCGCGAACCGAGAGCGCCATCACCGAGAAGGAAACGAGCGTGCCGCACATCCACAGCACGGCCTTGGCGATATGGGTCTGATTCACATCGATGTCCGGCCCGCGGGGCCAAGCTCTTGGTCGTGTCCGGCTTGTCGGCCTCTGTTGGATCAGATCCTAGGTTGCGTCTCGAAGGAAGGAGCGGCCCGTGCTTCGAGACGTATCGCTCCGCGATGCTCCGCGGCATGAGGCCGAGAGAGACCGCTAACCGGTCGTAACCTTCCCGCGCATGCGGATCATGAAGGTGTCGTAGGAATACTCGCCGACCTGCCACCATTGATAATGCTCGGTGCGGAACGGCACCATGGAGTCCAGCGCCTTCTTGAAGTTCGCGTTGGACGCTGCGAGTTCGCCGTAAAGTTTCTGCGCCGCATCGAAGCAGGCTTCCATGACGGGCTGCGAGAAACCCCGAAGCTCCGCCCCCTGGCTGATCATGCGCTTAAGCGCCGCGCCGTTGAGCACATCGTAGCGGCCGAGCATCCAGTTGTTCGAGGCGTCGCACGCCTGCAGCCAGATGTGCTGATAGTTCTTCGGCAGTTTGTTCCAGTGCTCGAGGCCGACGGCGAAGTGCAGCATGGCGCCGCCTTCCCACCAACCGGGGTAATAGTAGTACTTGGCGACCTTGTGCAGGCCGAGCTTCTCGTCGTCGTACGGGCTGACGAACTCGGCGGCGTCGATCGTGCCTTTCTCCAGCGCGGGATAGACGTCGCCGCCGGCGATGATCTGCGGCACGACGCCAAGCCGCGCCAATACCTGGCCGCCGAGCCCGGCGATACGGAATTTGAGGCCCTTGAGGTCGTCGACCTCCTTGATCTCCTTGCGGAAGAAGCCGCCCATCTGGGTGCCGGAGTTGCCGCTCGCGAAAGCGATGGCCTTGAAGTTGGCGAGGACGCCGTTGATGATCTCGGCGCCGCCGCCGAAGTGCCACCATGAATATTGCAGCCGCGCGTTCGGGCCGAACGGCAGCGCCGTGGCGAAGCTCAAGGTCGGGTCCTTGCCGAGATAGAAATTGAGCGGCGTCTGGCAGGCTTCCACCGATCCCGAAGTGACCGCGTCGAGCGCCTGCAGGCCGGGCACGATCTCGCCGGCGGAAAAGGTCTGAATCTGAAACTTGTTGTCGGTCGCCTCCGCGACGTATTTCGCGAACGTCTGTGCGGTGCCGTAGATGTTGTCGAGCTGCTTCGGAAAGCTCGAGGTCATGCGCCATTTGATCTCGGGCTGGGATTGGGCGATGGCCGGCGCGGCGATGCTCCCGGTGGCGAGGGAGGCGGCCGCGGCCTGGATGAATTGCCGTCGCTTCAGCGTCATGAGAAAACCCCTATGAGAAAGATCGGTCCGGCCCGGCGGGGCCCGTCATGCCGGGCCAACATGCCGTATTTTTGCGGGGCGCGCCATGAAACTTGCGTCGCTAAAGGACGGCCGCGACGGCCGCCTGGTCGTGTCCCGGGATCTTTCGCGGGCGGCGGACGCCTCGGCCGTGGCGCCGGGACCTCTCGGAGGCGGAAAGCGCCGACCTCAATGCCCGCCTTGTCCTCATTCGGGCAAACCATATCGGCGATCTTGGCGTGCTGCGCGATGTGGTCGGCCTCGCGCGCGCGGCTCGCCCTGCCGGAACGGCATGAGCGTTGCGCGGGCTCTCTCGCATGCGCGAATGGCCGTCCCCATATAGGCTCGCGTGACAGGGAGGTCCGCATGCGCTGTCGAGCGTTTTTTGCCGCTTTATCCGTCGTGCTCGTCTCGTGCGGCGTCATGTTCGCGCCGGCGCGCGCGGCCGAGGAGCCGGACTTGATCTTCAAGAAGTCCACGGTGTTCAAGTGGCTGAGCCCGAACGACAAGCTGGCCACCTACGGGATCGACGACCCCATCGTGGAGGGCGTTGCCTGTCATTTCACGGCAGCGGAGAAGGGTGGCTTCAAGGGTTGGATCGGCGTTGCGGAGGAGACCTCCGACATCTCGCTGGCGTGCCGGCAGACCGGCCCGATCCGCTTCAAGGCGAAGTTCGAGCAGGGCGACGACGTGTTTCGCCAGCGCCGCTCGCTGTTCTTCAAGAAGATGCAGATCGTGCGCGGCTGCGATGTGAAGCGGAACGTCCTCGTCTACATGGTCTATTCGGACCGGATCATCGAGGGCTCGCCGAAGAATTCGACGTCGTCCGTTCCCATCATGCCTTGGGGCGCGGACACGGCGCCGCTCGCGAAGTGCGCAGACTGGCTTGAGAAGTAGGGCGCGCGGTCAGCGGCTACATTCGATCGCGATGAAGCTGTCGCGCCCGGCCTTCGCGCTCGCTGTTTCGGCGACGAGGATTGCGCCCGTCACGTCCGCCGTCTCGACCTTCCGGAACGAGGCGGCCTGCCGAAAATCGTGCGCCATGCAATAGGCGTCCGCGAGCAGCATGCCGCAGCGTGCATTGGTCGTGAGACATTGGTCGACGCCGTAGCCGTCGGAGGCGTTGGCGATGACGAACGTCTTGTGTTCGGCGGAGGCAGGGTGGGTGAAGAGCGCCGAAACGACGGCGAGAAGGGGGAGAAGGGCGATACGCATAGGGCATCCATCGGAACGGATGCGCAATATTGAGCGGAGCCGTTAAGACGCGATTAACATCCGCGGCCGCGATATGGCGAGCGTCAAAAACGTCTAATGCACAGTCCAGTTAATGCACGGTCCAGTCGGGGTGACGGACCATTCGGCCGATGATCGACCAGCCGCCGCGCAGGCGACTACCTTCGGGGAGGTTGATCGGACGCGGGGAGCCAAAGGCGGTCACGCCCAGCAGTTCGTCGACCGTCGGCAGGAGCATGAACACGCGCGCACCTTCGCTGGCGCAAGAAGGGGCTTCGACGGGGCGCAATTCCAGTTCGACGAAGGGCTTGGACGGACGCATTCTCGACTCGCTGTCGTCTATGGCCGGCCCTCAGGCCGGGCTTCGCATGGACCGGCTTCCCGCCGGCCCACGTCAACGCACGGAGCCGGAATTGGTTCGCCGTCGCGTCAATTACCCCGCACCCGCCTAAGGTTTCCGGACCAAGATAACTAAAACTTGAAAGAAACGGCCCGGCGCTGGCGACACGGTGGCGAAATAGTGACCGCAGCCGCCGAATTCGGCGCCCCCCTCCTTGACCGATGTCGGGGCCGCAAGCATTGTGCCGCCCCATGAACGGTCACCCTCACGCGCCCGGCAACGTCGTGGCGATTATTTGCAGCTAGCGTCCACGCTGGCTGAGGCCCGTTCTTTTCGCTGAAGAGAGGGATGCCCGGCCGGCGAGGCAGGATGTCCCTATGGATCTCAAGCTCTACAATACGCTGACGCGGACCAAGGAGGCCTTCGTTCCGCTCGACTGGCAGGGGGACTTGCCTGACGCCGGGCGGCGGGTGCGCATGTATGTCTGCGGGCCGACCGTCTACGATTTCGCGCATATCGGCAACGCGCGCCCGGTCATCGTCTTCGACGTGCTGTTCCGGCTCTTGCGCCATCTCTACGGCGACGACCGCGTCAAATACGTCCGCAACATCACGGACGTGGATGACAAGATCAACGCGCGTGCCGTCGAGCGCGGCATCACGATCCGCGAACTGACCGAGACGACTTACGCGAATTTTCGCGAGGACGTGAGGGCGCTCGGCTGCCTGCCGCCGACTGTCGAGCCGCGCGCGACCGAGCATATCGAAGAGATGAAGGTTCTGATCGAGCGGCTCGTCGCCGGCGGCCATGCCTATGTCGCGGAAGGGCATGTGCTGTTCGGTGTCCCGTCGATGGCGGACTATGGGCGGCTGTCGCGCCGTCCGCTCGACGAGATGATCGCGGGCGCGCGTGTCGACGTCGCGCCCTATAAGCGCGACGCCATGGACTTCGTGCTGTGGAAGCCGTCGAAGCCGGGCGAGCCGGGGTGGGATTCGCCGTGCGGTATCACCGGCGCGGGGCGCCCCGGCTGGCATATCGAATGCTCGGCAATGGCGTGGAAGCATCTCGGCGAGACCTTCGACATCCATGGCGGCGGCATCGACCTGCTGTTTCCGCACCACGAGAACGAGGTGGCGCAGACGCGCTGCGCCTTCGACGCCCCCCTCATGGCGCAGGTGTGGATGCACAACGGCTTTTTGCAGGTCGAGGGCGAGAAGATGTCGAAGTCGCTCGGCAACTTCGTCACCATCCGGGAGTTGCTGGCCGATTGGCCGGGCGAGGTGCTGCGCCTCAACATGCTGCGCACGCATTACCGCCAGCCGGTCGACTGGACGGTGAAGGGGATGGAGGAAAGCTGGCGGACACTGGACGACTGGTATGCGACCGCCGGCGATATCCAGGCGCGAGACATTTCAGGCGCGGTGCTGGAGGCGCTGACGGACGATCTCAATACGCCGCAGGCGATCGCCGCGCTGCACGGCTTGCGCAATTTGGCGCAAGGTGGCGACGCATTGGCGCGCGAGGAACTGGCGGCATCGCTGCGGCTGATGGGCTTGCTGCAGGAGAGCGCGGCGGCCTGGAAAGCGCGGAAAAGCGCAGGCGTCGATACGGCGACCGTCGAGATGCTGATCGAAGCGCGCAACGCGGCGCGCAAGGCGAAGAATTTCGCCGAGTCGGACCGTATTCGCGATGAGCTTGCGGCGATGGGTGTGGTGCTAAAGGACTCGAAGGATGGCACGACCTGGGAGGTCGCGCGATGAGTGCGCGTGCGCATCCGACCTACGCGCTGCGGCCGTTTCTCCCCGCGGACGCGCCGCTCTTGGTGGAGATTTTCCGCGCCAGCGTCGCCGGGCTCACGGGCGAGGACTACGACGACGCGCAACGCGATGCCTGGGCATCCGCGGCGGATGACGAGGAGGCGTTCGCCGAGCGCTTCGGTCGCGAGCTGACGCTCGTCGCCACGGTCGAGGGCTCGCCCATCGGCTTTCTGTCGATGGAAGGGCCGGACAAGATCGATCTGCTCTACGTGCATCCGGCCGTCGCCGGGCAGGGCGTCGGGGCGATGCTCGTCGACGCGGTCGAGAAACTGGCGACGGCACGCGGCGCCACGACGCTCACGGTCGATGCCAGCGAGACGGCGCGCCCGTTCTTCGAGAAGCGCGGATATGTCGGCCAGCAACGCAACACCGTGATGCGCGGCGGCGAGTGGCTCGCCAACACGACGATGGAAAAGCGGCTTGCCCGCATGGACCAATAGGAAGAACCCCCGATGAGCACGCGCGAACGGCTCTATCTTTTCGATACGACGCTGCGTGACGGTGCGCAGACCAACGGCGTCGATTTCACGCTGCACGACAAGCTTGCGATTGCGGCGATGCTCGACGAACTGGGCGTCGATTACATCGAGGGTGGCTACCCTGGCGCCAACCCGACGGACACGGAATTCTTCGGCAAGTCGCGGGCCTTCAAGGCGGCGACGTTCACGGCTTTCGGCATGACGCGTCGGCCTGGCCGCTCCACGTCGAACGATCCCGGCATCGCGGGACTGCTCGAAGCGAAAGCGGGCGCCATCTGCTACGTCGCCAAGGCCTCCGAGTATCATGTGCGCGTCGCGCTGGAGACGACGCCGGAGGAAAATCTCGCGTCCGTGCGCGACAGTGTGAAAGCAGCCGTCGCCAAGGGGCGCGAGGTCCTGCTCGACTGCGAGCATTTCTTCGACGGCTACAAAGCGAATGCCGCGCATGCGCTGGGCGTCGCCAAGGCGGCCTATGAGTCCGGGGCGCGTTGGGTCGTCCTGTGCGACACCAATGGCGGCACGCTGCCGCACGAGATCGAGACGATCGTCGCGGATGTCGTGAAGCACATTCCGGGCGACCATGTCGGCATCCATGCCCACAACGACACCGAGCAGGCCGTTGCGAACTCGCTCGCGGCGGTGCGCGCCGGCGCGCGCCAGATCCAGGGAACGCTCAACGGGCTGGGCGAGCGCTGCGGCAATGCCAATCTCACGTCGCTTATCCCGACGCTCAAGCTCAAGTCGGAGTTCGCGGACCGTTTCGACATCGGCGTCTCGCAGGAAAAGCTCAAGACGCTGGCGCATGTCTCGCGCACGCTCGACGAGATGCTCAACCGTGCGCCGAACCGGCACGCGCCCTATGTCGGCGACAGCGCGTTCGCGACCAAGGCCGGCATCCACGCATCCGCCATCGTGAAGGAGCCCGCGACTTACGAGCACGTCACCCCGGACGCGGTCGGGAATAGCCGCAAGCTTCTGGTATCGGATCAGGCCGGGCGTTCGAACGTCCTCGCGGAACTGGAGCGCGTCGGCCTCTCCGTCGATAAGAACGATCCGCGAATCGGGCGTCTGCTCGAGACGGTGAAGGAGCGTGAAGCCGCCGGCTACGCTTATGAAGCGGCGGATGCGTCGTTCGAACTGCTGGCGCGGCGCGCGCTCGGGACCGTGCCGGACTACTTCGCCGTCGAGCGCTTCAAGGTGAATGTCGAGCGGCGCTACAACGCCATCGGGCAACTGACGACGGTCGCCGAAGCGGTGGTGAAGGTGAAGGTCGGCGACGAGACGCTGATCTCGGCCGGGGAAGGCAACGGTCCGGTCAACGCGCTCGACGTCGCGCTGCGCAAGGACCTCGGTAAATATCAGCGTTTCATCGGCGGCTTGGAGCTGACCGACTATCGCGTGCGCATCCTCAACGGCGGTACGGAAGCCGTCACGCGCGTGTTGATCGAAAGCCGCGACGAAACCGGTGCGCGCTGGGCGACGATCGGGGTTTCGCCGAACATCATCGACGCGTCGTTCCAGGCGCTGATGGATTCGATAGTTTACAAGCTTCTGAAATCGAACGCGCCGGCCTGACGGCCGGCGACGATGATCGCATTCTTTCGCCCGTTACATTTGCTGGACGATGGTCGCGGCCTTGATCGCCTCGACTTCCTTCGATCCGGGCGCGGCGGCGCGCAGCTTCGGCAGGATTTCCTCCGGCTTCGAGGCGGAGAGAATGCGCACGTTGAGCCCGGGCCGGATGAACGCGTTCTTGGACATGTGTTCGATCAGCGCCGAGAACGGCTCCCAGAAGCCGTTGGTGTTGAGGATGAGGATCGGCTTGCGGTGGCGGCCGAGCTGCGCCCAGGTGAGTTGCTCGACAAGCTCCTCCAGCGTGCCGATGCCGCCCGGCAGCGCCACGAAGGCGTCGGCACGCTCGAACATGATGCGCTTTCGCTCGTGCATGTCGCGCGTGACGATCATCTCATGCGCCCGCGTGAGCGCCTTTTCCCTGTCCGTGAGGAATTCGGGAATGATGCCGACGACCTTGCCGCCGTGCTCCAGCACGGATTTGGCGGTTGCGCCCATCAATCCAAGCGAGCCGCCGCCGTAGACAAGCGTGATGCCGTTCTTGGCTAAAATGGCCCCGAAGGCGTGCGCCGCATCGATAAATGCGGGGTCATTGCCGGGACCGGATCCGCAATAAACGCAGATGCTCCGAATCGTTTCCATAGCTGCGATTTGGCATCGCATGTGGCGGAAAACAAGGCGAGGGATATCACCCGCGGCGGCAAGGCCTTATATGGACGGAACTTTTGGGCCGCTATGGGTGGCCGTTTAACCTCCGGAACGCCAGCCTCGATGCCAGCCCCATGACCGATACCTCATCGCGCAGCGCTCCCAAGCCGCGGGCGGACGGCGCCCGGGGATCGTTGATACCGACCCTGATCCACCTATGGCCCTATATCTGGCCGAGGGAGCGGAGCGACCTGAAATGGCGCGTGGTTGTGGCCATGGGCTTTCTGGTGCTCGCCAAGTTCGCCACCATCTACGTTCCCTTCACATTCAAGTGGGCGACCGATGCGCTGGCGGAGGGGCAGGGGCAGCCGCCGACCCTTTCGCTCATGGGCTGGGTCGTCGCGGCGCCGATCGCGCTGACGGCCGCGTATGGCGGCATGCGCGTCCTGATGGCGGTGCTCACGCAAATGCGCGACGGCGTCTTCGCCAAGGTGGCGATGCACGCGGTGCGCCGCCTCGCCAATCTCACTTTCGAGCACATGCATCTCCTCTCCCTGCGCTTTCATCTGGAGCGCAAGACCGGCGGGCTGACGCGCGTGCTGGAGCGCGGCCGCAACGGCATCGAAGTGATCGTGCGGATGGTGATCCTGCAGCTCATCCCGACGATCATAGAACTCGCGCTGATCGTCGGCGTGCTGCTGTATCAGTTCGATTGGCGCTACGTCGTCGTCGTGCTTGTCACCGTCGCCGTCTACATGGCGTATACTTACTACGCGACGGAGTGGCGCATCGGCATTCGCCGCCGCATGAACGACAGCGATACGGAGGCGAACACCAAGGCGATCGATTCCCTTTTGAACTACGAGACGGTCAAATACTTCGTCGCGGAGCAGCGCGAGGCGGAACGCTACGACCGCACGATGGCGCGATATGAGAAGGCGAGCGTGAAGTCCTACACGTCGCTCGCCGTCCTCAATGCCGGCCAGGCCGCGATTTTCACCGCGGGCCTGACGGCGGCCATGGTGATGTGCGTTCCCGAAATCGTCGGCGGAACGAAGACGGTCGGCGATTTCGTGATGATCAACGCAATGATGATCCAGCTTTATCAGCCGCTGAATTTCATGGGCATGGTCTATCGCGAGATCAAGCAGGCGGTGATCGATATCGAAAGCATGTTTCTGATCCTCGGCCGCGATCCCGAGATCAAGGACAAGCCGGGCGCGCGGCCGCTTGCGGTCGCTAACGGCGTGGTGCGGTTCGAGGACGTGCGCTTCGCTTACGATCCCGAGCGTCCGATCCTCAAGGGTATCAGCTTCGAGGTTCCGGCGGGCCGCACGGTGGCGATCGTCGGCCCATCCGGCGCGGGAAAATCGACAATCTCGCGTCTGCTGTTCCGCTTCTACGAGGTGACGGGTGGAAAGATCCTGATCGACGGGCAGGATATCCGCGGCGT
>JBDHSU010000119.1:0-11883 GCA_039808325.1 Variibacter sp. | reverse complement strand
CGAGAAGAAGACCGACAAGAAAGCCGAGAAAAAGTAAGGAGCTCGCCGGCCTCTCATGGTGCTCTTCGTCGGGCTCGGAAATCCCGGCGCGCGCTATGTCGGGAACCGGCACAATTTCGGCTTCATGGCGGTCGAGGCGATCGCCAAGCGCCATGGCATCGGTCCATGGCGCCGGCGTTTTCAGGGCGTCACGGCCGAAGGGCCGATCGGCAGCGACCGGGCGCTGCTTCTCCTTCCCGGCACATTCATGAACGAATCCGGCCGCGCCGTGGCCGAGGCGGCGCGTTTCTACAAACTTCCGCTCAAAGACATCGTCGTGTTCTATGACGAGCTCGACCTCCCGCCCGGCAAGCTCCGCGTCAAGCAGGGCGGCGGCAATGCCGGACACAACGGGCTGCGCTCCATCACCGCGCATATCGGCAACGATTATCGGCGCGTGCGCCTTGGGATCGGCCATCCGGGCCAAAAGGAACTCGTGCTCTCTTATGTGCTCGGCGATTTCGCCAAAAGCGAAAAGCCGCAGGTGGAGGCGCTGTGCGAGGCGCTCGCCGACAACGCGGCGCTTCTCGTGCGCGGCGAGGACGCGACGTTTCAGAATCGTGTCCACCTCGCCATGACGGCCAAAGGATTCGAGCCGAACGGCTCGGGAGACAAGCCCGACGACGGTCGGGGCTAAGCAAGGTCTGATACGTCCATGGGTTTCAAATGCGGCATCGTCGGACTGCCGAATGTCGGCAAGTCGACGCTCTTCAACGCGCTCACCGAAACGGCGGCGGCGCAGGCGGCCAACTATCCGTTCTGCACCATCGAGCCGAATGTCGGTGAGGTCGCGGTGCCCGATCAGCGCCTCAACACGCTCGCGGCGCTGGCGAAGTCGGCGCAGATCATCCCCACCCGCCTGACCTTCGTCGACATCGCAGGGCTGGTGAAGGGCGCGTCGAAGGGCGAAGGCCTCGGCAACCAGTTCCTCGGCAACATCCGCGAGGTCGACGCCGTCGCGCATGTCGTGCGCTGCTTCGAGGACGACGACGTCACGCACGTTTCCAACACGATCGATCCCATCGCCGATATCGAGACGATCGAAACCGAGCTGATGCTCGCGGATCTCGAGAGCCTGGAGAAGCGCATCGATCCGCTGCAGAAGAAAATCCGCGGCAACGACAAGGAAGCGAAAGAAACGCTGGTGCTGGTCGAGGGCGCGCTTGCGCTCTTACGCGACGGCAAGCCGGCGCGACTGCTGGAGCGGCGCGCCGAGGACGAGAAGCTGTTCCGTTCGCTCGGCCTCCTGACCGCGAAGCCCGTACTCTATGTCTGCAATGTCGAGGAAGCATCCGCCGCCACCGGCAATTCGCTGTCGCGCAAGGTGGAGGAACGCGCGGCCGCGGAGGGCGCCGTCGCCGTGACGATCTCGGCGAAGATCGAAGCCGAGATCGCGGTGCTGCCGCCGGAGGAGCGGGCGGACTATCTCGCCGCGATCGGCCTTGCGGAGCCCGGCCTCAACCGGCTGATCCGCGCCGGCTACGCACTTCTCGATCTCGTCACCTTCTTCACGGTCGGGCCGAAGGAGGCGCGGGCCTGGACGATCACGCGCGGAACGCGCGGGCCGCAGGCGGCGGGCGTGATCCACACCGACTTCGAGCGCGGCTTCATCCGCGCCGAGACGATCGCCTACGACGACTATGTCGCGCTCGGCGGCGAGGCCGGCGCGCGCGACGGCGGCAAGCTGCGCCTGGAAGGCAAGGAATACACCGTCGCCGACGGCGACGTGATGCACTTCCGCTTCGCCACCTGAGGGCCTGGCGGCCGAAAATTCAGCGGGCCGTCCTTTCGCCCGCCTCCTCCAGGGGAGAGCGAGAGAGAGGAGCAACCGCACACGCGATCGCTCCCGATCAGGCTCCGAGCCCCGCGATGCCGATCTGATCGTCGCGGCCAATATGCGGGCGCCTGCGTGCGGCGGCGCCCTTCCAGGCAATTGACCCGGTGCCGGGGGGCCGCTACGGAGCGTGGGAACCATATTCGGGGGCGTTCTGTGCCGCAGTTTTTCTTCGAGGACTTCTCCGCCGGACAGGTCATGGAATTCGGCCCTCGCCTCGTGACCCGTGAGGAAATCATCGATTTCGCCTCACAGTTCGATCCGCAGCCGATGCACCTCACCGACGAAGGAGCAAAGGCAACGATGCTCGGCACTCTCGGCGCCTCCGGCTGGCATACCTGCGCCGTCATGATGCGCATGGCGTGCGACGGCATCGTCCTGAACATGGCCTCGATGGGCGCGCCCGGCATCGACGAAGTCAAATGGATGAAGCCGATGCGTCCGAACGATCAACTCACGCTGCGCATCACCGTTCGCGAGACGCGCGCGTCGCGCAGCCGCCCGCAGATGGGCTTCGTCGTGTTGTTCCAGGAGCTTTTCAACCAGAAGCGCGAATGCATCGCGACATTGCAGACGCCGCTGATGCTCGAGCGCCGCGGCGCCACGACCGCGCGGGCCGGGGGCTGATCGCGATGTACTATCTCGAGGACATTCGCATCGGCGAGAAATCGGAAATCGGCCGCCACACCTTCGCGGCGGACGAGATCAAAGCCTTCGCCGCGCAATACGATCCGCAGCCGTTCCATATGGACGAAGCGGCCGCGGCACGATCGCACTTCGGCGCGCTCTGCGCGTCCGGCTGGCACACGGCCGCCGTCTGCATGCGGTTTCTCGTCGACTACCGCAAGAAAGTGGTCGCGGAGCTACGCGCGCAAGGCAAGCCGGTCGCGACCTGGGGGCCCTCCCCCGGCTTTCGCGATCTGAAGTGGCTCAAGCCGGTCTACGCCGGCGACACCATCACCTATGCGACGGAAGCACTGGAGACCCGCCGCTCGCAGAGCCGACCCGGTTGGGGCCTTGTGTTCTCGCGCAATACCGGCACCAATCAGCACGGTGAACTGGTGTACTCCTTCATCGGAGCGGTCTTCGTCGAATCCCGCCGGACCTAAACATGGCATTGAGCGAGCCAGCGCCATCAACCGCCGCCGACCGGCCGCGTGAACGGCGCGCGCTCGGCATCGCTTGCGGCGCGCATGCGCTGCACGACGGCTACACCGACCTGATCTATGTCGTGCTGCCGCTGTGGCAGCAGGAGTTCGCGCTCTCCTATGCCGCGGTCGGGCTGCTGCGCAGCATCTTCACCGGCACGATGGCGAGCCTGCAGATTCCCTCGACCCTCGTGGCCGAGCGCGTGGGCGGGCCGCTGGTGCTGGCGTGCGGCACCGCATTGTGCGGACTGTGCTTCAGCCTGACGGCCGCCGGGACAAGCTACGGATGGCTGCTCGTCGCGCTGTTCCTGGCGGGCGCGGGATCGGCCACGCAGCATCCGCTGGCGTCGGCGCTGGTGGCGCGGACATTCGAGGGCCGCCGCTCGATCACCGCGCTCGGCACCTACAATTTTTCCGGCGACTTGGGGAAAATGGCGATCCCCGGCGTCGCCGCGCTGATGTTGATGCTGATGCATTGGCGGCCGATGGTCGCGATCCTCGGCTTGCTCGGGCTCGGCGCGGCGCTGGCCATCATTCTGCTCGCGCCGCGCTTCACCGCGGACGCGGAAACGGATGGCTCCGCGCCGACCGCGGCGACGGAGCAACGTTCCGCGTTCCGCAGCCCCGGCTTCCGGCTGCTTCTCGCCATCGGCGCCTTCGATAGCGCCGCGCGGGCGGGGTTTCTCGTCTTCGTGCCGTTCCTGCTCATCGCCAAAGGGGCAACGCCGGCGATGGCCGGCTTGGCGCTCACGCTCGTGTTTGTCGGCGGCGCCGCCGGCAAGCTCGTCTGTGCTCACATCGGCGCGCGTTTCGGGATCATCGGCGCCGTCGTTCTGACGGAAATGATGACCGCCATGGGAATGGCTGCGATCTATGTCCTGCCGCTCGCGCCGACGCTTGTGCTGTTGCCGTTCGTCGGCGTCGTCCTCAACGGCACGTCATCCCTGACCTATGGCTCGGTCCCGCAATTCGTTTCCCCGGCGACGCGCGATCGCGCGTTCGGCATCTTCTACACCGGCACGATCGGTTCCGGCGCGCTTGCGCCGACGCTGAGCGGATTGATCGGCGACAAGGCCGGGCTGGAGACGTCCGTCGCGGTGGTCGCGTGCCTGACGTTGA
The DNA here is from genome assembly GCA_039808325.1 of Variibacter sp. Taxonomy (GTDB): domain Bacteria; phylum Pseudomonadota; class Alphaproteobacteria; order Rhizobiales; family Xanthobacteraceae; genus JAFKKS01. Next base: position 7,743 of record JBDHSU010000119.1, on the reverse strand, counting down.
TCACGATCCCCATCGCGATCGCGCTGGGGCGCCATATGCGAACGGCACAACACAGGTGACGTGTCACCTGACGCCGTCATCCTGAGGTGCTCGCGAAGCGAGCCTCGAAGGATGGCCGCACATTCTGACCCGTCGCCCTTCGAGGCTCGGCGCTTTCGCGCCTTCGCACCTCAGGGTGACGGTTCAAGCGCTTCGCTCGTTTAATGCCCCTCGAAGGTGACGAGGGTGCGCACGGGAACATCGAGCGCGCGTAATTTTGCGGCGCCGCCGAGTTCGGGCAGATCGATGATGAAACACGCCGCGAGCACGTCCGCGCCCATCTGGCGCAGCAGCTTCACCGCGCCTTCCGCGGTGCCGCCGGTCGCCACGAGGTCGTCGACAAGGATGACGCGATCACCCTTGTTGATGGCGTCGACATGCATCTCCATTTCGTCGGTGCCGTATTCGAGCGCATAGGCCATGCGCACCGTCTGATGCGGCAGCTTGCCCTTCTTGCGGATCGGGACGAAGCCGGCCGAGACCTGATGCGCGACGGCGCCGCCGAGGATAAATCCGCGCGCCTCGATGCCGGCGACCTTGTCGATCTTCGACCCGGCCCAAGGCTGCACCAGTTCGTCCACCGCGCGACGAAACGCGCGCGCGTTGCCGAGAAGCGTCGTGATGTCGCGAAACATGATGCCCGGCTTCGGATAGTCCGGAATCGTGCGGATCGCCGCGCGCAGATCGTTCTCCAAAACAGGCGACACCACGATCTATGAACTCCTCTTCAGCGTCAGGGCGACAATTGGGCCGCGCGGTGACGTCTTAGCAGCGGCGGCGGCGACATGAAACCATCGCCGGAATGAGACGTTGGCCACGCATGGGCGACAAGAGAGGAATCGATACATGAGAAAAATTCTGATCGCCGCAGCGTTCGGTTTCGGGCTCCTGGCAACGCCGGCTGCCGCCGGGACGCTGCCCGCTCAAGATGGGATGACGGCGCCCCTGTCGAACGGGCTGCAGACGGTCGACTGGCGACCTTACTATCATTGCCATCCGCGCAGGGGCTTCTGCCATGGCGGACGCCGCTGGCACCGCCCGCACTGGCGCAGCCACCGCTATTGGGGCCCGCGCCATCATTGGCGTGGCCACCGCCACCATGGGCGCCACCGCCACTGGCGCTGAGGCAACAGCGCACGCGGGCGGGCACCGCTCGGCGCGGTGCCGCCCGTATCAGTTCGGGCGAAGGATGCGGCCGGCGACGGCGTCCAGTTTCTTCATCCGCTCGGGGTCGCGCGCTTCCGGCGCCGTGATCAGCGCCGTGTCGAGCGCGCGGTCCGAACCGATCGGGCACGGCTCGTGCTCGCGCGGAAAATCCTTGGCGAGGCGCGTGACCAAGCGCTTCGCCTTTTCCGCGTTCGCCGTCAGCACCGTGATGATGTCCTGCACCGTGACGGCGTCATGATCGGGATGCCAGCAGTCGAAGTCCGTCACCATGGCGACGGTCGCGTAGCAAATCTCCGCTTCGCGCGCGAGCTTGGCTTCCGGCATGTTGGTCATGCCGATCACCGAATAGCCGAGCTGCTTGTAGGTCATGCTCTCGGCATAAGTGGAGAACTGCGGGCCCTCCATGCAGACGTAAGTCCCGTCGCGCTTGACTTCGATGCCCTCCGCCATCGCGGCGCTGGCGACGTGGATGCGCAATCGCGGCGACACCGGATGCGCCATCGAGACATGCGCGACGCAGCCCTTGCCGAAGAACGAGCTCTCGCGCTTATGGGTGCGATCGACGAATTGATCGATGAGCACGAACGTCCCCGGCGGCAGCTCTTCCTTGAACGAACCGCAAGCGGAGAGCGACACCAGGTCGGTGACGCCCGCGCGCTTGAGCACGTCGATGTTGGCGCGGTAATTGATGTCGGAGGGCGAAAGGCGGTGCCCCTTGTCGTGCCGTGGCAGAAACACGACGGGGAGCCCATCGATGTCGCCGCGGCGCAGCGGCGCCGAAGGCTCGCCCCAAGGGCTCGCCATCGCTTCCTCGCGAACGTTCCGCAGCCCCGGAAGATCGTAGATCCCCGAGCCGCCGATGATTCCCAGCACGGCTTTGGTCATCGCAGCGTCTTTCCTCGTCGCATTGCCGAGAACCCCCGGCAACTCCTCTCATCACGGTCGCATATCAAAAAAAGAAATGCCCGGGTCAAGCCCGGGCATTGCGCACGTCGTGCGTGATCGCGACGCCGGTCAGGCGTGCTGCTCCGGCGTGTGCGGCGCCGTCGACCAGACCTTCTTCTTCGCGAAATAAAGAAGCCCGGCGAACACGAGCAGGAAGATCATCGTCTGGAAGCCGATGCGCTTGCGTGCCTCGAGGTGCGGCTCGGCCGCCCACATCATGAAAGCCGCGACATCCTTGGCGTAGTTGTCGAGCGTCGCCGGGGTGCCGTCCGTATATTCGACGCGTCCATCCTCGATCGGCTTCGGCATGCCGATGGCGTGGCCCGGAAAGTACTTGTTGTAATTCGCGCCCTCGGGAAGCTTGACGCCTTGCGGCGCGTCTTCGTAGCCGTGCAGGAGCGCAACGATGTAGTCGACGCCCTGCTCCTGATACTGCGTGAAGATATCGAAGATGAACAACGGGAAACCGCGCTCGTAGCTGCGCGCCTTGGCGAGCACCGAGAAGTCCGGCGGCAACGCGCCACCGTTGGCCGCGCGCGCCGCATTGTCGTTCGGGAACGGTGACGGAAAGCGATCCGCCGGGCGCCCGGCGCGCTCGAACATCTCGCCCGCGTCGTTCGGCCCATCCTGGACTTTCGCTTGAGCCGCGAGCGCGGCCACTTGGGCCTTGGTGAATGCAGGACCACCCGGCTCCGAGAGGTTGCGGAACGAGAGCAGATGCATGCTGTGACAGGCCGCGCAGACCTCGTGGTAGACTTTGAACCCGCGCTGCAGTTGCGCCCGGTCGAACGTGCCGAACGGACCCGCGAACGACCAGGACTGGCGCGGCGGATGCGGAGTCTCTTCCATGGCCATTGCGGGCGCGGAAGCGACGATGGCGAATGCGCCGGCGAAAACCAGCGCCGCGAGAGAACGTTGCTTCGTCATGACTTGCGTCCCGAGGCCGTCACCGGCTCACCTTCGAGTTTGCCACCGGCCGACGTCGGATGCTTCAGCACCGAGTCGTAGATCGACTGCGGCAGCGGCTTGGTCTTCTCGAGCAGACCGAGCAGCGGCAGGATGACGAGGAAGTGGATGAAGTAGTACGCGGTGAGAATGCGCGCGCCGATGACGTAGCCGCCTTCCGCGGGCTTCGAGCCGAGCCAGCCGAGCAGGATGCACACGATGACGAACACCCAGAAGAACTGGCGATAGAGCGGCCGGTAGTTCGCGGAACGCACCTTCGAAGTGTCGAGCCAGGGCACGAAGGCAAGGATCGCGATCGAGCCGAACATCGCGATCACGCCGGCGAGCTTGTTCGGGATCGAACGCAGGATCGCGTAGAACGGGAGATAGTACCACTCCGGCACGATGTGCGCCGGCGTCACGCCCGGATTCGCCTGGATGTAGTTGTCGGCATGGCCGAGATAGTTCGGCACATAGAAGACGAACCAAGCGAACACGATGCTGAAGGCGACGACCATGAAGGCGTCCTTCATGGTCGCGTAGGGAGTGAAGGGAACGGTGTCGCGATCCGACTTCGGCTCGACGCCGGTCGGGTTGTTCTGGCCGGCGACATGCAGCGCCCAGACGTGCAACACGACAACGCCCGCGATCACGAAGGGCAAAAGATAATGCAGCGAGAAGAAGCGGTTGAGCGTCGGATTCCCGACCGCGTAACCGCCCCACAGCCAGGTCGTGATCGATTCGCCGACGAGCGGGATCGCGGAAAAGAAGTTGGTGATGACGGTCGCGCCCCAGAAGCTCATCTGGCCCCATGGCAGCGTGTAGCCGAGAAAGCCCGTCGCCATCATCAAGAGGTAGATGATCACGCCGAGAATCCAGAGAACCTCGCGCGGCGCCTTGTACGAGCCGTAGTACAGGCCGCGGAACATATGGATATAGACGGCAACGAAGAACATCGACGCGCCGTTGGAGTGCAGATACCGCAGCAGCCAGCCGTAGTTCACGTCGCGCATGATGTGCTCGACGGAGTTGAAGGCCATGTCGACGTGCGGGGTGTAGTGCATCACCAGGATGACGCCGGTGACGATCTGCACGCCGAGCATGAAGCTCAGGATGGCGCCGAAGGTCCACCAGTAGTTCAGGTTGCGCGGTGTCGGATAAGCAATGAAGCTTGAATGAATAAGGCCGCCGATCGGCAGACGGCTTTCAAACCACTGCAGAAACCGGTTTTGCGGCTGATAGGTGGAATGTCCGCTCATATCGAACCTAAGTGCGTGAAATCTGACCACCGTCGCCGATCCGGATCTTGGTATCGGAAACGAATGTATAGGGCGGGACTGCGAGATTGAGCGGCGCGGGGCCGCGGCGGACGCGGCCGGACGAATCGTATTGCGAACCGTGGCACGGACAGAACCAGCCGTCATAGTCGCCCTGATGGGCAAGCGGAATGCAGCCGAGATGGGTGCAGATTCCGATGACGACGAGCCACTGATCGTGACCCGGCTTCACGCGCGCGCTGTCCGGCTGCGGGTCCGGCAACGACTTGACGTCGACGTCCTGCGCTTCCTTGATCTCCTTCGCCGTGCGGTGGCTGACGAAGATCGGCATCGAGCGCCAGAAAACCTTGATGACCTGGCCGTCGGCGATTGGGCTTAGGTCGACGTCGATCGGCGCGCCAGCGGCGATCGTGGACGCGTCCGGGTTCATCTGATTGATCAGCGGCCAGGCGACCGCGGCGAGCCCCACTGCACCGACCGCACCCGTCGCGATGTAGAGAAAATCACGCCGGGTTGGTTCGGCCGAAGAAATGGTCGTCACTTCAAGTCCTTTCCTCTGGCCAAAGCACTCGCTTGCGCTGAACCCCGCGCCCCTCGATCGATCTAGGGAGGCGGCAAACGAGCCCGCCACGAGCCGGCCCTGCCCGGGCCCGCAACGCGGACGGCGAGGTTTTATTGGCACCCTTGCCGGGGGAGCGCAAGAGCTTGTTCCGGTGAATACAAAGGCTTGCAGCTTGATTGCGAGGACTTCTAGCCAAGGGCGTGGCCGGAAAGGCACGGTTGCACCCTCGATCCCTCCGAATCGCCGCGCCGCGCCGTGCAAGCGGTATGGTCGCACGCTGCGGCGCCAAGCGGCCCCGTGCGATCGCCGAAGACACCTGCCGCGGCTGTCGCCGACCGGAAACAAACGGAGGCTTGGATGCATATCGCGCTGTTTCAGCCAGACATCGCGCAGAACACCGGCACGATCCTGCGGATGGCCGCGTGCTTCGGCCTCGACGCCCACATCATCGAGCCGACCGGCTTCCCGATTACCGATCGCGCGTTCCGCCGCGCCGGGATGGACTATCTCGATCATGTCTCGCTGACACGGCACGCGTCCTGGTCCGCGTTCGAAGCATGGAGAAAAGAGCGGACGTTGCGGCTGGTTGCGCTGACCACCAAAGCCGCGACGCCCTATGTCGATCATGCGTTTCAGCGCACGGACATGCTTTTGCTCGGGCGCGAATCCGCGGGCCTGCCGCACGAAGTCCACGCGGCGGCCGATGCGCGTCTCGTCATCCCGATGCGCGCGGGGCTGCGATCCCTGAACGTCGCGATGGCGTGCGCCATGGCCGCGGGCGAGGCGATGCGCCAGACCGGGCTATTCGCGAACCCCTCGCCGGAATGCTAAGGCGTCTGCGACGGAAACGCCGGCGGCGTGAGTTGCATCAGCCTGCCGGTGAACATCGGCGGCCCCGACGGCTTGCCCGTGGCCGAACCGCCGGCGGGCTCGAGCGAAATCATAAACGTCGCATGGCTCAATGTCGGCCCGTCGTAGGCCGCGAGATTGCGCCGCACCGTGAACTCGCCCTCACCCACGATGCCGAGCGACTGCGGCTCCGGCGAGGCGCTGGACGTCAACCAAAGCTGGTAGTTCTTCCCTGCTTCGGCCGGCGCGCCGACCATGCGGGCACTGAGCGCGTGCTTTTCCATGTCGAGCGTCACCAGAAACGCCGGTGGGCCGCCGTCCTTTTGCAAGACCGCGACATATTCCGCCATTTTCGGCGAAGGCACTTCGACGGTGCGCACAACCTCCTTCTCGACGACCTTCGGCACCGGCCGCATGTTTGCCGGCAAGAGGTCGGGGCGAACGTCGCGCGCGACGAAAAACGCCGCCGCCGTTGCTGCGGCCAGCGCGCCAACGGCCGCGAGCCCTCGCCAGCGCGAGACGCTGCGCTTGAGTGCCGCGACGTCCGCCGGCGCGTCATCGGTCGCTGACGCGGCGACGGTCGCGCTCGCGGCAGCCGCCTCGGCCGAGGCTGGCGACGCCTCCGCCACCACCGGGGCCGGAGGAGGAGGCGGAGGATCGTTTACGCCCGGCAGCCACATCTGCCCGCTCGGCTGCACGCCGGCGATGCGGACCTTGATCCACTCCCAGGTGTCGTTCGGCGGGTCGACGGATTCGACGAGCGCGCTGAGTTCGCCGAGGCGGCGCTCCCACTTCGCAACCGTCGCCGCAAAGTCCGGGTCCAGCGCGAGAAGCATTTCGACGTTCGCGCGATCCTCGCTATCGAGCGTTCCCAGCACGTACTCGGCCGCCAGCACGTCCTTATCGTTTTGATCGAGAGTCGTGCGTTCGTTCTGATCGGGAGTCATGCGCCGAGACACTCCCGGATCTGAATCAGGCCACGGTGCAGCCAGGTCTTGATCGTGTTGACGGGCTTCTCGAATTTCGTCGCGAGCTGCTGCCGGCTCCAGCCGTTGTAGTAGGCCAGCAGCAGGACGCGGCGATGATCCTCCTCCAAACTGCCCATGCAGCCGAGCAGGCGCTTGAGGTCGTCGGTCATCTCGCGCGCCGCCAACGGATCGCGCTCCTCCGCCGCCGTCTCGATCGCCTGCGGCTCGTCCTCGATGGAAGTCTCCCGCTTCTTGCGCGCGAGATCGAGCGCGCCGTTGCGGGCGATCGCGACCATCCAGGTGATCGGCGTCGCCAGCCGCGGATTGAAGTCGCCGGCGCTGCGCCAGATCTTCAGGTAGGTTTCCTGCAGGACCTCGTCCGCCAGATCGGGCCGGCGCAAGATGCGCAGGGCGACGCCGTAGAGCTTCGCGCTGGTGGCGGCATAGAGGCGCTCGAAGGCCTCCTCGTCGCCCTTCGCGACTGCCGCCAGAAGCCAAACCAGTTCCACCGGCGCCGACATTTCGCGCGTCCCTCCCTGCTCCTGAAGACATCATAACTGATTTCGCCGAATCGAAAGGCCGTTTGCCGCGAAGCGTCTCAAAGGGGCGTTGACATGTGCATTTTATGTTATGTTATAACATTGCGTATCGTAAGAACGCAGGGGCCGCCGGTGATTTCACTTCGACTTGTCGATCTTCGCATCGCGCTCATGAGCACCACGGCGCTCGGCGCCTGGATCGCGCCAGGCGCGGCGAGCGCACAGGACGCGTTGCCCGCGATCGTTGTGACGGCACCGAGCCCGATCGTGCGCCATCCGCCGCGGCGGCCGGCGCAGCCGGCCCGCGCGGCACAGCCCGCGACGACGCCTGCGCCCAGCGACACGCCGCCTCCGGTCGCTCCCACGCTGGCCGATGTCCCTGTCGGCGCGCTCCCCATCGTCACCGATCAGTTCGCGACAGTGACCGTGGTGCCCGAGAGCGAGATCCGGCG
>JBDHSU010000118.1:0-12139 GCA_039808325.1 Variibacter sp. | reverse complement strand
TCGGCTGGAGCGCCAAAGCGCGCGCCAGACCGATGCGCTGACGTTGCCCCCCGGAGAACTCATGCGGAAACCGATCGGCGGCTGCCGCATCAAGCCCGACAAGCGCGAGCAGCTCCGTTGCACGCGAGAGTGCTTCGGCCCGCGGCGTCCCGTGGATGAAAAGCCCCTGCGCGATCAGTTCGCCCGCTTTGCGGCGAGGATTCAATGAAGCGAACGGGTCCTGGAACACCATCTGGATATCGCGCGCCTGCGCCCGCATCTCCTCGCGCGACATCGCCGCGAGGTCCTTCCCATCGAGCAGGATGGCGCCGCTATCCGGATCGATGAGGCGTATGATGCAACGCGCGAGCGTCGACTTTCCCGAGCCGGATTCGCCGACGATGCCGATGGTTCCTCCGCGCGGCAGCGTCAGCGACACGTTCTTGACGGCCTGCGTGACGCGCGCGCCGCGGCCGAGAAAACCGCCGGTTCGAAACGTCTTGGAGACGTTTTCGACCTTCAGAATCGCCTCGTCCGCGAGCTTGCGCGGCGGCGGCGCCGTCAGGGGCGGTACCGCGGCAAGGAGCTGCCGGGTGTAGGCGTGCTGCGGGTTGTCGAGGACACCCCGCGCCGTTCCCTGTTCGACCACGACGCCATGCTGCATCACCGCCACGCGGTCCGCGATCTCGGCGACGACGCCAAAATCGTGCGTAATGAACAGCACGGCCGTTCCCTTGCGCTTCTGCAGATCGCGGATCAGCGTGAGAATCTGCGCTTGCGTGGTCACGTCGAGCGCGGTGGTCGGCTCATCGGCGATCAACACCTTCGGGTCGAGCGCCAGCGCCATCGCGATCATCGCCCGCTGGCGCTGGCCGCCGGAAAGTTCGTGCGGATAGGCATTGGCGGCGGCGGCGGGCTCCGGGATGCGCACTTCATCCAGCAGAGCCCGCACCTTCTCCCGGATCGCGGTGCGCGAAAGCTCCGTATGGATCGAGAACATCTCCGCGATCTGATCGCCGATGGTGCGCAGCGGGTTAAGCGCCGTCATCGGTTCCTGGAAGATCATCGCGATCCCGGCGCCGCGCACCGCGCGCATCCCGGCCTCGTCGATCGCCGCGAGATCCCGGCCGTCGAACCGCACATGCCCGCCGTCGATGCGCACGCCGCCGGGCAGCAGCCGCATGACGGCATTGGCCGTCATCGACTTCCCTGAACCCGATTCACCGACAAGGCAAAGAATTTCATTGGCCGAGACCGAGAGCGACACCTCCGACAAGGCATGGTCGCGTTCCGCGCCGGTCGGCAGGCGGACGCTTAGCTTCTCGATGGAGAGGATCGGCGCGGGCGCTTGCGTCATCGGCCCTTGAGCCTCGGGTTGAGCGCATCGTTGAGCCCCTGCCCGACGAGCGACACCGCCAACACCGTGACGAGGATCGCCACGCCCGGAATGGCCGAGACGTACCATTGCACGCGCAGCACGTCGCGCCCCAGGCCGATGAGGTTGCCCCACGATGCGACATTCGGATCGGAAAGACGCAGAAAGGCGAGCGCGCTTTCAAGCAGGATCGCGACCGCCATCACCACGCTGGCATAGACGATCACCGGCGGTAGCGCGTTCGGCAGGATCTCGCCGAAAATCAGCCTCGCATCGCGCATGCCGAGCGTGCGCCCCGCCTGGACGAATTCGCGGTTGCGCAGCGACAAGAATTCCGCCCGCGTCAGCCGCGCCGGCGCCGGCCAGGAGACGACGCCGATCGCAATGGTGACGGTCGTCAGCGTCGACCCGAACACCGCGACGAGAACCAGCAGCAGGAGAAAATTGGGGAGCGTCTGGAACGCCTCGGTGATCCGCATCAGGACATTGTCGACCCGCCGGCCGTAGTAACCGGCGAGCGCCCCGATCACCACGCCGATGGCGATGGCGATAAACGTCGCAACGACGCCGATTAGCAGCGAGATGCGCGCGCCGTAAAAAATCTGCGCGGCGATATCGCGCCCGGAATTGTCGGTCCCCAACCAAAATCGCGGATTCTGCAGCGGCCAAAGCAGCGGACGCCCCGCCAGGGACAGCGGGTCGCGGGGAAAAATCCAGCCGGCGCTCAGCGCCATCAACAGCACCAGCACCAGCAGCAGCAGACCGATCACCGCCGGCGGGCTACGGAAGTAGAGACGCAGGAACGTCATCTCTTACACCTCCGCGCTGATGCGTGGATCGAGGCGCGCGTAGAGGATGTCGACGACGAAGTTCACGGCGATGACGACGAGCGCGGAGACGAAAATGATGCCGAGCAGCGTGTTCAGGTCGCGCTGGACCACGGACTCGTAGGCGAGCCGGCCGAGCCCCGGCAGCGAGAAGACGCTCTCCACCACCACCGATCCGCCCAGCATCGTGCCGGCCTGCAGGCCGATCAGCGTAACCATCGGCAGCAACGCGTTGCGCAGGACGTGACGCACGATCACGCGCGTCTCGTCGAGCCCCTTCGCGCGCGCGGTACGCACGAAATCGAGGTTGAGCACCTCAAGCATCGAGGCCCGCATGATCCGCAGATAGATCGCGAGAAAGATCAACCCGAGCGTCAATGTCGGCAGGATCAGATGTCGGGCAATGTCGAGCGTACGCCAGATTCCGGTATGAGCCAGGCCGATATCCTCGAAGCCGCCGGGCGGCAGCCACTGCAGATAGACGGAGAACACGACGATCGCCATCAGCCCGAACCAGAACGACGGCGTCGCGTAGAAGACGAGGCCGAGCGTCGAGATGATCGTGTCCGGCCATTTGTTGACGCCGCGCGCCGCGATGACGCCGAAGACAAGGCCGAAGAAGAAAGCGAACGACAGCGAGGCCGTCATCAGCAGGATCGTCGGCGGCAGCCGCTCCGCGATCACCGTTGCCACCGGCTTTCCGTAGATCGAGGAAAAGCCGAGATCGAATCGGACCAGACGCCAGAGGTAATTGCCGAGCTGCGCCGGCACCGAGAGGTCGAGGCCATAGAACTGTCGCAACTGCCGCGCGGTGGCGGCGTCGCCGCCACCCATCTGCGCCATCATCGCGTCGACCGTATCGCCCGGCGCGAATTGCAGGAGCAGAAACACGCCGATCAGAATGAGGATCAGCGTGGGGATCGAGGCGGCAAGCCGCCTTCCCGCGAGGCTTAGAATACGCATCGGTCAAGACCATTCGATGCTGAACCGTTCGGCATCAGATCATTCGGCGAGCCAGAGATCGTGCCAGCTCGACGAGCCCCAGCGCGGCGTGTTCGAGTGGTTGCGCGCCTTGGCGCTGATCACGGTGACGAAAATCTGCTCGATCGGCATCCAGATCGGAAGCTCGGTGTTCACCCGCTTGACGAACTCGGCATAGAGCGCCTTGCGCTTGACCGGATCGAGCTCGGTCGCCGCATCGTCGATGACCTTGTCGACCGCCGCGTCCTGCCACCCCCACTGATTGGTCCAGGGCGCCCCCTTCGGCTGGCCGGAGCGATACCATACGGTGGTCGAAACGGCCGGATCGCTGCGGTATTGATGCCAGCCGGTGGCGAGGTCGAAGTTCCAATCGTTGTAGACTTGGCGCAGGAAGCCGCCACCGTCGTTGCGCACGATCTCGACCTTGATGCCGACCTCGCCGAGCGCCTGCTGCACGAACGTCGCCCACAGCGAGATGTCCTCGCCCCACGGCGCCGGAAGCAGCCGCAGCGAGAACCGGGTCCCGTCCGCGCCTTTCTTGAAGCCGGCCTCGTCGAGCAGCTTCGTCGCCAGCGCCTTGTCATAAGGATATTGCGGCGTGTCCGGCCCCGGATAGAAATCCGTCGACGTCGAGGGGATCGGCCCGGTGCCGAGCTTCGCGAAGTCGCCGAGGAAATTCTCGATGAAGAACGGCACGTTGATCGCATGCGCGATCGCGCGGCGCACGCGGATATCCGCAAGTTCCTTGCGGCGGAAATTGAACTCGATGGTGTTGGTGCGCGCGTTCCCTTCATTGCCCTTGGTGGAAACGATGAAGCGCTTGTCCTTCGCCAGCCGCGCCATGTCCGAGATGGTAAGGCCGGAGAACGGGCTGTAGTGCAGTTGCCCGGCCTCCATCTGCGCGGCGGCGGCGGATCGGTCGGTGATGACGCGCCAGACGATGCGGTCGAGGTATGGCGCGTTCGGCCGCCAGTAATTCGGGTTGCGCTCGGCGATGATGTATTGGCCGCGCTCGTACTGGACGAACTTGAACGGGCCCGTGCCCACCGGCGCCAGATTGTGCGGATTCTGGCGGATGTCGCCGTTCTCGTAGAGGTGCTTCGCCGAAACGTAGCCGAGATCCGGCAGTGCCCGCAGCAGCAGGTTGAGCGGCATCGGCCGCTCGTAGCGAAACACCGCGGTCAGCGGATCGGGCGTGTCGACCGCGGTCAGGAAAAGCTGCAGCGTGGTGCCGTAGTTGAGGATCTTCTTCCACATGTTCATGGCGGTGAACTGAACGTCCGCCGACGTGAACGGCTTGCCGTCGTGCCACGTCACGCCCTTGCGCAGCTTGAAGGTGATGGTCTTGCCGTCGGGCGAGGCCTCCCAACTCTCCGCCAGAACGCCGACGGGTTGGCCGTTCGCGTCGAGGTCGACGAGATTTTCCTGGATCTTGCCCCCGATGATGTAAACACCGGTCGACGCCTGCAGGCTCGGATTGAGTTGCCGTTGCTCGGCGCCATAGTGGACAAAGAACACACCGCCCCTGCGTGGCGTCTCCTGCGCGAAAGCGCGCATCGGATTGATCACATTCGCCGCGATCGCCGCCGAGGTCATCAGCGCGGCGCGGCGGGTCATTTCAAAGCGCTTGGTATCCATGGGAATCTCCTAAGTGACGCAGCGGCGGCGGGCGATGCCGCCTAACGATGAAATGTTGTCCGATCACGCCGCCTGTTGCGGCACGAAACTCACGATCACACCTGTCGCCGCTCGCGCCGGCACGCTCGCGCGCCCGTCATGCGACACCGCCCCGCTCGCCGCTTGCGCCTTGGCGACGTCGCTCGTCGCGATGACGAGCGCGACGGCCCCCTCGGGCGCGGCGCCGGCGCGCACGCTCTCCGGGTAGAGCCGCGCAAATGTCGCCGCATCGTAGAAAAGGAAATCGGCGCGGCGGCCACCCGAATGGACGCGAAAACCGTCGGCCGTCGGCGACACCGGCTCGTCGATCAAGTGCGACAACTGCTCAGCGGCCGCCTTTGGATCTTGCGACAGGATTTCGAGCCGCACGATCCGCTGCGCGCCGTTCGCGTGGCGTTGAAGCTCCGGGATCCAGACGTTCTCGCGCGTCAGGTGCTGGCAGGCGAAAATCCGCAAGCCCCCCGGCTGCTCGTTGAGCGGCCAACGAAAGACGTTGAACTTCGCCTCGCTTTTTCCGCCGTTCGGCAGGTCGACCGGACGGCCGAAATGCACCGGCCCGAGCGGAGAGAGGCCCCGCGCCTTCAATTCCTCGGCGCCGGCCGCGGCATCGTCCGTCGTGAATGCGGCCCGCTCGATGCCTTCGCGATGCTTGAGAAATTCGATGGTCGGCCTGAGGTGCTCGGTCTCCGTGATGACGCCGAGCAGTTCGAGATAATCGTCACCGAAGACGATCGTGTAGTTGCCCGAGCCGAGATGCGCTGAGTGCGTGCCGCGCGGCGACACGGCGAAGCCCAGCGTCTTCCAAGTTTGCGCCGACGCGTCGAGATCGCGAACATTGATGACGACGTGGTCGAGACCAAGGATATGTTTCAGGGGCATGTCACACTCTCTCCGATGTCGGCGGTCAATCGTTGGCGGAAGGCGGATTGCGGGTCGGGCCACCGTGTCGCCTTAATGCTGCGACGCAGCAACACATTCAGAAATGTATTCTTTTTCTCCTTCCCGCAAGAAATTTCGGCATCGAAACAACTTCCTTCCCTTCGATTAGGACTCACGAGAAAAATTTGTTCAATGCTCAATTTGGCGCGGATAATTTCTTCGCGCCGCGCGCGGCTCGCGCGCGTGGACGCGCAGCGCATCGATCCGAGACCGCCGCCGCGCCGACAGTTCCCGTCCGGCGGCTTCGAAAAGGCTATTGCGCGAGAAAGCCCCCATCGACGGGCAGCGTATGCCCGGTGACCATCGCTGACGCGCCGCTCGCGAGGTAGAGGATCGCCGCGGCGATCTCTTCCGGCTTCGCAAGACGGCCGAGCGGTGTCATCTCTTCGATCCTGCGCATCAATTCCGGTTGCTCGAGCAAAGCGGCGATGAACGGCGTGGCCGCGTAAGTCGGCGCGACCGCGTTCACCCGGATACGATGCGGCGCCCATTCGACCGCAAGGGCGCGCGTCATGTTCACGATCGCGCCTTTGGTCGTTTGATAAGAGATGTTCGGATATAGGCCGCCGCCCGAAAGCCCCATGATCGACGCGACATTGACGATTGAGCCGGCTCGCCCGCTCGCGATCATCAGCCGCGCCGCTTCACGTGCGCACAGGAAGCTGCCGGTCATGTTGACGGCGACGACGCGATCCCAATCCTCGATCGCCACATCCAGCGCCGGCCTGCGGATCGCCGTACCGGCGCAATTCACGAGAATATCGAGGTGCCCATTTTTCTCGGCGACCGTCCGAAAGGCGCCCGCGACGGCGGCGGGATCGGCGACATCGAGCGTCATTGCGGAGACGCCGGGCGCACCGTCCGGCGCGAGCGCGTCGCGATCGATCACCGTCACCGCAGCGCCGGACGAAACGAGCGCGCGCACGGTCGCCAGCCCGATGCCGGACGCGCCGCCGGTCACCACGGCGACGGCGCCATTCAATCCGAACGTCGCTTCGAGAAACTCCGCGGCCATCGGTTCTCCTCCGGCGGATCTTTGATGTTCACGCCCGCATGATGCGCGGCATTAATCGCTTCGGCCAGAAGAAAGCGCGCGTGGCGAGGAGCCGCGCGCGCTGAAAGGCTTCCGTTCGAAAGACCGCCGGCGTTTCCGGCCGCCCTCCTCGCATGGTCAGGATTTCGAAGGCTTCCCGTACTTCTTGAGAGCGTTCTCGATCAGCTTGTTGTCATGGGTCGCCGCGAGGTCGAACTTCTTGGTTTTGAAGGACGGGTCGAGCACCGAGATGGCGTCGAGAACGTTCTGGACCGCTTCGGTCTTCACGATGCCGTCCCAGGTGAAAGCGGCGATGTTCGTCTTCAGGGACTGGCGATACAGCGCTTCGTCGGCCTTGTAGTATTCGGGCGGCAGCACGGCGATGATGTCGTCGACCGACGCCGTCTTGAGCCATTGCATCGCGTGAACGATGGCGTTCGCCACCGCCTGCGCCGTGTTCGGATTCGCCTTGACGAATTCGGTCTTGGCGAACAGGCAGTCCGCGAGATAGTCGCCGCCGAAGGCCGCGCGCGATCCTTCCTCGGTGCGGCTATCGACCAGCACCTTCGCCTCGCCGGCATTGACCAGGGCGCTGATCGCAGGATCGAGATTGACGAGCGCGTCCAATTCGCCGCCGGAGCGCACGGCCGCGACGGCGGACGGTCCGGTGCCGATCGAGATGTAGCTCGCTTCCTTCCACGGCACGCCGGCGCGCTCCAGCAGCGACGCGACGAAGTTGTGCGTCGACGCGCCCGGCGCCGACACGCCGATCTTCTTGCCCTTCAGGTCCTTCACGCTCTTGATCTTGTCGAAATTCGGCTTGGTGACGACAAGGACGTTGGCGGGATAGCGGCCGAAGGTCGCGATGCAGGTGATGTGGATACCTTTCGCCTGCATGCGCAGCGTGTGCTCGAACGAGCCTTCCGAAACGTCGGAGTTCCCGCCGATCAGCGCCTGCAATCCGGCGGTCCCCGACGCGAACGGAACCGACTCGACCTCGAGCCCCTCCTCCTGGAAGAACTTCTTCTGCACCGCGATGACGTAGGCGACCTTGTTCATCTGGCTGATCGAGCCACCCACGGAGATGACGAGTTTTTTCTTTTCCAGCGCGCCGGCTTGCGCGGCCGCCGGCACGATCGCGGCGGCCACAAAGGCGGCCACCAAGAGGTCGAAGAAGCGCTTCATCCCTGTTCCCTCCGAAAAATTTGACGTTGAATTTTATGCGCCGCTCGCGGAAGGCGTGCGCGCGCGATGCCCGCCTGCCCTACCTTGGGTCTGATCCACAGCATTGAATCAGCCCCGTCGTTATCGTTTTGCTTGAGCATGATCTTTTCCGAAAACCGGTTTCCACTTTTCGGGATCATGCTCTAGTATGATTGTACGACAATAATTGCGGGCGAAAGCGAGTCAAGAATCACGTTCGCGCGACGGCGCGACGGCGAGACTCAAGCGCCGGTCAGCGGCATTCCGTTAAGGCGCTCACCGCGGCTCGGCCTTGAGCAAATCCTGAAGCTCCTTGCGAGGAACCTTGATGTCGACGCCGGCGCGCTCCTCCTGCAGCAGCATCGTGGCGCGCGAATCCCGCTGCCCCCAGCCGCGATTGCGCGCCTCCGTCATCTCGGCGATCGTCAGGCTGGCGAAACGCATCGGCACGCCGATATCGCGGCCGAGCGCGGTCGCGAGCATGACATCCTTCTGCGCGAGTTCGAGCTTGAAGGCCGGCGTGTCGAAGTCGCCCGGCAGGAAATGATCGGCAAGGCGGTCGACGACATTCTGCCGTCCGAGAGAGCCCTGCCGCACGGCGCCGAATAGCGTCAAGGGATCGACGCCGGCCTTCACGCCGAGGCTGAACACTTCCGCGAGAACCATCTGGATGCCGTAGTTGGCGCAGTTATGCACCAGTTTGGCGACCGTCGCGTTGCCGCTCGCGCCGAGGAAACGCACCTGGTCGCCGACTTGCTGGAGAATTGGCTTGTAAGCCTCGAACGCGCTTTCCTCGCCGCTCGCCCATATCGCCAGTTTCTTCGATGCGGCTCCCTTCGGGCCGCCGCTCACGGGCGCGTCGAGCATCGCGACGCCGGCGCCCTTTAATTCCTCCGCGAGCCTCCGCACCAGGTCCGGCGCATTTGTCGTCATGTCGATATAGCCGGTGCCGCGACGAAAACCCGCGAGCAGTCCCGTCTCGCCATGCATAACGGCGTCGACTTCGGGCGGTCCCGGCAGGACGGTGAAGACGAGGTCGGATCGGCTGGCCAGTTCACGCGGCGTCGCCGCCCAAACGGCCCCGCGCGCGACAGTCGGTTCGGCGGATGCCTGGCTGCGCGTGTGGACGCACAGCGTATGGCCGGCGGCGAGAAGGTGCCCGGCGATCGGGCCGCCCATGGCGCCGAGCCCCACAAAGCCGATCTTCATGGCCCAATCTTATCCTTTTGATGATTGATCCGCTGTCGACTCGCCAAGCCGGCGCGCCAACGGGCCGGGCTTACCGGCCGTGCGCCGCCCGCGCGCGCTTCGGCGCCGCTTCGTCCTCTTCGGACATGAGGGCGGAGGCGACGGCGGCGGCGTTCATGACGTGCCGCCGGCAGGCTGCCGCCGCCGCGTCCGCGTCGCGCCGCTTGATCGCCTGCACGATATCCCTGAGCTCCGCGACGCTGTGGCTGAGGCGGCCGGGCTGCGCCATCGTCTTGGCGCGCAGCATCGTCACGCGCCCGTGGATGAGACGCAGCATCTCCACCAGCACCGGATTGTGCGCGCCCGCGCAAAGCGCCGCGTAGAAGCTCGACTTCACCGCCAGGCGATTGCGCTGCTGGCGGCCCTTGTAGGCGAGCTTGAGCTCGGCGAAAGCCGCTTCGAGATCCTTGCGCTCTTGGTCGGTGGCGCGTTCGACGAAAAGACGGCCCGCCATTTCCTCCAGCGCTGCGCGCAACTCATAGATCGCCCGCGCCTCTTCGGCCGTATAGACGGCGACGATCGGTCCCCGATGCGGGATGATCCGGATGATGCCTTCGGCCTCCAACTGGCTCAGCGCCTCGCGCAGCAGCGTGCGGCTGACGTCGAGCAGTTCGCAGATCTCGCGCTCCACCAGCCGGTCGCCGGGCTTGAAGCGTCCTTCGAAGATGGCCGCGCGCAAGGACTCGACGACCTGCTTCTTGAGCGACACCATGGAGCGGATCACGCGCAAATTCGTCACAGCCCTGCCTCTCAATTCGCCGTCGCCACGGTATAGGCGCGGAAGCGCTCCGCGTAATCTCCAATTCCGTCGTCGAGCGGCCACTCGGGCGCCCAGCCGAGAATGTCCTTCGCCGCCGACACGTCCAGCGAAGCGCGCATCTTCGCGTTGATCTCCTCCAGCGGAGCGAGCGTCTCCCCGATCTCGATGCGCGCATCGGGCATCAGGCGCCGCACCGCCTGCGCCACTTCGGCCGCGGTGCGGGCCGCCCCGGCGGCGACGTTGAAGACC
This sequence comes from Variibacter sp., assembly GCA_039808325.1. Lineage (GTDB taxonomy): Bacteria > Pseudomonadota > Alphaproteobacteria > Rhizobiales > Xanthobacteraceae > JAFKKS01. Next base: position 1,868 of record JBDHSU010000118.1, on the reverse strand, counting down.
CGCTGCGTTCCCTCTCGAAGCGGCGGCGCCTCAAGGGCGCGGACAACGGCGGACGCGCAGTCGAAGACGTAGGTGTAATCGCGCTTCATCGGGCCGCCGGTCGCGAACCGCGTCGGCAGGCCGCGGACGGCATTTTCGACCATCGGCTTGATGAACATGGGGCTGCGCATACCAAAGCCGTAAACCGCCGTCACCCGCAAAGCGAGGAAATCCAGGCCCTGAAACGTGGCGTAAGCCAGACCGACCGCCTCGGACGCCATTTTCGACGTTCCGTAGTGACCGGCGGGATTGCCCTGCCGCACGGAAAAGACGGAATCCGTTTCACGCAGCGAACCGCCCGTCCCCTGATGATAGGCCGCGTTGCTGGAGATGAAGACAACGCGCCGCAATCCCAACTGGCGCGCGGCTTCGCACACGTTCACGGTACCCATGATGTTCGTCTGGTACGTGGCAAAGGGCTGGGCGAGGGAAAGTTCCAGGCCGACCATGCCGGCGGCATGCACGATGGCGTCGATCTTCTCGGCGCGGCACACCTCGAAAATGCGCGCCGGATCGGTCACCTGCCCCACCCGGTAGCACGCCTGCCCGTCCGCGAAGATGGCGAGCGCTTCCGGTCCCGGCCCGGCCACATCGAATGAAATCGGCGCGTGCCCAGCCCCCGCGAGCGCCGCCATGACGTAGCTGCCGAGGAAGCCGGCGCCGCCCGTCACAAGAATATTCATATGTGGCATTCCGCTCATGCGAACTTGTTCTGCACCGCTCGCGCGGCCAGACGGTCGAGCTGATTGTATGACGATTACGACGACGCCGTCGAGCGGAGGCAAGGCCCGCACGAGCAAGGCCGCTCTCGCCACGGGAACTCGCGCATACCGCAGTATACAAGCAGACACCGCGGTGATATCCCTGAAATGCGTTATAGCGGCGCGTCGTCAAGCCAGGAGCCTAAAATGCCGCGAACCCGCACAGCAACGATATCGAGAGCCCCGTCAAGCACGCGCGGCTCGAAGAAGGCGCGGAAGCCCGCACGCTCCGCCGGCAAGAGCGGTCGACGCGGGGGCCAGATCGTGGACATGCCGGCCGGCCGAACGTCCGCCGACGACCGCGCGCAATTCGGCTCCGCGTCCGACTACGCCTATGCGGCGCTTCGCGAGGCGATCGTCGCGCGACGTTTCCCTCCCGGCCGCCGCATGCGCGAAATCGAACTTGCGGAGTGGCTGGGAGTGAGCCGCACGCCGACGCGCCACGCCTTGTCCCGCCTCGAGATCGAGGGGCTGCTCACGCTTCGTCCGCGTGATGGCTTGATCGTCTCTGCGCTCGATTCCACGGCGACCGAGGAACTTTACGAGATGCGCGCCGCCATCGAGGGCGCGGCGGCCGCCATGGCGGCGCGTCACGCCAGCGCGCGGGACATTGCGACATTGACCGACTTGGTCGATCGGGAGGCGGACGTCGCGAAGAATGCTTCCGCGCGCTTCCAGCATAACCTGACGTTCCATCAGGCGCTCTATACCGCGGCGCATAACCGGTTTCTCATCAAGAGTCTGAATGCGCTGCACGACGTCATTGCGCTTCTGGGCCCCACGACCCTCGGCGTCGAGGGCCGCTTCCGCGATGCCTGTCGCGAACATCAGCGCATCGTGCGCGCCATTGCCGCCCGCGACGAACAGGGCGCAGCCGTCGAGGCCAGCGGTCACGTGCTGAAGGCGCTTTCCATCCGCAAGGCGATGCTAGGGCTCGCGGCGCGGGACGAGGAGAATTCCGAGCCTGCCCCGGCGGCGCCGGCCATGCAGGGCAAGGAATCGAGACGATGATCGTCGGCCAACAAACAATGTGATGTTCGGAGGAACGAAAGAGATGTCCTGGATTAC
>JBDHSU010000117.1:0-12510 GCA_039808325.1 Variibacter sp. | reverse complement strand
GGCAAGCTCAAGCGCCTGATCTATCCCGGCCGCCCCGACCATCCGCAGGCCGCGACGGTGCGCAAGCAGATGCGCGGCGGCTCGACGCTCCTCGCGCTCGAAATCGACGGCGGCAAGGCGGCGGCGTTCCGCTTCCTCAACGCGCTGAAGCTCATCCGCATCTCGAACAATCTCGGCGACGCGAAAACCCTCGTCACGCATCCGGCAACGACGACGCATCAGCGCCTCACGCCGGAGCAGCGCGCGGAACTCCGTATCGGCGACGGAGTGGTGCGCATCTCCGCCGGGCTCGAACACCCCGACGATGTTGCCGAGGATGTGCTCAACGCGCTGAAGGCGGTGTAGGGGACGCTCCCGGCCTCATCCTGAGAATCTGAGTGAGCCGCCGTCATGCCTTACCCTAAGCAAGACGTGGATGGCCGGGACAAAAGGGCGTTCCTCGGCGGGCCATGCCCGGCCATGACGACGATAGCGACGCGGGAGAAGGGCTTACCGCCCGACCATGCTCTTCGGCACGCGCGCGACGGTGGCCGGATGCACGGCGTTGCCGATGGCCTGCGCCAACAGGTGCGCGACGCAGCCGTAGCTCCAGTCGTTCATGTGCAACTCGTCCGGCGAGAGCAGCGTCGCGAACGGGATTCGCTCTTCCTCGCGCCAGTGCCGCATGATCGCGAAACGCTGGAACAAGCCGGCGCCCCCGAATTTCGCCTCGACGCCGATGAGACGCACCATCGCATCGACGTCCGGCTTCGCGAGAACCTTCGGCGCGAACTGCGGATCGATCAGAACGACGTCGGTGCCCGCATGCCTGAGGCGCTCCAGCCCTTCCTTGATCAGCGGCGCGACGCCGATCGCAGCATGGTCGCGCAGCACCGCGTTGGTGCCCACCTGCCAGAGGACGAGATCGGGATGTTCGGCGAGGACCTCGGCGTCGAACCGCTTCATCATGTCGACGGCTTCCTCGCCGTTGATGCCACGGTTGAGCACGGTGATCGCCGCGGCCGGAAATTTCTCGCGCAGGGCGGCCTGCAAACGGCTCGGATAACTCATCGCCGGCGAACTCGCGCCGGCGCCGGCGGTGGAGGACGAGCCAACCGCGACGATCTTGAGCGCGCCGCCGCGGATCAGCCGCTCGTTCACGCGCGGCAATGGCGCCCCCAACTGCAGTAGGTCCTTCGGCGCGAAGCAGACCGGCGCCGCCGCTTGGCCAACCTCGGCGCGCGCTTGCGCGGCGGCTTGCTGGAGGGTCGGGCTGGAAAAAAGGACGAGAGCGAAAGGCAGGCCAAGGGCGAGCGAACGCATGACGTTCATTGCGGGTCTTTCTTCTCCGGGCCGCCGATATTGAGTGTGTCCATGATCAGGTCAGCCAGCAATTTTCCGATACAGTTATGCACTTGCTGCGCCACCCTCGAAGCCGCTTCCGGCGCAGAAAAGTCGAACGTTCCCTCTTCGCTCCAGTACTTCATCAGACCGAGCCGGTCGAACAGCGGGGCGTCGCGTTGCTGCGCCACCCAGCGCATGTTTTCCGCGTAGGTGCCGGCGGCGACCATCATCTCCGTCCGCGGGCTATACTGCATGTTGACGAGGATGACATCGACCCCGGCCGCCTGCAGCTTCTTCACTCCGCCCTTCAGCGTGGCGCGGAACTCGTCGGGATCGACCCCTCGCATGGCGTCGAAAGTGCCCGTCTGCCATATCACCAGGTCCGGCTTGGCGTCGAGCACCGTTTGCAAGGTCTTAACCATATCCGCCGTGGTGCGGCGCGAGCGCACCTCGATCTTCAGATCGATCTTGACGTTCTTGAGCCGCTCCTGAAGCGCCGCCTTCAGTCGCATCGGATAGGCGGCATTGGTGCCGTCCGCTCCCGGCAGCGTCGAAGAGCCGGTGCCCAAAACGAGGATGTCGAGACGATGCTCCTTGGCGATTGCCGCCGCCGAGGCCGGCAGCTTCCCCTCGACATGAGTCACATGTTCCGGCGCCACGCAGGACGGCGGCGCAGGCTGCTCGACCGCGAAGGCCTGGGCCGCAAACAAGGAAAGAGCGCCCGCAAGCGCCCGCATAACCCATTTCATGCCTCGCCCCCCGCGAGGTCCGAGCCTAGACTCTTGGGGGGGCGCGGTCCCGGCCGCCGCCCCTCGATGACTTTATACCACCCGATCATCGCTGCCGCCGCAACCATAAGCGCGATCCCGATCGCGCTTATGGCGATCTGCATCGAGATCCGATCAGAAATCTCGACAAGGATGAAATGACCTGTGAAGGCAAGGAACACGCCGAGGCAGAAAACCTCCAGCGAATGCTGGCCGCAAATGATCGCCGGGCGCAGAAATGGGGATGTAAGCGCCGGCCAGTCCTGCGGCACGAAACGCACCGTGATTACGGCGAGCGCACCGAAATGCAGCAGCCGCAACACGTCAAGATCCGTCTTATTGATCGGATAGATGATTTCGGCCAACCACTTAGGCATGAACGGCGCGAGCGCCGGAATATGCCAGGTGAGGGTCACGGCGAACGCGAACAGAAGATAGGCAATGCACAGGACGAAGAGCGTGCGCGAGCGCAGCAGCGCCATCGACTTCTCCACGCCGCCGAGCGCGCACCATGCGCCGACGACGAACAGCAACTGCCACGCGAACGGATTGAACACCCACTCGCCGTTCGGATAAGCGGCGATGTTCCAATCCAGGACACGCGCGACGACGTAAAGCAGAATCGAGGCGACGAGCGCGCCCGTCAGCGAGCGCAGCATCAGCCACAGGACCGGCGGCAGTCCGAACAGCAGCACGACATAGAGCGGCAGCACGTCCATGTTGGCCGGCTTGAACTTGAGAAGCAGTGCCTGGACGAGCGTCACATCCGGCTGCCGCAGAAAGTCCAGGATGCCCATTTCTTCCGAGTAGAGCGGGTTGTTGAAGCTCGTGCTGACATAGGCGATCTCCGCCATATAGATGACGAAGAGAAACATGTGCGCGACATAGACCTGCCACGCCCGCCGCCAGACGCGCGCGGTGGCGATCAAGGTTCCGCGCTCACGCATCGCACGCCCGTAGACGAAAGCGGCGGTATAGCCGGAGATGAAGACGAAAATCTCGGTCGCGTCGCTGAAGCCGTAATTGCGGATCGTGATCCAGCTCACGACGTTCGACGGGATGTGATCGAGGAAGATCAGCCACAGCGCCAGGCCGCGAAAGAGATCGAGACGCAGATCGCGAGCAGGCGCAATGGCCGGCGGCGGCACCTTGGTCGCCGCAAGCTCCCGCAGAGTCGATGTGTCGATGTCGTTCAACGGTCAAACCTTACCGTGGACGCCAGAAGTTGGGAATGCACGTTTAAGCGAGCCCATCGGGTCCCGAACAATGATGGCAGGCTCGCTTCCCGTGCCTTCACCTGCAGCGGCCATCCGTTCGGCGGGCCCGGCCAGGCGTTTCAATGGACTTGCCGGGCTGGCCGGCCCTATCCTGAACAACGAGATTCGCGAAGCGTTCCGCCCGCCTTGTGACCGACCGGACCGATAGCCCAGCCATGTATCGCGCGAAGACGCACAGCATCGAAGTCAAGGTGACGCCGCGGTTCGTGCCGGATCGCTCCTCGCCGAAGAACGGCTATTATTTCTGGGCCTATACGATTGAGATCACCAATCACGGCGCCGATACGGTGCAGTTGAAGACGCGCCATTGGCGCATCACCGACGCCCTGGGGCGGCTGCAGGAGGTACGCGGCCCCGGCGTCGTCGGCGAGGAACCGGTGCTGCAGCCCGGCGAGAGCTTCGACTACACCAGCGGCGTGCCGCTACCGACGCCCTCCGGCTTCATGGTTGGAACCTACGGCATGGTCGGATCGAACGGCGAGCCCTTCGACATCGAGGTGCCGGCGTTCTCGCTCGACGCGCCCGACGAGACGCGCACCATCAACTGAGGCAGAGACTTTATCCTTCATCCCGAGAGGCTCGCGAAGCGAGCCTCGAAGGGCGGCGAAGATGTCGCGCACGCCGGAACGACATAGCGCCCGGCGACAAATTGGCAGATCAGCCCTTGGCGGCGCCGCGCGATCTCCCGGGTGGCGCGTCTTGTCGCGCGTCGTTTTGCCGTGCCTCGCCCTGCGCCGCCTCTTGCGGCTGCACTTCCGAAGGCTCGACCACATAGGTCCTGTTGCAGAATTCGCAGGTCACCGAGATCACGCCGTTCTCGACCATGTCGTTGCGGTCGGCGTCGGAAAAGCGTTGCAGCATGTCGGTGATCTTGTCGCGTGAGCAGGAGCAGCGCGCAACGATCTTGTGCTCCTTGAACACGCGCACGCCGCGCTCGTGGAACAGCCGATAGGCGAGCCGCTCGCTCGACAGCGTCGGGTCGAGCAGCTCGATATCCTCGACGGTCTCGATGAGCGAACGGCCCTCGACCCAGGCGTCGTCCTCCGCCACCTGATGCGGCGCCGTTCCCTCCGGCGCATCGCCGGGATCGAGATCGGCTTGCCGCTGCCGCGCCTCCGACTTCGGGAGGAACTGCAGCAGGATGCCGCCGGCGCGCCAATGCCGGCGCAACCCCTCCGGACCCTTCTGGAAATCCTCGGCGACCGCGAGGCGCAGCCGCGTCGGAATCTGCTCGGAGCGATGGAAGTATTCGTGTGCCGCCGCCTCGAGCCCGCCCTCCTCGATCGCGACCAGCCCCTGGTAGCGGCTGCGCGCGCCGCCCTGGTCGATGGTCATCGCGAGATGGCCTTTTCCAAGCAGCGTCTGATCGTCGACGGTTCCCGCGGCAATCGCCGCCGCCACGCGCTCCTTGTCGAAGCGCGCGCAGGCGCGCACGCCGCCGGGCGACATGAAGTCGACGATCAGCATGCGCACGGGGCCGTCGGTCTGCGTCTGCAGGATGAAGCGTCCGTCGAATTTCAGCGATGTCGCCAAAAGGACGCCGAGCGCCACCGCCTGCCCGAGCAGCTTGGTGACGGGCGCCGGATAGCCGTGGCCGGTCAGGATCTCGTCGACCGCGGGCCCGAGCCGCAGCACGCGGCCACGCAGGTCCAGCGCGTCGACTTGAAACGGCAGAATGCTGTCATCCACGGCCGCCTGGGCAGGCGCCCGCTCGGGAATCTGAGGTTCGTTCATTCACACGCCAGCGTGGAGACACCAAGCCAGAATGCCCTTCTGAGCATGCAGGCGGTTCTCGGCTTCATCAAAGACCACCGAGCGCGGGCCGTCGATGACCTCGTCGGTCACCTCCTCGCCCCGATGCGCCGGCAGGCAATGCATGAATATGGCGTCCGATTTCGCTTTTGCCATAAGCCGCCCGTTCACCTGGTACGGCTTGAGCAGATTGTGCCGGCGCTCGCCGTCACGGTCGCCCATCGACACCCAGGTATCGGTGACCACACAGTCGGCGCCGGCGACCGCCGCCTCCGGATCGGAGCCGATCTCGATCGCGGCGCCGGAAGAAGCCGCCCACGCCTTCAGCGCCTTCGACGGCGCAAGCTCCGGCGGCGTCGCGACGCGCAGGCGGAACTCAAGCCGTTGCGCCGCATGCATCCACGAGGCGAGCACATTGTTGGTGTCGCCGGTCCAGGCGAGGGTGCTGCCCTTGATCGGGCCGCGATGCTCCTCGAACGTCATCACGTCCGCCATGACCTGGCAGGGATGCGAGGCGCGCGTGAGCCCGTTGATGACCGGCACGGTGGCGTAGCGCGCGAGCTCCAGCAGCGCATTGTGGTCGAGGATGCGGATCATGATCGCATCGACATAGCGCGAGAGCACGCGCGCGGTGTCGGCGATGGTCTCGCCGCGCCCGAGCTGCATCTCCTGGCCGGTGAGGAAGACGACCTCGCCGCCGAGCTGGCGCATCGCGACGTCGAACGACACCCGCGTGCGCGTCGAGGGCTTGTCGAAGATCATCGCCAGCGTCCTGCTTTCGAGCGGACGCCCGGCCGTGCGGCGATCCTCGCGCCAGCGCGCCTTGAGCGCGCGGCTCGATTCGATCATCCCGCGCAGCTCACCCGCCGGGATATCCGTGAGATCGAGGAAATGCCGCGGAGCATCGGTCAACTTGCCGCTCCCCGCGCGTCCTTGACCGCGCGCGTCAGCCGCTCCGCGGCACGCTCGATCGCAGCCGTCGCGGCCGCGATCTCCTCCTCGCCGATGATGAGCGGCGGCAACAGGCGCACCACGTTGTCGCCCGCGGAAACGGTGATCATCTTCTCGTCGCGCAAGGCGTTGACGAGGTCGCCGGCCGGCACGACGGCTTTCAAGCCGATCAGCAGCCCCTCGCCGCGCACTTCGGCGATGACCTGCGGAAAGCGGTCCTGCAGTTCCGCGAGCCGCTGCTTGAACAGGAGCGCCATGTCGCGAACATGCTGCAGGAAGCCGGGGGCGAGGATGATATCGAGCACCGCGTTGCCCATGGCCATGGCGAGCGGATTGCCGCCGAAGGTCGAGCCGTGCGTGCCGGCGGTCATGCCCTTGGCGGCCTCCTCGCTGCCGAGGCAGGCGCCGAGCGGGAAGCCGCCGCCGATGCCCTTCGCGGTCGACAGGATGTCCGGTGTCACGCCGGATTTCTGGTAGGCGAAGAGTTCGCCGGTGCGTCCGACACCGGACTGCACCTCGTCGAAAATCAACAGCAGGCCGTGCTGGTCGCAAAGCTGGCGCAGGCCCTTGAGGAACGACGCCGGAATGACGCGAACGCCGCCTTCGCCCTGCACCGGCTCGATGAGGATGGCGCCGGTCTGCGGACCGATCGCACGTTTCACCGCCTCGATGTCACCGGCCGGAATTTGGTCGAAGCCCTCGACCACCGGGCCGAAGCCGTCGAGATATTTCTTCTGTCCGCCGGCGGCGAGCGTCGCCAGCGTGCGTCCGTGGAACGCGCCCTCGAAGGTGATGATGTGGAAGCGCTCCGGGTGGCTGCTCACCGACTGATATTTGCGCGCCATTTTGATCGCGCATTCCAGCGCCTCGGCGCCGGAATTGGTGAAGAACACCTTGTCGGCGAACGTCGCCGCGCACAGCCGCTCCGCCAGGCGCTCGCCTTCCGGGATGCGGTAGAGGTTGGAGACGTGCCAGAGCTTCGCGGCTTGGGTCGTTAGCGCCTCGATGAGGTGCGGATGCGCATGCCCGAGCGCGTTCACGGCGATGCCGGAGGTGAAGTCGAGATAGCGCTCCCCGTTCGTCGCCGTCAGCCAGGCGCCCTCGCCGCGCTCGAAAGCGAGATCGACGCGCGCATAGGTGGGCAGAAGATGCGAAGTCACAGGTTGCGATGCCACAGGCCCGGTCTTTCTCTCGTACAGCGCCAGATATCTGTGCAGGACGCTGAAATGAATCGTGCCGCCCCTGCGGGCGGCACGCCACGGGTATTCTATGTCAGCCCCTTGGGCTGTCAACAAAATGCGCGCGCCCGGCACTGTCCCCGTTTGAATTTGGGCGCGGCGGTGCTTCTCGCCCTTCGTCCGGTCAGCATCAATGGACGCCGGGCTGGCGATATCCGTAAAGCCAAGCCGCGATATACATTCCGAGCATCCCCAGCACGAACCCGGCTGAGAAGATATTCAGGCCGTGTAGCCGAGGATTATCGACGAGCCATGCGATCGCGTTGAGGATAGCGAGAACGAGAACAACGGCGATCCCGTAGCCGGTAAGTGTGCGCATTTTGCAGTGCTTCGCTTTGGAAGAAGCATAGCACGGAGTTCAGGGGCCGCGACCGCTTGCGACGGCCTCGGATTTCAGGAACTGAGATACGACCCGGTGCATACCGACCGCCCGGCGAGGACCCGCCCCTCTCGCCGACAATACTGGGGGAAAACAGAGGCGCCATTCCAGGGACTCTTGCGCGAGAGTCACCGCCTATTGTAGCCTTGGGATCGGCGGATACGACATCTCGTGCGGCGACCCGCCTCCAAGGTACCATTTGTGGTGCGTCAGACCTCGGACCGGCTCTAGGCAGGCCATCCGGGGACCGCAAAGGGATTCCGCGAGGCACCGCCGCACCGATGCGGAAAGGATGAGGCCAATGACATGGATGTGGACGGATGAACGGGTGGAGCTTCTCAAGAAGCTTTGGTCCGAAGGTCTTTCAGCGAGCCAGATCGCCGGCGAGTTCGGCGGCATCACGCGCAACGCGGTGATCGGCAAGGTGCACCGGCTCGGCCTTTCGGGCCGCGCCAAGGCGCCCTCCTCCTCGGCGCCGCGCCAGCGCAAGCCGCGCGCGCCCGCGCAGTTCATTCGGCCGCCGCGGCCGATGACGCGCGGCAACACGGCGCTCGCCCCGCGCTCGGCCCCCTTGTTCGAGGTCGAGGTGGAGGCCGAGCCGGAGCTCGTCGACAACGTCATCCCGATGGGCCAGCGCTGCACCATCCTGCAGCTCACCGAGGCGACCTGCCACTGGCCGGTCGGCGACCCGGGCTCACCCGACTTCTTCTTCTGCGGCGGCAAGAGCGCCAACGGCTTGCCCTACTGCGCGCACCATTCGCGCATCGCTTACCAGCCGGTTCACGACCGGCGCCGCGACCGGCGGCTTCTGCGGGCTTGAGGGCTCCTCCCGGTGTATAACTTGAGTCGGGCGGCGGTCTTCGCCGCCCGTCTTGTTTGAGGCAGCGACAAGCCATCAGTCCGTCGTTCCCGCGAAGGCTGCCCCTTCGCCGTCACCCTGAGGAGCGAGGCGCAAAGCGCCGAGCTCGAAGGGCGGCGAAGCCTGGGCCGTGCATCCTTCGCGGCTCGCTACGTGAGCCCCTCAGGATGACGGAGAGGGTTGCGTTAGACGGGGCCGCAGCCTTAAGCCGCCGCGAAGCGCTCGTCGAGCGCGTAGCCGGAACCGCGCACGGTGCGGATCGGTTCGGCGGCGTTGCGCCGCTCCAGCGCCTTGCGCAGGCGCCCGACATGCACATCGACGGTGCGCTCGTCGATATAGACGTCGCTGCCCCATACGCCGTCGAGCAGTTGCGCGCGCGAAAACACGCGGCCCGGCGACTGCAGGAAGAATTCGAGCAAGCGGAATTCCGTCGGGCCGAGCGAAATCTCCTGGCCGCTGCGGAAGACGCGGCGGCGCTCGCGGTCGAGCTCGATATCGCCGGCGGTGAGCACGGCGGCGACGCGTTCCGGCCTGGCACGGCGCAGCAGCGCGCGCACGCGCGCGAGCAGTTCCGGCACCGAGAACGGTTTGACGATGTAGTCGTCGGCGCCCGTCTCCAGCCCGCGCAGCCGCTCCGACTCCTCGCCGCGGGCGGTGAGCATGATGATGGGAAGCTTCGCCGTCTCCGGCCGCGCGCGCAGCCGCCGGCACAGCTCGATGCCGGAGACGCCCGGCAGCATCCAGTCGAGCAGCAGCAAGTCGGGCACGGCCTCGCGCAGACGGATGTCGGCCTCGTCGCCGCGCGCCACCGTCTCGACGGCATAGCCCTCGGCTTCGAGATTGTATTGCAGCAGCAGCGTCAGCGGTTCCTCGTCCTCGACGACGAGAATGCGCAGCTTGGTGGACGGATCGGCCATGCTCACCCCGGGAACGGAACAGCCGTCAGGGCCGTGGTGTCGCCTTTCGGGCGCTCGCCGGCGAGCGGAAAGCCTTCCACCATGTAATACACCGTCTCGGCGATGTTGGTCGCATGGTCGCCCATGCGCTCGATATTCTTCGAGCAGAAAAGAAGGTGCGTGCAGAAGGTGATGTTGCGCGGGTCTTCCATCATGTAGGTGAGGAGCTCGCGGAACAGCGAGTTGTTGACCGCGTCGATCTCCTCGTCGCCCTTCCACACGCCCATGGCCTGCGCCACGTCGCGCCGCGCATAGGCGTCGAGCACGTTTTTGAGCGCGGAGAGCACGAGCTCGGCCATGCTCTCGACGCCGCGCAGCACCGTCGGCGCGCGGAAGTCGCCGCCCAGCGCCACGACGCGCTTGCCGATGTTCTTCGCAAGGTCGCCGATGCGCTCGAGATCGTTGGAGACGCGCAGCGCGCCGACGATCTCACGCAAGTCGACCGCCATCGGCTGGCGCCGCGCGATGGTGAGGATCGCCTTCTCCTCGATCTCGCGCTGCAAGGCATCGATCGCGGCGTCGGCGGTGACGACCTGCTGCGCCAGCTTCGCATCGCGGTCGGCGAGCGCGGTGACGGAATCGGAGATCGCCTTCTCGGCGAGCCCGCCCATCTCGGCGACGAGGCGCGCGAGGTCCTGCAGATCGGTATCGAAGGCTTTCGCGGTGTGCTCGGACATGGCCATGATGCGTGCGATCCTTATCCGAAGCGTCCGGTGATGTAGTCTTGCGTGCGCCGGTCGTTCGGCGTGGTGAATATCTTGGTGGTCTCGCCGAATTCGACAAGCTCGCCGAGATACATGAACGCGGTGAAGTCGGACACGCGCGCCGCCTGCTGCATGTTGTGCGTGACGATGGCGATCGTGTAGTCGTCCTTCAGCTCGTCGATCAGTTCCTCGATCTTGGCGGTCGAGATCGGATCGAGCGCCGAGCACGGCTCGTCGAACAGGATGACTTCCGGCCGCACCGCGACGGTGCGCGCGATGCACAGGCGCTGCTGCTGGCCGCCGGAGAGCGACAGACCGCTGGCGCCGAGCTTGTCCTTCACCTCGTTCCACAGCGCCGCGCGCTGCAACGCGTTCTCGACGCGGGCGTCGAGCTCCGATTGCGGCAGCCGCTCGTAGAGCCGGATGCCGAACGCGATGTTCTCGTAGATCGTCATCGGGAACGGCGTCGGCTTCTGGAACACCATGCCGACCTTGGCGCGCAGCAGGTTGAGATCCTGCGACGGCGAGAGGATGTTGTCGTTGTCGAGGCGGACCGTGCCGGTGGCGCGCTGGCGCGGATAGAGATCGTACATCCGGTTCAGGATGCGCAGCAGGGTCGACTTGCCGCAACCGGACGGACCGATGAACGCGGTGACCTTGCCCTGATACAGCGACACGGTGATGTTCTTCAGCGCGCGATTGTCGCCGTAGAAGAAATCGAGGTTCTGGACGGTGATCTTGTCCACGAGGTCGCTGGCGCTGGCCGCATGGGCGACGGTCGGGACGGTGAAGTTGGCGAGGCTCATGACGATTTGCTCTTGGACGCGAGAAAGCGGGCGATGATGCTCAGGGTCAGGACCGCCAGCGTGATGATCAGCGCGCCGGTCCACGCCAGCCGCTGCCAGTCCTCGTAGGGGCTGAGCGCGAACTGGAAGATCACGACCGGCAGGCTCGCCATCGGAGCGTTCATGTTGACGCTCCAGAATTGATTGTTGAGGGCGGTGAAGAGAAGCGGCGCGGTTTCGCCGCTGACGCGCGCGACCGCCAGGAGGACGCCGGTGATCATGCCGGCGCGGGCGGCACGGTAGGCGACCTTGCGGATCATCAGCGAGCGCGGCAGGCCGATGGAGGCGGCGGCTTCGCGCAGCGTGTCGGGTACGAGGGCGAGCATATCCTCGGTGGTGCGCACCACGACCGGGACGACGATCACCGCCAGCGCCACCGCGCCGGCCCAGCCGGAGAAGTGCCCCATCCGCGCGACCATGACTTCGTAGACGAACAGGCCGATGACGATCGACGGCGCGCTGAGCAGGATGTCGTTGATGAAACGCACGACCATGGCGAGCTTATCGTAGCGGCCGTACTCGGCCATATAGGTGCCGGCCAGCATGCCGAGCGGTGTGCCGATCGCGACCGCGACGAAGGTCATGATCAGGCTGCCCATGATCGGGTTGAGCAGGCCGCCGTCCGGGCCGGGCGGCGGCGTCATCTCGGTGAACACGCGCAGCGAGAGGCCGCTGAAGCCTTGCCACAGCAGCACGGCAAGGATCAGCACCAACCATGACAGGCCGAAGGCGGTCGCCGCGAACGACAGGCCCATGGTAACGGCGTTGCGCCGCCGGCGGCGCGCATAGAGCGGACTGGACGCGATATCGCCCATGCTCAGGTTCCCAGCCGCGCGTTGAGGCGCATCAGCATGTATCGCGCGAAGGCGAGCACGATGAAAGTGATGACGAACAGGATGAGGCCGAGCGCGATCAACGACGAGGTGTAGAGGTCGCCGACCGCCTCGGTGAACTCATTGGCAATGGTGGCGGAGATCGTGGTGCCGGGCGCGAGGATCGAGCCGGAGATGCGGTGTGCGTTGCCGATGACGAACGTCACCGCCATTGTTTCCCCGAGCGCGCGGCCGAGCGCCAGCATGACGCCGCCGATGACGCCGACGCGCGTGAACGGCAGCACCACGTGGCGCGCCACCTCCCATGTGGTGCAGCCAAGCCCGTAAGCCGCCTCCTTCAGCACCGGCGGCACCGCCTCGAACACGTCGCGCGAGATCGAGGTGATGAACGGCAGCACCATGATCGCGAGGATGAGGCCGGCGGTGAGGATACCGATGCCGTAAGGCGGCCCGGCGAAGAGATCCGAGAGCAGCGGCACCGGTCCGAACACCGCGATCAGGAACGGCTGCACGTGCTGCTGCAGGAACGGCGCGAACACGAACAGGCCCCAGATGCCATAGATGATGCTGGGAATGCCGGCGAGCAGCTCGATCGCGACGCCGATCGGGCGGCGCAGCCACATCGG
>JBDHSU010000116.1:0-12537 GCA_039808325.1 Variibacter sp. | reverse complement strand
GCACATGATCTATGGCGCGCTGCTCGGAAGCATCTATGCGGCGTTGGCACCAGACGTTGGCCGCGACGCGCGCGGGGAAGATCATGCTGCCTCGCGCCATGATCCGCACGAGCATCACGGCCTGCGCCCGAGCGTGCGCTAAAAATTTCCAGTTAGAGTAGTTCTATCACGCAGATCGGCATGCGCGCGATCGCGCGAGCATGCCGAACGTCGCGGCAGTAAGGTCCCGCCAGTCAGTAAAGCCCCTTGGCGCTGGCCGCTTGCGTGCCTTCGCGCATTTGCGCCACGGTCTGTTTCGCCATGTTGGCCAGCATCGAGTTGTCGCTGCCCAAGGTGACGAACTGATAGCCGAGCTTGATCATCTCCTTCGCGTAAGCGGGCGCGAAGCAGTGGATGCCGCCGACGATGTTGTGCCGCTTGCAGGCCTCGATGATTTTCTTGATCGCGGCGACCGTCGTCTCGTGCGTCGGATCGGCGGCGGCGACGCCGGTGAGCGAGAGCCCGAGGTCGGCGGGCCCGACATAGACGGCGTCGAGATGCGGCGTGGTCAGGATCTCGTCGAGATTGTCCATCGCCTCTTGCGTCTCGACCATGGCCATGGTGATCAGCGTGTCGTTGGCGTGCTTGGCGTAGTCGGCGCCGCCATACCAGAGCGCGCGCGTCGGACCGAAGCTGCGGCGGCCGATCGGCGCATAGCGGCAGTTGGAGACGAACTCCTCGCACTCCTTCCGATTGTTGATCATCGGACAGATGATGCCGTAGGCGCCGGCGTCGAGCGTCTTCATCATCAGGTCGGGCAGGTTCCACGGCACGCGCGCCAGCGGCACGGTGTCGGTGGTCGAGATCGCCTGCAGCATCGGCACCGCGCTCGAGAAGTCGACAAGGCCGTGTTGCATGTCGATGACGAGCGAGTCCCACCCCGCATGCGCCATGTTCTCGGCTGAGACGGAGCTTGGAATTCCGAGCCAGCCGTTGACCACGGCGCCGCCCGCCTTCCAGATCGATTTCACCTTGTTCTCGCGCACGTCCTTTGTCCTCCCGGCTCGTTGTCGCGTCGCCACCATGGGTAGGCGGTGGCGCGCCGTCAAATGGAGGTTGCAAGTTCGCATGTGATCGGGCACGAGCAAAGGCCCGTCTTTCGTGGCCATCCGGCCGCGCTTCACGTCCGACTTCGACCGAAGCGGCGCCAAGGCCGCGGTCCATCAGCACTGGGGAGTGAACCATGGCGACCAACAAGAAGAAGATCATCGCCCCCGCCGTTTTGGCGCGGGCGGGCTGGGATGTTTTGAAGGCGCGCGACGACGTCGAGGCCATCTCCTACAATCCGCTGATGCCGACGCCGGAGTTCCACGCGCTGCTCAAGGACGTCGACGGCGTCATCCTGGCGTTGACCCGCTTCGGCGATGCCGAGCTCGATGCCGGGCCGCGCGTCCAGGTCGCGGCGCGCATCGGGGTCGGATTCGACTCGGTCGATGTTCCGGCGCTGACCAAGCGCGGCGTCCCGCTGATGACGGTCGGCACCGCCAACTCTCCGACGGTGGCCGAGCAGGCCTTCGCCATGATGTTCACCTTGGCGAAGCGCATGCCGCAGAACGACGCCGGCGTGCGCGCCGGCACTTGGCGCGACCAGCTCACCGTCTACCCGGTCGACTTTTTCGAAAAGACGATGCTGGTCGTCGGCTTCGGGCGGATCGGATCGCGGACGGCGAAGCGGGCCGTCGCCTTCGACATGCGCGTGCTTGTCTACGACCCCTACGTCAAGGCGGAAGACGTTCGCGCCGCCGGCTGCGAATTGGTCAAGGATCTCGATGCGGCGGTCGCCGAAGCGGACTTCATCACCGTGCACTGCCCGAAGAACGCCGAAACCATCAACATGTTCGACGCCAAGCGCCTTGGCCGCATGAAGCCGACGGCGGTGATCGTCAACACCGCGCGCGGCGGCATCGTCAACGAGAAGGCGCTGTTCGACGTCCTGGCGGCGGGCAGGATCGCCGGCGCCGGCATCGACGTGTTCGAGAAGGAGCCGGCGCCGGTCGACCACCCGCTGCTCAAGCTCGAGAATGTCGTGGTCGCTCCGCATCTGGCCGGCGTGACGCAGGAATCGATGGGGCGCATGGGCGTCGCGGCCGTCCGCAACACCCTCAGCGTCCTTGATGGCGCGCCGAACAAGGAAAACGCAGTCAATCCGGAGGTCTTCAAGTAATCGCCTGTCGGACCGCCGTCATTCGCGAAGGCAGGATCAGGTCGTCCAATAGACTTTCGTCGAATGGCTAAGCCTTTGACAAGAAAAGCCGTCTGGGTTCCATTGTGCGCCCAGGGCGACCATCAACGAAGTTCAGGGAGGAGATAATGAAGAAGCTCTCGATCGCCATAACGGGCGCCGGGCTGCTCTTGGCCCTTTCCATGGCGGCCGAGGCCCAAACCGTTCTGAAGGCGTCGCATCAATTTCCTGGCGGGAAGGGCGATGCGCGCGACGAGATGGTCCAGATCATCGCCCGTGAGGTCAAGGCGGCGAACGTCGGCCTGACGATCCAGGTCTATCCCGGCGCCTCGCTGTTCAAGCCGAATGAGCAGTGGAACGCGATGGTCAACGGGCAGCTCGATATGTCTTCGTTCCCGCTCGATTATGCCAGCGGCAAGGTGCGTGCGTTCGGCGCGACGCTGATGCCGGGACTGGTGCGCAGCCACGACCGCGCGGCGCGCCTGAACGGTTCGCCGTTCATGCAGGACATCAAGGCGCGGATCGAGAAAGCCGGCGTCAAGGTGCTGGCCGATGCGTGGCTCGCCGGCGCCGTCGCCTCGAAATCCGGATGCATCCGCAAGCCCGAGGACATGAAGGGCCTGAAGATCCGCTCGGCCGGCCCGACCTTCGCGGCGATGTGGCAGCATGCCGGCGCCTCGATCGTGTCCGTGCCGTCGAACGAAGTCTACAACGCGCTGCAAACCGGCGTTGCCGACGCCACGGACACGTCGACGGGCAGCTTCGTTTCGTTCCGCATCTACGAGCAGGTGAAGTGCATCACGGCGCCCGGCGATAACGCCCTCTGGTTCATGTACGAGCCGGTGCTGATGTCGAAGAAGCGGTTCGACAGCCTCAACAAGCAGCAACAGGATGCGCTTTTGGCGGCAGGCAAGAAGTCGGAGGAGTTCTTCAATCAGGCGACCAAGGGACTCGACGACAAGATGGTCAAGACTTTCAAGGACCACAATGTCGAGGTCGCCACCCTGACGGCGGCCGAGTACGACGCATGGATCAAGGTCGCGCAGGAAAGTTCGTACAAGCAATTCGCGGAAGAAGTGCCGGACGGCAAGAAGCTGATCGACGAAGCGCTCGCTGTGAAATGACGTTGCGGGCGGCGTGCCGCGGCCCATGCGGCGCGCCGGTCGCGAACTGGGGGAAGCGCGGGAGCGGCTGAGGGGTCGCCGCGCTTCCGGGGCATGCGCGAGGGGACGGCATGGATCTTTATATCCGCATCATCACACGCATCTCGCAGATTTGCGGGGTCGTCGCCGCGGGGTTGATCGCGGCGGGCGTCCTGGTCGTCTGCCACATGGTGTTCGTGCGCTATGTGCTGAATCACAACACCATCTGGCAGACCGATTTCACGACTTACAGCCTGGTGGCGGCGACATTCATCGGCAGCCCGTATCTGCTGCTCAACCGCGGCCACGTGAACGTCGACGTGCTGCCGCTTTACCTGCAAGGGCGCCCGCGCTTCTGGCTTGCCGTCGCCGCCGCGCTGATGTCGTTCGCGTTCTGCGTGATCATGACGTATCTCACCTTCCAGCTTTGGCATGAAGCGTGGACCCAACGCTGGGTCTCCGACACGATGTGGCGCGCACGATTGTGGATTCCGTATGCGGCGATGCCGATCGGTCTCGGCATCCTGTCGCTGCAATACGTGGCGGATATTTATAATCTCCTGACCGGCCGCACGCCGCCTTTTGGGCTCAGGCCGGACGAACATCTTGGCCACGGCGGTGCCGCATGAGCCCGGCAATCCAAGGCGCCATCGTCCTCGTCGTCACGCTGGTCATTCTCCTTTCGGGCGCTCCCGTCGCCTTCGGGCTCGGCGCCATTGCGGTGAGCTTCCTGGTGATCTTCCAGGGCGTCGACGCGCTGCGGGTCGCAGCCGAGACGTTCTACGGCGGCCTCAACGACTTCACGCTGGTTTCCATCCCGATGTTCGTGATGATGGGAGCCGCGATCGGCTCCTCGCCGGCGGGCAAGGATTTGTATGAGGCGCTCGACCGCTGGCTCTACCGCGTGCCGGGCGGCCTCGTGATCTCGAACATCGGGGCGTGTTCGATCTTCGCGGCGCTCACCGGCTCGTCGCCCGCGTGCTGCGCGGCGATCGGGCGGATGGGCATCCCGGAAATGCGCCGCCGCGGCTATCCCGACGACGTCGCCACCGGCTCGATTTGCGCCGGCGGAACGCTCGGCATTCTGATTCCGCCGTCCATCACCTTCATCCTCTACGGCATCGCCACCGAGACCTCGATCGGCCGTCTGTTTCTCGCCGGCGTTCTTCCCGGCATCATGCTGACGGGGCTCTTCATCCTGTGGACCCTGTTCATCATCTGGAAGCGCGGCTTCCGCTCTCATGCGCCGGACTTCCGCTATAGCTGGAAGCAGAAGTTCGAATCGATCCCGAAGATCGCGCCCTTTGTCTTCATCATCGTCGGCGTGATGTACGTGCTTTACGGCGGCGTCGCGACGCCATCGGAAGCGGCGGGCGTCGGCGCCGCGCTGTGCGTTCTTCTCGCGGTCGTCATCTACCGCATGTGGGCGCCGCGGGACTGGTGGCAGATCCTGCGCGATACCACCCGCGAGTCGGTGATGATCCTGATGATCATCGGCGCCGCCGTGCTCTTCGGCTACATGCTGACCTCGCTCTACCTCACCCAGACATTGGCGCAGGCGATCGCCGACATGCACGTCAACCGCTGGGTGCTGATGCTGATGATCAACCTGTTCCTGCTGGTCTCGGGCTTCTTCATCCCGCCGGCGGCGATCATCCTCATGACGGCGCCGATCCTGCTGCCGATCATCACGGCGGCCGGCTTCGATCCGGTCTGGTTCGGCGTCGTCATCACCATCAATATGGAGATCGGTCTGATCCACCCGCCGGTCGGATTGAATATCTACATCGTCAATTCGATCGCCCCCGACGTGCCTGTCACAAAAGTGATGTGGGGAACCATTCCTTATGTCGCATGCATGATGCTCGCGATCGTCATCTTGTGCATCTTCCCGGAGATCGCCACATGGCTTCCGGACCATTTGATGGGCCCGGTGCATCGATAGCTGCGGCCTTCCCTCGCGAGAGGTATAGTCCGTCGCTGGTTCGCGATTCTCGTAAAGGCGAAATCGCGAGGGGCACCCGGCAAGGTGAACCGAGAGAGAGCGGCAGAAATCGATGGCGATGAACACATCCTTTTTCGGTGAGCTCCTGCAAACGATCTCGGAACGCGGTCGCGCGCTTCTCGATCGGACCGGCACTCGCCGCAATCAGGCGTCGCATTCCGACGGTATCGTCGAGGCCTGCGAGGAGCTGCTGTCTGGCCGCGGCGAGGCGTCCGGTGTCGCGCGCGCGCGCGATATTCTCGCGCGATACGACGAACTCAAGACAGGCTCGCGTGTTGCCTTTTTCGAGGCGCTTGCGGAGCGGTTCGGGGCGGACCCGCGCCGGCTCGCGCGCGCCGTCGAGGCCTGGCAGAAAAATCCCGTGGACGAGGCGGTGGCGGAGTTGCACGCGGCGGCCGAGCCGCGCCGGCAGGAGCTCTTCCGCCGCTTGAACCTGGCGCCGGGCGGCACCGCCGCGCTCGTCGACATGCGCGAGCAGCTCATGGACGCCGTCGGTCGCCGCAAGGACCTTGCCGCCGTCGACGACGATTTCACGCATTTGTTCTCGTCGTGGTTCAACCGCGGCTTCCTTGTGCTCCAGCGGATCGACTGGTCGACGCCGGCCATCATCCTCGAGAAGATCATCCATTACGAGGCGGTGCATCGCATCCGCGACTGGAACGATCTGCGCCGCCGCATCGATTTCCCGGATCGGCGCTGCTACGCGTTCTTTCATCCGGCGCTGGTCGACGAGCCGTTGATTTTCGTCGAGGTGGCGCTGACCGGTGAGATTCCCGGCGCCATCGCGCCGATCCTCGCGGATGGGCGTGAGCCGCTGGCGCCGGAAAAGGCGACGACGGCGGTGTTCTATTCGATCTCCAACTGCCAGCGGGGTCTCGCCGGCGTTTCGTTCGGCAGCTTCCTCATCAAGCAGGTGGTCGAGGAAATCCGCCGCGAGTTTCCGCGCCTCTCGACGTTCGTGACGCTATCGCCGGTGCCGAATTTCGCCGCGTGGCTGAAGCGCGAGCGCGCCACCGAGACGTCCGCCGTGCTCTCGGCGGAGGACAAGGCCGCGCTCAGCAATCTCGATACGGTGGGGTGGTGGCAGGTTCCGCATCTGCGCGATCCGGTGCAAGAGCCGCTGCTGCGCGCCGCCGGATATTATTTCCTGCACGCCCGAAATGCGCGCGGCACGCCGGTCGATTCCGTCGCCCGCTTCCATCTCGGCAACGGCGCGCGGCTGGAACGCGTCAACTGGCTCGGCGACACGTCCGAGCGCGGCATGAGCCAGGCGCACGGACTGATGGTGAACTATCTCTACGACCTCGACGATATCGAGAAGCACCACGAGGCTTACGCGGAGAGCCGCACCATCGCGGCGTCGAGCGCGGTGAAGCGTCTCTCCCGCGCGCCGATCCGTGAGATCGTCCCCGTCACGGGGTAGCGGTCTTCTTCCTCCCCCGAAAGGATGGGGGGCGGGATGGGGAGCATCGTCTTTTTTGCTTCCAAACGATCCCCACCGGTTTGCTGCGCAACCGACCTCCCCATTTCCCAGGGGAGGTCAACGGCAGTCTCATCCCTCTCCGATCTCGCGCAGCACTTCCGCCGTATGCTCGCCGAGGCCCGGCGCGGATCGCTCCGACGCCATCGGCACGCCGTCGATCATCACCGGCGTGCGCACGCCTGGGATCGTGCCGCCCTTCGCCGCCGCGTTCTTCAAAGTGAGTTTCATGCCGCGATGCACGACCTGCGGGTTGGCGAATACCTGGTCCAGCATGTTGATCGGTCCGGACGGAACCTGCACCGCCTCGAGTTTGTCGAGCAGGTCGTCGCGCTGCATCTTGGCGACCAGCGGTGCGAGCTGGGCGATCAGCGCCGGACGGTTCTTCAGGCGATCGGTGTTGGTCTTGTAATCGGCTTCGCCGGCGAGGCCCGGCGCGCCCAGCACCTCGCAGAATTTCGCGAACTGCCGGTCGTTGCCGACCGCGACGATCACGTGCCCGTTGGCGGTGGCGAACACCTGATACGGCACGACGTTGGGGTGCGCGTTGCCGATCCGCTGCGGCACCGTGCCGGAGGCGAGGTAGTTCAGCGCCTGGTTGGCGAGCACGCCGACCTGGCTGTCGAGCAACGCGGTATCGACGAAGCAGCCTTTGCCCGTCGTTTCCCGCTGCTTCAGCGCCGCGAGAATGCCGACGACGGAATAGACCCCGGTGAAGATGTCGGCGATCGGGATGCCGATGCGCGTCGGCTCGCCGTCGGCGAAGCCGGTGATGCCCATGATGCCGCCCATCCCTTGCGCCATCAGGTCGTAGCCGGCGCGTGGCGCATACGGCCCGTCCTGGCCGAAGCCGGTGACCGAGCAATAGATCAGCCGTGGATTGTCGGGCGCGAGGCTCTTGTAGTCGAGCTTGAACTTGGCGAGGCCGCCGACCTTGAAGTTCTCGATGAGGATGTCGGACTTCGCCGCGAGCTTGCGCACGATGCGTTGGCCGTCCTCGCTCTCGAAGTCGGCTTCGATCGACCGCTTGCCGCGATTGGCGGCATGGAAATAGGCGGCGCTGAGGTGGTTTCCGTCGGCGCCTTCGATGAAAGGCGGGCCCCAGCCGCGGGTGTCGTCGCCGGCGCCCTTGCGCTCGACCTTGATGACGTCGGCGCCGAGGTCGGCAAGAATTTGCCCCGCCCACGGGCCGGCAAGGATACGGGCGAGTTCGAGCACGCGGACACCGGCCAAGGGACCTGGCATGAAAGGCTTCCTCCAGACAAGACGCGGGCGTTGCGCCCGGCAAAAGACGGCCCTTGTGTCGCGCGCTCCGGCGGCTTTGTCCACCCGCCGCCCCTGCGTCGTCGTCCTGAGGTGCCCAAGCGTAGCGAGGGCTCGAAGGATGGCCAAAGCACGGGCCCGTCGTCCTTCGAGGCTCGGCGGTTCCGCCGCCCCGTACCTCAGGATGACGGGGTTCACGATCGTCCGTAAACCGGCACGACCGCGCCGCGCGTCACCGCGTTCTCGGGCGAGGCGAGGAAGAGGATGGTGCGCGCCACCTCCTCGACCTTCGGCCAGGCGGCGAAATCGGCCTTCGGCATCGCCTTGCGATTGGCCGGCGTGTCCATGATCGAGGGCGCCACGGCATTGACCAGGATGCCTTGCTTGGCGACTTCTTCGGCCAGTGCGGCGGTCAGCGCTGCGACGGCCGCCTTGCTCGCGGCATAGGCGGCCATGCCCGCGCCGGCGCGCCACTCCAGCGCTGGACGCGCGGCGATGTTGACGATGCGCCCGCCGCCCGTCCCCATCGCCCGCACCGCGCCCCGGCAGCAGAACAGGCAGGTCATCAGGTTCATGTCGATCTGGCGGCGCAGCGTGGCATCGTCGGCCTCGGCGAGCTGTCCGGCCGCGAAGCCGCCGGCGATATGGATCGCGCCCCAGAGGGGAGGGAGCGTCGCATAGTAGCGCGCGACGGCGGTTGCGTCTTCGAGTTGAAGCGGCCCGCCGAACGTCACGCGCGCGTGCGCGCGGTGGACGAACGCGTCCCGCTCGCTCTCCCGATGCAGCGGCACATGGCAGTTCGCGCCTGCCTCCAGCAACGCGCCGACGACGGCGGTGCCGAGGGCGCCCGTGCCGCCGGTGACAACGACGTGACGGTTTTTGTAAGTCATATGCCTCTCCTGGACACCTGAAGATTTATGCCGTCATCCCGGGCGAGCGGCAGAGCCGCGAGACCCCATGACTCCCCGTCTCCGGATCGAAGCGTCGGGGTTCATGGGTCCCGGCTCTCGCTGCGCTCGGCCGGGATGACAGTCGAAATTGCTTCGCCATCCATCTCCTTCCGCCACGGCATGGCGGCGCCGGGCTTTGTGCAAGCCATGGCCGCGACGCGCGTCGCGAAACTCACGACATCGCATAGCGCATCCCGCGAAAGAGCGGCGAGCGCCGTGCGTGTGCGCACCTTCGCTTCGTCGAGCGCGCAAAGAAGCCCCGCCATGAACGCGTCGCCGGCGCCGATCGTGTCGACGACGCCGACCTGCGGCGCCGGCACGATGACGCTGTGGTGCCGCGCGAAAGCCTCGGCGCCCTCGTTGCCGCGCGTGACGAGGACCAGCGACGCGCCGCGCGCGATCTGCTCCCGTGCGAACCGATCGGCCGACATGTCCGGGCGCATCCAGGCGAGGTCCGCGCGCGAGAGCTTGATGAGATCCGCCGTTTCCATGCCCTGGTCGAGATTGCGCCGATACACCGCTTCGTCGGCCGCGAATCCCGGCCGCACATTCGGGTCGTAGCTGATCAGGCAGGGTGACCGCGTGCTCCGCGCGACGGTTTTGGCGCGTGCGATCAGCGTCGAGGCCGCCGGCTCCGCCGCGAGCGCGATGGAGCCGAAATGCAGCCACGCCGCGTCCGGGGGGTGCGGCGCGAGTTCCCGCAAGGTCATGGCGCGGCTCGCGGTGCCGGTGTCGTAGAAGGAATAGCGCGCCTCGCCGTCCGTCAGCGAAGCGACGGCAAGCGGCGTCGGCCGCGCGGTCCGCGTCACCAGCGCGGTGTCGACGCCGCTGTCGCGCAGCGCGGCGATGATCTGCGCGCCGAAGGCGTCGGTCGAGACCGCGCCCAGGAAAGCCGTCCGATGCCCCAGCCGGCCAAGTCCGAGCGCGACGTTGAGCGGCGAGCCGCCGATGGCGGGACGCAGCGCCGGCCGCCCGTCGCGATCGGCGGTGGGCAACAGGTCGATCAGCGCTTCGCCCGCGACGACGATCATGATAGGTCGAATATCGGACGAGCGCGCGCGGTTGTCACCCGCTGTCGGCCGGCATGTCGCGGCAGAACGACTCGACGGAAGGACATATGGCCGACTTCGATCTGGCCGTGATCGGCGGGGGCATCAACGGCGTCGGCATTGCGCGTGACGCGGCCGGGCGCGGCCTGAAGGTTCTGCTCGTCGAGCAGAGCGACCTCGCATCCGGCACCTCCTCCGCGTCGACCAAGCTCATCCATGGCGGCCTGCGCTATCTCGAGCACGGCGCGCTGCGCCTCGTGCGCGAGGCATTGGTCGAGCGCGAAGTGCTGCTGCGCCTGGCGCCGCATACGATCCGCCCGATGCGCTTCGTGCTGCCTTACCACACCGCGCTGCGCTCGCGCTGGCTGCTGCGCCTCGGGCTGTTCGTCTACGACCATCTCGGCGGCCGCAAGATCTTGCCGGCGACGACAACGGTCGACCTGACGCAGGGAGCGTTGGGCCTGCCGCTGCGCCGCCGCTATACGACGGGTTTCGAGTACTCCGATTGCTGGGTCGACGATGCGCGCCTGGTCGCGCTCAACGCGGTGGACGCGGCCGAGCGCGGCGCCGTCATCCGCACGCGCACGCGGTGCAGCCGAGCCGACCGCGAAGGCCGGCATTGGCGCCTTGCGCTCAATGCGCGCGGCCGGCACGAGGCGATGACCGCCGATGTCCTCGTCAACGCCGCCGGACCTTGGGTCGGGCTGACGAGCGAGACGGTGCTGCGCCTGCCGGGCGCCGCCAAGGTGCGCCTGGTGAAGGGCAGCCACATCGTCGTGCGCAAGCTGTTCGAGCACGACCGTGCCTATCTGTTCCAGAACGCAGATGGCCGCGTCGTCTTTGCCATCCCCTATGAGGACGAATTCACCCTCATCGGCACGACCGATATCGACTATCACGGCGACCCGACCGCGCCGGCGGCGAGCGCGGAGGAAATCACTTATCTCTGCCGTCTCGCCAGCGGCTATTTCCGCGAGCCCGTTCATCCCGAGCAGGTGGTGTGGAGCTATTCCGGCGTGCGGCCGCTCTACGACGACGGTCACGCCAAGGCCAAGGACGCGACGCGCGACTACGTGCTGACGCTCGATGCGCCATACGGCGAAGCGCCGGTGCTCACGGTCTATGGCGGAAAGATCACGACCTACCGGCGGCTGGCGGAAGAGGCGATGGCGCGGCTCGGGCGCTACTTCGCGCCGTCCCGGCCGTGGACGAGCGGCGCGCCGCTTCCCGGCGGGGATTTTTCCTGGGACGGTGTGCCGGCGAAGGTCGCGGAAGCCCGCGCGCGCTGGCCGTTCCTGTCGGAGGCGCAGGCGCGCCGCCTCGTGCGCGCCTACGGGACGCGGCTCGATCGCGTTCTCGGCGGCGCCACGGATGCCGATGCGCTCGGCGCGGCCTTCGGTCACGGTTTGACGGAACAAGAGCTGCGCTATCTGATGCGCCACGAATGGGCCGAGACGGCCGAGGACGTGCTCTGGCGGCGCAGCAAGCTCGGGCTGCATCTCGGCGCCGGCGAGCAGGCGGACGTGGCGCGCTTCATGGACGGCGAGCGCGCCCGCACCGCAGCGGCGTGACGGGGGGCGCCATGGCGAGCCACATCATCGCGATCGACCAAGGCACGACGTCGACGCGCGCTATCGTCTTCGACGATACGCTGGCTCCGCTCGCCAGCGCACAGCAGGAGTTCCGCCAGGTCTATCCGCAGCCCGGTTGGGTCGAGCACGATCCCGAGGATATCTGGCGCACCGTCGTCGACACCGTCCGGCAGGCGATGGCAAAGGCCGGCGTCACCGCGCGGCAGGTGGCAGGCATCGGCATCACCAATCAGCGCGAGACGACGTTGATCTGGGATCGCACGACCGGCGCGCCGATCCACAACGCCATCGTCTGGCAGGACCGCCGCACCGCCGACCTTTGCGCGGAGATGCGCCGCGGCGGATTCGAGGCGACGATCCGCGCCAAGACCGGGCTTCTGCTCGACCCTTACTTCTCCGCGACGAAGATCGCATGGCTGCTCGACAACGTGAAAGGCGCGCGCGCCGCGGCGGAAGCCGGCAAGCTCGCTTTCGGCACCGTTGACACGTATCTCCTCTGGCGGCTGACTGGCGGCAACAAGCATCTCACGGACGCGACCAATGCCGCGCGCACGCTGCTTCTCGATATCGCGAGCGCGCAATGGGACGACGCGCTGCTGCGGCTTTTCAACGTGCCGCGCGCGCTGTTGCCGGAAGTGCGCGACTGCGCGCACGATTTCGGCAGCACCGAACCGGATCTGTTCGGCGGGCGCATCAAGATCCTCGGCATCGCCGGCGACCAGCAGGCCGCGACCGTCGGGCAGGGATGCTTTCTGCCGGGCATGCTGAAATCGACCTACGGCACCGGCTGCTTCGCGCTGCTCAACACCGGTGATGCGCCGGTCGTCTCCCATAA
>JBDHSU010000115.1:0-12577 GCA_039808325.1 Variibacter sp. | reverse complement strand
GCTAGACCGCGTTAAGCCAGCCGAAATGCACCGGATAACCCTCGCCGGCGAGCAGCGACACCGTCTCGTAAAGCGGCAGGCCGACGATGTTGGTGTAGGAGCCGACCAGCTTCACGACGAAGGTCCCGGCGAAGCCCTGGACGGCATAGCCGCCGGCCTTGCCGCGCCATTCGCCGGAGGCGAGATAGGCCTCCAGGTCCTCTTTCGAGAAGCGCTTGAAGCGCACGCGCGTCTCCACCAGGCGCGCGCGGAACGTCTCCTTCGGCGTGACGACGCAGACGCCGGTGTAGACGCGGTGGTTGCGGCCGGAGAGAAGGCGCAGGCACTGCGCCGCCTCGTCCAGCAGCTCGGCCTTCGGCAGGATGCGCTGGCCGACGGCGACGACGGTATCGGCGGCGACGATGAAGGCGCCGCGCAGCGCCTCGTCCTTGCGCACGGTCGCGAGCGCGGCCTCCGCCTTCTCCCGCGCCAGGCGGGCGGCGAGCCGGCGCGGGCGCTCGCCCTTGACCGGCACCTCGTCCACTTCGGACGGCAGGAGCTGATCGGGCTCGATGCCGGCCTGGTTGAGAAGCGCGAGCCGCCGCGGCGAGCCGGAGGCGAGGACCAGTTTCGGGCGTCCGATCATGGAGATGATGAAAGGCCTGACGTTGATCGATTCAAACGGTGGGATTCCCGCTCATTCCCGCGCAAGCGGGAATCCAATTGATCCGGTTCTGGGTCCCCGCTTTCGCGGGGACGAGCGGAGGGGGATCGGATTCAATCCATAGGGCGGTCCCCGGAGCCTTCATGCTCTATCGGAAAGGTCCCGGCCGGACAATATGCCTCCCTCACGCGCTCCCCCGCTTCTGCCCGCCGAACCGCTCGCGGATGCGCTGCATCAATTGATCGCGCATGTCGCGATAGGCGTCCATCACCTGCTCGCGGTTGCCGGTGGTGCCGGTCACGTCCGGCGTCGGCCAGTACTCGACGTCGGCCGCGACGGTGCGCGTGAGGTCGAGCGCCTTGTGGTGCGCCTCCGGCGACAGCGAGATGATCAGGTCGAAATTAAGCCCCTCGTATTCCTCCAGTTCCTCGAAGGTCTGCGGGCGCTTCTTGCCGATATCGATGCCGAGCTCGGCAAGCGCCGCCGCCGCGAACGGGTCCGGCTCGCCCTTGCGCACGCCGACGGATTCCACATAGATGCCGCGGCCGAGGAAATGCCGCAGCAAGGCGGCCGCGATCGGCGAGCGCACGGCGTTCCAGCCGCACGCGAACAGCACGGCCTGAGGCTTGCGGCGGGGCGGCGTCGCGTTCACCGCGTTCACCCCTTCCAATGCAGGACGCAGATCAGGGTGAAGAGCCGGCGCGCGGTGCCGAAATCGACATGCACCTTGCTCTTGAGGCGCTCCATCAGCAGTTGCGAGCCCTCGTCGTGCAGGCCGCGACGCCCCATGTCGATCGCCTCGATCTGCCTTGGCGAAGCGGTGCGGATCGCCTGGTAGTAGCTTTCGCAGATCAGAAAATAATCTTTGACGATGCGGCGGAACGGCGACAGCGACAGCATGTGCACGACGACGGGCGCGCCGTCCGCGTCGCGGATGTCGAAAGCGAGACGGTTCTCCGCGATGCCGAGATGCAGCGCATAGGCGCCGGCGTCCTGGCCTTCCGGCTCGAACACGTTTTCCTCGAGCAGATCGTAGATCGCGATGGCGCGCTCATGCTCGACGTCGGGATTGGAGCGGCCGATCGACGCTTCGTCGAGGGAGACGGCGACAAGGCGTCCCGCCGGCGGCGAGGATTTTTCGTCCGCCGTCATCGCGCTTATCCGCTATTCAGCCGTATCGCGACGGAGCGCGCATGCGCGTCGAGCCCTTCGGCCCGACCGAGCGTGATCGCGGCCGGCCCGAGCGCGCGCAACTGGTCCGGCCCGCATTTGAGGATCGAGGTGCGCTTCATGAAATCGAGCACGCCGAGGCCCGACGAGAAACGCGCCGAGCGCGCCGTCGGCAGGACGTGATTGGAGCCGCCGACATAATCGCCGATCGCTTCCGGCGTATGGCTGCCGAGGAAGATCGCGCCGGCGTTGCGCACGCGCGCGGCGAGCGCCTCGGCGTCCCGCGTCTCGATCTCGAGATGCTCCGGCGCGATGGCGTCGATCAGCGGCAGCGCCGCGTCGAAATCGCGCACCAGGATCGTGGCGCCGAAGTCGCGCCAGGACGCGCCGGCGACGTCGCCGCGCGGCAGCATGCGCAATTGGCCTTCGACGGCGGCCACGACCGCGTCGGCCAGCGCGACGTCGTCGGTGATGAGGATCGATTGCGCGGCGGCGTCATGTTCCGCCTGCGCGAGGAGATCGGCGGCGATCCATTCGGGATTGGCGCGCGCATCGGCGACGATCAGGACTTCCGACGGGCCCGCGATCATGTCGATGCCGACCGTGCCGAAGACGAGGCGCTTCGCCGCGGCGACATAGGCGTTGCCAGGCCCGACGATCTTGGCGACGGGCGCGATCGTCGCCGTGCCGTAAGCGAGCGCGGCCACCGCCTGCGCGCCGCCGACGCGATAGATCTCGTCGACGCCCGCGAGCTCCGCCGCCGCGAGGACCAGCGGCGCGAGCCTGCCGTCGGGCGCGGGCACGACCATGGCGAGGCGCGGCACGCCCGCGACCTTCGCCGGCACCGCGTTCATCAGCACCGAGGAGGGATAGGCGGCGGTGCCGCCGGGGACGTAGAGCCCGACCGCCTCGATCGCCGTCCAGCGATGGCCGAGCTCGACGCCGAGCGCGTCGGTGAAGCGATCGTCCTTCGGCAACTGCCGGCGGTGATAGGCTTCGATGCGGTCGCGCGCGAAGCGCAGCGCCGCCAGCGCATCGGCGTCGCACGCCTGCCGCGCGGCCGCGATCTCCTCCGGCGCGACGCGCAGGCCGACGGCGCCGAGATCGATCCGATCGAATTTGCGGCTGAGCTCGATCAGCGCCGCATCGCCGCGCGCGACGACATCGGCGACGATCGCGCGCACCGCCTGCTCGACGTCGGCCGACGCCTCGCGCTTGGTGCCGAGGAAGGCTTTGAATTGTTCGGCAAAGCCAGCGTCGCGCGCGTCGAGCCGGATCGGCATGCGAGAGTTCCGCCGGAAATCGGCGCGGTCGTCACGACCCGCGGCGAACCGTTTCCTGCCCGGTCAATGACGCGGCAGGGATGACGCGTCAACCCCTGGCGCGACGCCTTCGATGGCGTGCTCGGGGCAGCAGGTCGCGGCCCAGGTCGGGCCGAGGTCGGCAAGTTCGGCCTCCAGGCATTCCACCCGCAGACGCAGCGCCCCGCCGCCCGAGAACACCAGGGTCACCGTCCCGGCCGGCGCTTCCGTCTCCTTGAACTCGACGGCAAGAAGGTTGAGCACCGCCTCCTTCGCATCCTGCATCACGTTGCGGCACTGGCAGGATTCGACGCGATCGAACCGCAGCGCGGCGAGGTGGCGGATGTAGTGCGGCGCGCCGGACGCCGGCGATCCCGTCTTCGCGGTCTCCCAATCGAAGCGGCCCAACACCACCACCAGCCGGTGCTCGGCCGGATGCCAATGGATGTCCGCGACCTTCACGATCGAGTCCTGAAGATGCGCGGAGACGACCTCGATGTCTTCCTTGTCCAGCGCGATGAGTTTCAAGGGGGCCATGGCTAGGCTGCCGTTGTGCGTTCGATATCCGGTTGTGTCTGGCGAGATCACGATGATTTTGGATCGATTCGATCCAAAATCATGAACGCGATCGTTTCTCATAATCCCGCTCTAGGTAGCGATAGGGCCTTGCCGCCGCAAGGTGTCGACGGGCGCGGCGGCGCGCCCGCATTCAACCAACCACCGCCGCCACGACGCGCGAACGCGCGCGGAACACGGTGCGCGCGATCACGGCTGAAACCGGCGATGCGCGCGGCAGCGAAGGGATAGCGCGTAGGAATAGTCCCGAAAACGCAATCGCCGGGACGAGCCCGGCGACGATAACGCGGCCTTGGCGTGCGGGCGATTATTCGGAAACGGTCCGGCGCAACGCCAGGGGACGGCCGTGCGAGCGGTTCGCGGTGCGCATCATGTGCTGGCGGCCGCCGCGCTTGACGAAATCGCAGTAGGCGAAGCCGAGGCCGGAGACGGCGCCGCGGAAGCTGTGCTCGCTGGTCTTCACCAGGTCGAAGCACGGCTCGATCATCAAGCCTTTGACGGAGGCGCAGATCTTCGCGCCGCGGACCTGCAGGGTGCCGGCCGGCAACGCCGCGCGCCGCAGCGCCCCGCTGCCGGAAATCTGCACGGTGCCGACAACGGAGCCGTCGCCGGTGATCCGCCCGGCGCCGCGCGTTCCGTCGAAACAACTGAAGGAAAAGAGCTTTCCGACAACGAAATGGCGCGCCTCGGTCGGAGTCATCTCGCCCGCCGCCGCCGCGCCGGCAACGGCCGGCGCTGCCATGGCCAGGGCAACGAACGCAATACCGAGACGCCGTACCATTCCGAATTCTCCGACTGTTAACCATAGGCCGAGGCGATAATGCCCCGAACTTCGTCACCTAATTCTGAACGCCGGGACGGATTTTCACGACGGTGCGGCCGCGAACCTTCCCCTCCAGTATGGCTTGCCCGGTTGCGATGACATCGGCAAGGCCGATTTCGCTGGCGATGGCGCCCAATTTCGAGCGATCGAGGTCGGAAGCCAGGCGTTTCCAGGCCTCGCGCCGCCGGCCTTGCGGGCACATGACGGAATCGATGCCGAGGAGCGACACGCCGCGCAAAATGAACGGCGCGACCGAGGTCGGCAGATCCATGCCGCCGGCAAGGCCACAGGCGGCGACAGCACCGCCGTACTTCGTCGTCGCCAGGATGTTGGCGAGCGTGGTCGAGCCGACGGAATCGATGCCGCCGCCCCAGCGCTCCTTGCCGAGCGGCTTGCCGGGCGCGGCCAGTTCGGCGCGGTCGATCAGCTCCGTGGCGCCGAGGCTTTTGAGGTAGCCGCCCTCCTGCGGGCGCCCGGTCGAGGCGACGACATGGAATCCGAGCTTCGCCAGCAGCGCGATGGCGACCGAACCGACGCCGCCGGCGGCGCCGGTGACGACGATCGGGCCGCGATCCGGCGTGACGCCGCGATCCTCCAGCGCCATCACGGCGAGCATGGCGGTGTAGCCGGCGGTGCCGATCGCCATCGCCTCGCGGCCGGTCATGCCGGCCGGCAGCGGCACCAGCCAGTCGCCCTTGACGCGGGACTTCTCGGCATAGGCGCCGAGATGCGTTTCCCCCGTGCCCCAGCCGTTGAGGATGACGCGGTCGCCCGGCTTCCAGTCGGGATGCGTCGAGCTTTCGACGGTGCCGGCGAAATCGATGCCCGGGATCATCGGGAAGCGGCGCACCACCGGCGCCTTGCCGGTGATCGCGAGACCGTCCTTGTAGTTCACCGTCGACCATTCGACCGCGACGGTGACGTCGCCGTCCATCAGCCCGGTCTCGTCGAAATCGACGAGGCCGACGGTCTGGCCCTTTTCGGCCTTGTCGATGCGGATCGCCTTGAAAGTCGCCACGCCGCGTCTCCTGTTCCGGGACAAGGCTTTTTGGCGTGGCCTTGCCGCCGGCGCAAGACCTTATGGCCTTCTCGGTTCCGATTGAATCAGAGCCGAGCCTCTATGCTTTTGTTCGGACGCGTTTTCTTCACGCGAACCGGTTCCCGCTTCGCTCGAAAACGCTATGCATCAAGCCGGCGCGGGCGCGAGCCGCGCGACCGGCTTCTCGACGATCGGCAGGTTGATCAGCCCCGACATCACGCCGAAGACGACCGAAAGCCACCAGACGACGTCGTAGGAGCCGGTCGCCTCGAACGCGACGCCGCCGAGCCAGACGCCGAGGAATCCGCCCACCTGATGGCTGAAGAAGGCGAAGCCGTAGAGCGTCGCCATCCAGCGCGTGCCGAACATCAGCGCCACGAGCGACGAGGTCGGCGGCACCGTCGACAGCCACATCAGGCCGGTCACGGCGCCGAAGACGAGCGCCGTCATCGGCGTCGCCGGAAGCAGCACGAAGGCCACGATGGCGAGCGCGCGGGTGAAGTAGATGAACGAGAGGATGTAGCGCTTCGGCATGCGGTTGCCGAGCCAGCCGGCGGTGAGCGAGCCGACGATGTTGAAGACGCCGATGACGGCGAGCGTCCAGCCGCCGATCTCGGCGGTGAGGCCGCGGTCGATCAAGTAAGCCGGCATGTGGACGGTGACGAAGGCAAGCTGGAAGCCGCAGGTGAAGAAGCCGATCACCAGCAGCACGTAGCTGCGATGCGCGAAAGCCTCGGTCAGCGTCTGCCGCAGCGACCGCGGCGCCTCCGCCGCCGTGATCGTCGCGGTGGTGCCGCGCGGCGTCGCCAGGAAGACGGAGAGCGGGATGACCGCGAGCACGATCACGGCGAAGATGACGAGCGTGTTGTCCCAGCCCCGGCTGCCGATGAGATGGACGCCGAGCGGCGAGAACAGGAATTGCCCGAGAGAGCCGGCCGCGGTGCCGGCGCCGAGCGACAGCGAACGCCACTCGCTCGGGAGCAGCTTCGCGAAAGCGGCGAGAACGATGTTGAACGAGCAGCCGGACAGGCCGAAGCCGATCAGCACGCCGGCGGTGAGATCGAGCAATCCCGGGGTCGAGGCATAGGCCATCAAGGCGAGGCCGGCGGAATAGAGGATGGCGCCGATGCTGAGCACCCGCACGGTGCCGTAGCGGTCGGCGATGGCGCCGGCGAACGGCTGGCCGAGACCCCACAGAAGGTTCTGGATGGCGAGCGCCAGACCGAAGACGTCGCGGCCCCAGCCGTGAGCCATCGACATCGGGGTCAGGAAGAAGCCGAGCGTGCCGCGCGGGCCGAAGGTGATCGTCGCGATGGCGCAGCCGGCCAGGATGACGAGGAAGGCCGGGGCGCGCCAGGCGGGCGCGGACGTCGCCTGCGCGGCTTTCGCGGTGGACTCGACAGACATCTCAGCTCCCTGGGTCCAGCCTCGTGGCGGGCGCAGAACATAAGCAGTGAACGATCCTTCTCCCAATTCAAGTTTTTAGGCAAAAGCATTCACGCCGTGCATGGCTCGACGGTCGGCCGGCGGCCGTGCCGCCCCGCCCACCAAGCAAAGGCAATGCTCGGTTCTAAAGCTTCGCGGCGATGGCGGCGGTGACGGCGGCGTGCGGCCAGGACGGCTCGTCGGAGCCGTCGCCCCATTTGCGCGGGCGATAGAAGCTGTGCAGACCGATCTTGGAGAGGCGGCGCATCGAACGCACCCAGTACGGGTAGACGTAGGAGGCGTGATAGTGCGTCGCCTTGCCGACCTCCTTCACCCACAGCTTGCCGTCGAGCGTCAGGTGGGCGATGTGCTTGGCGCGCTCCCACTGCTCCTGCTCGGTGACGATGTCGGGGATGCCGTCGCAAGCGAAGGTGAACTGGCACGACAGGTGGCGGCGCGCGTTCTGATAGACGACGCCGCAGATGTCGTCGGGGTAGTAGCCGGAAAAAGCGCGGTTGATGACGACCTGCGCGACGGCGATCTGGCCGCGCACCGGCTCGCTGCGCGCCTCGAAATAAACGGCGTTGGCGAGACACTTCTCCGCCTTGGCGCGCGCCTTGCCGCTGAGGCCGAGACGCTCGGCCGGGCTTTTCGGACGCGCGGCGTCCGCCGTCACCTGGCCCTTGCCCGCGACGGTGACCGCATCGCGCTCCGCCTTCGGCTTGTCGCTCAGGCTCAGCGCCGGTTCGGGCGCGGCCGGCGGCTGCACCGCCGCCTCCATCGTGACGCGCGGCACCATGACGATGGGCGCCTCGTCCGGCCCCCACGGCTCGACCGCGCCGATGCTGGCGCCCATCGGCCCGCCGTCGAAATAAACGCGGGCGACGGTGAACATGCGCGCCAGTTCACGCTCCGGCGCGGTGTCGGCCGTCGCGGAATCCGTATCCGGCTCGTCCTGGCCGGGGCCAGGAACCTGCGGCGACATTTCGAGCGACAGCGCGATGTCGAATTCCGGGAAAGGCTCGAACCGGGCGGCGGCCTCGAGATCCTCCACGATCCGCACCGGCGGCGCTCCGTGGCGCGCCTCGTGCGTGACGATCAACGGGATATCGTCGGCGGGAACGACCTGCAGGCCGATCTCCGCCGGCGCCGGCGGCTCGGCTCTGGCTTGCGCCGGTGCGACATCGGGTCGCCGCGCCGGCACCAGCCGGTCGCCTTTCAGCGCCCGGTCGACGGAAGGATAGTCGCGGACCCCGCGATCCAGGCCGCCCCCGTGGCGGCGGGGAATGACGCCGGTCATGTCCGGATCGGCGGAGGCAAAACTCACGCGCTCGAACGCCGGCGGCGACGGGATCAAAGTTCCGATCGGCTGCGGCAGGCTGAAGGTCGCGGCATGGATCGTGCCGAACGGCGATGCGATGAGGTGTCCGCTGCGCCAGCCGTCGGACACGGCCGAGGGCGCCGCGACCCGCGCGCGCGGGTCCTGGGAGGCGTCCTGGAGGCCGATCTGGGCCGGCAGGAGCAGAAAGAACAGCGCAGCAAAGCCGAAGGGCGCAAGCTCCGCCCCCCTCGACCTTGAACGCAACGCTATACGCCTAACGCCCACGCAACGCTCACAAAGCAAACACACACACACCGACAGCGTGTCCGACAGGACACTTCCATCGTATTTGACGGATTAACCTTGCGATCCTGTTAATCCGCGCGACGAACGCGCTCCCGCCTCCCGGAGCTGTGATTTGCGGTTAAAGGCCGCGACGATTAGTCCCGCGACAGGACATCGTTCGCCGGCGCGGGCTCCCGCCGCCCGGCCGCAGACATCGACGAGGCCGCCATGAACATCATTCATCGCCGCGGATGGGAATTACCGGAGGCGCACGCGACGCCCGAGCATCTGGCCTTCACCCGGCGCACGTTCCTCGGCGCCTCCGCCGGCGCGATCGCGGCGGGGCTGGCGGCGGGGGCGGCACGCGCGCAGCGCGTGGCGGACCTTCCCGATCCGACCGCCGGCCTCTACCCGATCAAGCGCAACGAGACATTCACGCTCGACCGCCCGCTGACCGACGAGAAGGTGAACGCGGACTACAATAATTTCTACGAATTCGGCGCATCGAAATCGATCGGCAAGCAGGCGCAGGCGCTGAAGCTGCGGCCGTGGACGATCAAGCTCGACGGCATGGTGGAGAAGCCGCAGGAGATCGGTCTCGACGACCTGCTGAAGAAGGTGAAGCTGGAGGAGCGCCTCTATCGTCACCGCTGCGTCGAGGCGTGGTCGATGGCGATTCCCTGGTCCGGCTTCGCGTTCAGCGAATTGCTCAAGCTGGCGGCGCCGCTGTCGGCGGCGAAGTATGTGCGCATGGAGACCTTCCTCGACCGCGCCGTCGCGCCCGGCCAGCGGCAGACGTTCTATCCGTGGCCCTACGTCGAAGGCCTGACGATGGAGGAAGCCGCGAACGAGCTGGCGTTCCTCGCGATCGGCGCTTACGGCCATCCGATGGCGAAGCAGCACGGCGCGCCGCTGCGCCTCGCGGTGCCGTGGAAGTACGGCTTCAAATCGATCAAGTCGATCGTGCGCTTCACGTTCACCGACCAGCGCCCGAAAAGCTATTGGGAAGCGCTGCAGGCGTCCGAATACGGCTTCTGGGCAAACGTGAATCCGCAGGTCCCGCATCCGCGCTGGAGCCAGGCGAACGAACGGCTGATCGGCACCGACGAGCAGCGCCCGACATTGCTGTTCAACGGCTACGGCGAATATGTCGCATCCCTCTACAAAGGGCTCGAGAAGGAACGCCTGTGGATGTGAGATTCGGACACGATGCTCCACGCAGCGCCATCGCCGCGGAAAGACGCCGCCACGCTGCGAGCAAAAACACATCGCGCATAAAAAAACCGGGCCCGTAGAGGGCCCGGTTAGTCCGAGTCGGCGATGAAGCCGACACCACTTCAGAGGGGAACAGCTTGCTGCGTCGCAGTCGCCGCTTGGGAGGGTGCGACACCGCCGCAACAGCACAATCACTATGCGTTTTGCACCGAACGTAAGCAACGCGAGAGATGACATGACAGCCATGTAGGCCTCGCAGGCCTATGGCCAACGCGTTCAATATTCAATTGAAATAAAATCACGCCCCGCCTGACCTGAAAGTCAGGAGCGTGCCTGCGGCAAAATGCGCCTATGCAGCAAGCGCTTTCGCGCGAAGCGAACGAGGGTTCGCGAGAAGGAAACGCAGCGGAGCAAACCACGCGAACGCCGTTTCTCATAACTTGGAGCGGGATGCGGGCGGAAAACCGCTCCACGCTTTTCCTCATCCCGCTCTAAAAGCTTCCGCGCGACGCTTTCGACACCAGGAAGTCGCGGAACACCTGCACGCGCGCGACGGACTTCAGCTCTTCCGGATAGGAGAAATAGGCGTCGAACGCGAAGCCGTCGCCCTCGCTGAAAAGCTGCACCAGGCCGCTATTGTCGCCGATGCTGTAGTCGGGAATCATCGCGAGGCCGATGCCGCGCTGGCAGGCGCGCAAGAGCCCGACCGCGTTGTTGACGACGAGCCAGGGCGTGCGCGGCTCCTTGCCCTCGCGGCCGACCTCGAGCAGCCACGTGACATTCCTCAGATAGGTCGGCACCGCGCCGCCGAGCACCATCAGGCGATGGTTGTCGAGATCCTCCGGCGAGCGCGGCGTGCCGAAACGCTTGAGATATTCCGGCGACGCGAAGGCGTGGAAATGCACCGAGAAGAGCTTGCGCTGGATGAGATCGGGCTGCACCGGCTGGCGCAGGCGGATGGCGACGTCGGCCTGGCGCATCGCGAGGTCGAGTTCCTCGTCCGACATGATCAGGCTGACGCGGATGTCGGGATAGAGGTCGAGGAATTCGCCGAGGCGCGGCACCAGCCAATTGACGCCGAAGCCGACGGGCGTGGTGACACGCAGCTCGCCGTTCGGCTTCTCGCGGCTGTCGGTCAATTGCGCGCGCGCCGCCTCGAGCTTCATCAGCACTTCGTGCGCGGTGCGGAAGAGGAGATCGCCCTGCTCGGTGAGGATGAGGCCGCGCGCATGGCGGTGGAACAGCGGCACCGAGAGCTCCTGCTCCAGCGCGCTCACCTGCCGCGAAACGGCCGACTGCGAGAGGCCGAGCTGCTCGCCGGCATGGGTGAAACTGCCCGCCTCCGCCGCGGCGTGGAAGACCTTGAGCTTATCCCAATCCATTGGCTTGCGTCGGGTGACGTTCATTCGGCAGCCACCCGACGGGCCTCCTGAGCGGCGAGGAAACGCTCCGCCTCCAACGCCGCCATGCAGCCCATCCCCGCCGCGGTGACGGCCTGCCGAAACACGTCGTCGGTGACGTCGCCGGCGGCGAAAACGCCGGGCACGGACGTCTCGGTGGAATAGGGCTCGGTGAGAATATAGCCGGACGGCTTCATCTTGAGCTGACCGGCGACAAGCTCGGTCGCCGGCGAATGCCCGATGGCGATGAAGACGCCGTCGGTCGCGCGCTCGGTCACGGCGCCGGTCTTGAGATTCTTCAGGCGCACATGCGTGACCTTCATCGGGTCGGCGCTGCCCTTGATCTCTTCCAGCACGGTGTCCCAGACGACCTCGATCTTCGGATTCTTGAACAGGCGATCCTGCAGGATGCGCTCGGCGCGGAAATGGTCGCGCCGATGCACGACCGTGACGCGGGACGCGAAATTGGTCAGGAACAGCGCTTCCTCGACGGCCGTGTTGCCGCCGCCAACGAGCACCACCTCCTTGCCGCGGTAGAAGAAGCCGTCGCAGGTGGCGCAAGCGGAGACGCCGAAGCCCTTGTACGTCTCCTCCGACGGCAGGCCGAGCCAGCGCGCCTGGGCCCCGGTCGCCAGGATCAGCGTCTCGGCGATGTAGACGTCGCCGGAATCGCATTCGAGGCGGAACGGGCGGCTCGACAGATCGACCTTGGCGACATGGTCGTCGACCATGCGGGTGCCGACATGCACCGCCTGCTTCTCCATCTGCTCCATGAGCCAGGGGCCCTGGATGACGTCGGCAAAGCCGGGATAATTCTCGACGTCGGTGGTGATGGTGAGCTGGCCGCCGGGCTGGATGCCACGGATGAGGACCGGCTCGAGCATCGCGCGCGCCGCATAGATCGCGGCGGTATAGCCGGCGGGGCCTGATCCGATGATGA
Source organism: Variibacter sp. (assembly GCA_039808325.1). Taxonomy (GTDB): domain Bacteria; phylum Pseudomonadota; class Alphaproteobacteria; order Rhizobiales; family Xanthobacteraceae; genus JAFKKS01. The sequence goes on along the minus strand of JBDHSU010000115.1, from coordinate 439 downwards.
CGAGCTTGGATTGGACGATTTTGGCCACGGACGCGCGCGCTCCCCTACGGCGCAGGGACTCTTGCGGTCAGTTCCGTTGCGCAGCCGCAATGTAGGCTTCGCGGGCAGCTATGCAAGATACGCAAGGCAAGATTTCAACAAGGGGGTTCGGCCAACTCCTTTTAAATCTTTGGAAAAATTCCTCCACGCGTAATAATATTGCGCGAAGCCCGCCGCCCGGCGGCGGCTCTTTTCCCTTAAAGCGGCCGGAATCGGCGAGGATTGACCGCTTGACCACGCAACTCGATGCCATCGATCTGCATATCTTGCGGGAGCTGCAAGCCGACGGACGTATCACCAACGTGGAACTGTCCCGGCGGGTCGGCATCTCGGCGCCCCCCTGCCTGCGGCGGGTGCGGGCACTGGAAGAGGCCGGCTACATCAAGGGATACCGCGGGCT
>JBDHSU010000114.1:0-12619 GCA_039808325.1 Variibacter sp. | reverse complement strand
TGTCGCCCTGTGTCGCCGCGAGGTCGGCCACCCGCGCATGATGCGGCGACAGTTGGCAGACCGGGTCGGCGGCACGCGCGTCGCCGGTCAGAAGAAACGCCTGGCAGCGGCAGCCCCCGAAATCCTGTTCCCGGCGCGCGCAGCTCGCACACGGCTCCTGCATCCAAGCCGTGCCGCGAAACGCATTGAAGGCCGGCGCGTTTGCCCAGATATCGGCGAGCGCATGCTCGCGCACCGACCAGAATTCGAGGCCGGGGATGACTTCCGCCGCGTGGCACGGCAGCACGCGGCCGGACGGGTTGATGTTGAGCGAGCGCCGCGCCCAGCCGCCCAGACAGGGCTTCGGATAGCGCGCGTGATAGTCGGGGACGACGGCGTCGATGACGATGCGGCCGTGGTGGCGCGCGCGCAAGTCTTCAACGATGGCGCGGGCACGCTCGACCTGCGCGCGCGTCGGCATCAGCGTCGCGCGATTCCTCATCGCCCAGCCGTAATACTGCACGTGCGCGATCTCGACACGGCTTGCGTCGAGCGCGAGCGCCAGTTCCACCATCGCCGCGATGCGCTCGATGTTGGAGCGATGCACGACCATGTTGACGGTGAGCGGCATGCCGAGGCGCCGCACTTGCGCGGCCAGTTCGTTCTTGCGCGTAAAGGCGCCGCGATAGCCGGCGATGTGGTCGGCGGATTTTTCTTCGCTGTCCTGGATCGAGATTTGCACGTGGTCGAGGCCGGCGTCATGGAGCGCCGTCATGCGCGCCTCGGTGAGGCCAATGCCCGAAGTGATGAGATTGGTATAGAGGCCGGCGTCATGCGCCGCCGCGGTGATCGCGTCAAGGTCGCGCCGCGCCGCCGGCTCTCCGCCGGAAAGGTGAACTTGCAGCACGCCGAGCGCCGCGGCTTCGCGCATCACCCGTGCCCAGGTCGCGGTATCGAGTTCGTCGTCGCGCGATTCCAGCGCGAGCGGATTCGAACAATAGGGGCAACCGAGAGGGCAGCGATGCGTGAGTTCGGCGAGCAGGCCGAGCGGACGATGGAGGCGTGTCGCATCCGGGCTCGCCGTCATCCCAGTTCCAGCAGCTTCTTGTCGGCGAGGCTGCGCAGCAGCGTGGTTACGTCGGCCAGCACGCGCTCGCGCGGTGCGTTGTAGCGCGTCGCCAGATCGTCGACGATCGCGGCGAGCGTCGCCGTGCCGTCGCAGCGTTCGAGGATCGCGAGCGCGACCGCGTCCGGCTTGAACACGCGTTCCGGCGCCAGCAGCACCATGCCGCCCTGCGCCTCGTTGTTGACCAGCCGCACGCCGCGCGGCAGGCGCGGGCGCGCCTCCGGCGGAATCGCCGGCGGAGCGCCCGTCATGGTACGGATGCTTTCTCGGGGTCGAAGGCCCCGGGTGGAACGTATTTCGGCGCGACGTAGGCGTAGTACAGCGCGTCGAGCATCGCCCACAGCACGCTGCATTTGAATTCCAGCGCGGCGAGCACCGCCTGCTGCGCCTGCGAGGTCGTCGCGTGGCGCTTCACGTAGCCGAGCGCGAAATCGGAATCGCGCTGCGCCTGCGGCGGGCGCTTGTCGAAATAGGCGAGCGTCTCCTCGGTGACGAAGTCGTAGTTGGCGAGCATGCCGGCAACGCGCTCGTTGATGATGACCGGAGAGAACAGCTCCGTCAGCGACGAAGCGATGGCTTCCAGCAAGGTGCGTTCGCGCACGAAATGCACATAGGCCTCGACGGCGAAGCGCGTGCCGGGAAGAAGCCCGCGCGTCGACGTGACGTAGTCGCGGTCCAGGCCGAGACCGTCGGTCAGCGTGAGCCAGCGCGCGATGCCGCCGTCACCCGCATTCTCGCCGTCGTGATCGGCAAGGCGGTGACGCCATTCGCGGCGGACGTCGGCGTCGTCGCAGCGTCCGATCAGGCTCGCATCCTTCAGCGGGATCATTGCTTGATAATAATAGCGGTTGAGCGCCCAGGCCTGAACCTGTCCCTTGCTGCACTGTCCGCGGTGGAGCATGTGGTGGAACGGATGCAGGTTGTGATAACGCCGCGCCCCGATGTCGCGGAGGCTCCGTTCCAACTGCTCGGGCGTCATCGGCGTCATAGCGCGATCCTCAACCCGTCCTCGGCGACCTCGCATCCGGCGGATTCAACGGTCCGGCGTTCCGGCGAGCCGGCGACGAGGATCGGATTGGTGTTGTTGATGTGAGTGTAGATGCGCCGCGCGGAGAGCCGTGACAATAGGCGCAGCGAGCCTTCGTCGCCGCCGATCGGCATATGGCCCATGCGCCGCCCCGTTTTCGGCCCGACGCCGGCGCGGATCATCTCGTCGTCGGTGAACAGGGTGCCGTCGAACAGCAGCACGTCCGCGCGCGCCATCCGCGTCTCCATATCCGGCGTCACGGCGGCCGCTCCCGGAATGTAGACAAGGCGTTGCGCGCCGGCGCGCACTTCAAGGCCGCAATTCTCCTCCTCGTCGCCGGTGAGAATATCTGTCTTGTCCTCGAGGTAGAGCGGAACCTTTCCCGGCACGGTGAAGAGTTCGGCTTCGAGGCCGCAGGCTAGCGCGATCGATTCGCCGAGCACGATGTCGCGACGTGTAACGAAATCCGGTGCGAGGGCATTGAAGATCGGGTTGTCGCGCAGCGTGGCGTGGACCTGCTTCGTCGCATAAAGCGCGAAGGGCTGCCGCTCGCGCAGATCGAGCAGCCCGGCGATTTGATCGATCTCAGCGCCGGTGAGGACGACGGAAGCGATCGGGCTGTCGCGCAGCGTGCGCGGCCGCAAAGCAGGCGTCGCGCGAATCTGGCCGCGCAGATCGGGCGTCGCGTTGATCAGCGTCCAGCGTTCACCGTCGCCGCTGACGGCGAGGCTCGCTTGCGTTCGCGATACGACTCGAGGGTCGCTATCCCAGGCAAGCCGGCAAACCGGGCAGCGGCAATTCCACTGCGGGAAGCCGCCCCCGGCGGCTGCGCCCAGCACGATAGCGGTGAGTCGCCTCATGCCGTGCCGTGCGCCCGCCGTGCGGGAATCAGAATTCGGCCGGAAGGTAACCGTTGATCTCGAGGCCGACGCAGATTTCGACAAGGATCGGGGTTGTCCAGGTCATTGAATACCCTCTCGATTGAGCCGCTGCGGCAGCGAAGCCGAAACGGCGAGCGCCACTATAGCGCAATCGCCGTGGAGCTGGGAATACGCGCGCGGGCGGGGCGGTGATCGGCCGCTGGCGTTCGCTCGCTCACGGCTTGAAGTGCGCGATGTAGTAGGCGAGTTCGGCAAGGTCGGCGTCTTTCAGCGGCGGCACCACTTCAGCCATCACCGGCTGGTATTCGGTGCGCGTGCCGGCTTTGTATTCGCGCAGGCTCTTGAGCAAATAATCCTCGCGCTGCCCGGCGAGGCGCGGCACCGACTCGTTTCCGGTGAAGTCGCGGTTGTGGCAGAAATTGCATGCGCGCCGGATCGGCGTTCGTGGCGGCGGGGGCCGCCGGCAGCTCGGCGATGGCATCGGCGAACCGCTGCAACTCGGCGTCGCTGAGGTCCTTCGCCACGTCGTTCATCGGCGCCGCTTTGCGCAAGCCTTGCCGGAACATGTAGAGCTGGATCACGACATATTGCGATTGCTGCGCGGCGAGGTTCGGAATATCCGCCGTTTCGGATCGGCCATCGGCGCCGTGACAGGCGAGGCAGACGGAAAATTTTTCGTCAAAATTTTGCGCGGCGGCCGGCGCGACAAGATTTGCGGGCCCGAGGCTTGCGGCCATCAAGCTTGCGACAACGTGACGTGCGACAACGTGACGTGCGATGGCGGAATGCGAGGCGAGGCGGAGCAGGCTCACGGTTCCACGCTCGATCGGGGCCACATGAGGGGGCGCCGCGCGAGGCGGCGCCCCCTGGAGGCTGGCAACGCCTCGGGCCGAGGCGCCATGCTCTCAGTGCTTTTTCTTCTTCGGGGGGGCGGCGCGAGCGGCGCCATAGGAGATGCGATAGATCGCGCCGGCATAATCATCCGAAACGAGAAGCGAGCCGTCCTTCATCACCAATACGTCGACCGGGCGGCCGATGTAATTGTTGTTCTGGATGAACCCGGTGAGGAACGGCTCGATGTGGCGCACGCTGCCGTCCTTATTGAGCGTCGCGACGACGATATCGCCACCAAGCTTTTTGGTGCGGTTCCAGGACCCGTGGCGGGCGATGAAGATCGCGTTGCGATACTGCTTGGGGAACGACTTGCCGTCGTAGAAGCGCATGCCGAGCGCGGCGGTGTGCGGGCCGAGCAATGCGACGGGCCTCACATAGTCGCTGCAGGAATGGCCCCAGCCGAACTCGGGGTCGGGGAAGTCGCCCTGATAGCAGAATGGGGAGCCGAAGTGCTCGCCGACCTTCGTGATCCGGTTGAGTTCGTCATTCGGCACGTCTTCCGACACCCAATCGCGGCCGTTGTCGGTGAAGTAGAGCTGCTTGTTGAGCGGGTTCCAGTCGAAGCCCACCGTGTTGCGCACGCCGCGGGCGATCACTTCCATATTCTTGCCGTCCAGGTCCATGCGGCGGATCTGGCCATGCTTGTCCGACGGCATGCAGTTGTTGCACGGCTGTCCGACAGGAACGTAGAGTTTGTTGTCCGGACCGATGCCGATGAATTTCCAGCCGTGCGCCTCGTCGGTCGGGAAGTCGTCGTTGATAAGCTTCGGCTGCGGCGGATTGTCGAGATTGGCCTCGATGTTCTCGTACTTCCAGATCTTGGAGAGTTCGGCGACGTAGAGCGCGCCGTCCTTGAAGGCGAGGCCGTTCGGGCGATGCAGTCCCTTCGCGATCGTCTTGACCTCGCGCTTCCCGTCCTTGTCGACGATGGCGTAGACGTTGCCAGCGAGCCGCGTCGAGACGAACAGCGTCCCCTTGTCGCCGAGCCGCATGGAACGCGCATTGGCGACGCCGCTGGCATAAAGCTCCACCTTGAAGCCTTTCGGCGCCTTGAGTTTGTCGAGTTGGATCTTGTCCGCGGCGATCGGGATCGGCGGCGGCGCGACCGGCGCGAGCTTGGCTGCGGCCTCGCTGTCGGGGCGTCCGATCAGCGGTGAGCCGGGCGGCAAAGCCGGCGCGGCCGCCGGTGTCGGAGCAGGGGCGGGAGGCGCCGGCGCTGGTGCCGCGGCTGGCGCCGGTGCGGGTGCAGGCGGCGGTGCAGGCGTTGCCGCGGGAGCGGGCGTTGCGGCTGGCGTTTCCGCTGGCGCGGGCGGTGTTGCCGGCGCGGGCGCGGGCGTCGCACCGGAGGCCGCCGGGGTGTCGTTTGTGGGCTGCTGCGCGAAGGACGGCGCGAGGCCAATGGCGGTCGCGACGAGCAGGGCGGAGATATAAGCGGATCGCAGTTTCATTAAATGCTCCCGAAACGAACGATGGATCGGCCCGCGCTATCCTGCGCATGCTGCGGTTAGTTTCGTCAGAATGACGTGCGAACGCAATCGTCAATTGATGCGCACCGCCGTGTGGAAACATCAATTGATGCGCGCGCTTTGTGAAAATCAGTTTACGTGCGTGCGCGCTTCTGCCGCTTCGCGGACGCGGCGCGCGACGACGCTTCGTCGGCCTGCGCGAGCGCGGCGATGAGTTCGTCGAGCACGCGATAGGTTTCGCGCATGCGTTTGACGCCGAGCGTGCGCCCGACGGCGGCGTAGACTTCGTCCGAACGCGGCATGACGTGTTCGACCATGCGGCGTCCCGGCACCGTCAACGAGATCATGATCTTGCGCTTATCGCCGGCATGAAGGCGCCGCGTCGTCAGGCCGGCCGCGTCGAGCTTCGGGAGGATGCGCGACAGCGAGGCGGGGTGAATGCAGCAGCGCTCGCTGAGTTCGCCGATCTCGACGGCCTTCGTTTCCGCGAGCGCGCGCAAGATGCGCCATTGCTGATCGGTCAGTCCATGCTCATGCAGGTGTGGACGGAAACGCTGCATCAGCGCTTCGCGCGCGCGCACGAGTTGCATCGGCAGCGAGCGCGTGAAAGGCCGCAAGCGCGTGGCCGGTGTCGGCGCGTGGCGTACGGTCGTCATGCGTGGCCGCCGACGCGACGTTGGTTTGGAATCGTTTGCGACTGCAACGCATTGCGCGCGTGATCGCCGCACGCGGACCATCGTGCCAGATCGAATTGTGCGCCGGCCCCCGTCGGCGTTCCAGTCACGATTGCATCTCCCGGTGAACGTCGTGAATTGAGGCTCTGTGATTCAACGTTGCGGAAAAAAAATCAAGCTCTCCGTTTGGCGCGCCGGATCGGCGCAAGCAAACTCCATCCGGGAAGCGCATCACGAAGTCACGATGCGGACGTGATTTCCACGCCGTCGCGCCGCTCCGATTATTTCGCATGGCGAACCGCGGTTGCATGTGCGTGTGTGAGCGCATGCCGCGATGCAAACCAGCGGGCGCGGCCGTGTGTTTTTCGCCGGCCATCTTAACCCGGCCGCCGGAGGCGTCGGTCGCCGCTTGGCTGCCCGGCGATTGACAATCGCCGCGCGGCGTCGCCTCTAGGGCGTGCGGTATCGATGCATGCCGCGGTGCTGGCTCCTCTCCTGACTGTCTCACGGTTTCTCCCATGGCCTCATCATCCTTCGACGCGACGGATCTCGATCGCCTGATCGCCGGTATCCAAAGCTGGGTCGATATCGAAAGCCCGACGTCCGATACGGCGGCGGTCAACCGCATGGTCGATCGGGTGCAGGCGGACGCGGCGGCGCTGCCGATTGCCATCGAGCGAACGGCGGGAACGGGCGGCCGCGGCGACATGCTGACGCTACGTACGCGCGACGCGGGCGACAGGCCCGGCATCCTCATCCTCTCGCACCTCGATACCGTGCATCCGATCGGGACGCTGGCCGGTCCGCTGAGGTTCCGCCGCGACGGCGATAAGCTTTACGGCCCCGGCATCTACGATATGAAAGGTGGCGCCTACCTCGCCTTCGCGGCGTTTGCCGCGGTGGCGCGCGCAAGCAGCGCGCGGCTTCCGGTCAGCTTTTTGCTGACGCCGGACGAGGAGATCGGCAGCGTCACGTCGCGCGACGCGATCGAAGCGGAAGCGAGGCGCGCGCGTTTTGTCCTCGTCACCGAGCCGGCGCGCGATGGCGGCAAGATCGTCACGGCGCGCAAAGGCGTCGGCCGTTTCGAACTGACCGCGACCGGCGTGCCGGCGCATTCCGGATCACGACATCAGGATGGGCATAGCGCCATCAAGGAGATGGCGCGGCAGGTGCTGGCGATCGAAGGGATGACGGATTATGCGCGCGGCGTCACGACGACGGTGGGCATGATCAACGGCGGTACGGCGCCGAATGTCATTCCGCAGCACTGCCACATCACCGCCGATCTGCGGGTGCGGGAGGTGAAGACCGGCGAGGAATTCGAGTCCAAGATTCTTTCGCTGCGGCCGTTCGACAAGGACGTGAAGCTCACGATCACCGGCGGCATGAATCGGCCGCCGTTCGAGAAGACGCCGGAGATCGAAGCGCTGCTGAGACAGGCGCAGGCCGTCGGTCGCGCGTTCGGGCTCGACGTGAAGGATACGGAGATGACCGGCGGCGGCAGCGACGGCAACTTCACCGCGGCGCTCGGTGTGCCGACGCTTGACGGGCTCGGCATCGACGGCGAGGGCGCGCATACCGAATGGGAGCACGCCTACATCTCGTCGATCGTCCCGCGGGCGAAATTGTTGCAAGGATTGCTCGAGACGCTGGGGTGAGTGTCGGCACCGTATTGACGCGGTATTGTCGCGCTTCGTAAATTCAGGCCGTGTGATGGGGATGGAGTTCCCCGATAACCGCCGGAGGCGAGACCGAAGGCTGATGACTCCTGCCATGCGGGTTCCGCCCGTTCGGCGGAAGCATGCATGAGCGCCCGCCGCCCGGCGGGTTTTTTGTTGCCCGCGACGACGATGAAAGGGCGATGCGATGAACTATCTGATTGTTTTTGTCGGCGGCGGGATCGGCGCCGCGCTGCGGCATGGAATCAATGTCGGGTGCGCGCGCCTGTGCGGGACGGCGTTTCCGTATGGGACGCTGACGGTGAATGTCGTCGGCTCCGTCGTGATGGGGCTGCTGGCCGGGTATTTTGCCTATCGTGGCGAGGCTTCGCAGGCTTGGCGGTTGTTCCTGACCACCGGCATCCTTGGCGGGTTCACCACCTTCTCGTCCTTCTCGCTCGACGCGGCGCTTTTGTGGGAGCGGCACGAGCCGCTGCTTGCCGCAACTTATGTCATTGGTTCTGTTATTGTTTCAATCCTCGGCCTGTTCGCTGGGCTGTATCTCGTGCGGCAGGTCACCTGAGCGTCGCTTCGCCTTCCTTTCCATTTTCCGCCGTGATGTCGATTGACTTCATGTAGTTGTTGTGAGAATGAGCATTCGCTCCAAATTGCCGCAGCGCACATAATGCGCCCAGCCTCGTGTGTCGTTCGCCATGCGCCGCGCCAACGCCCAGCGACAGCTCGACCGACGGGCTGAGATCCTCGAGGCCGCCGAGCGCTGCTTTGTCCGTTCCGGCTTTCATCAGACGTCCATGCACGAGATCTGCACCGAGGCGGGGATGAGTCCGGGCAATCTCTATCGTTACTTCGCTTCCAAAGAGGCGATCATCGAAGGAATCACCGAGCGCGATCGCGCCGAGGTGCTGAGCCAGCTTGCGGAAGCCAATTTCACGCAGGACTTCTTCGGTACCTTCGCCATGCTCGCGCGCCATCACGTGGTCGAGCGCACGGCGGACGATGTGGGCCTCTGCGCGGAGATTATGGCCGAGAGCCGCCGTAATTCCGCCGTGGCGCGCGTGTTCCAAGGCTTCGACGCGGAAGTGAAGTCGCGCCTCGTGGGCGTGCTGCGGGAAGCCGCGGCGCGGGGCGATATCGCCAAGGACATCGATTTCGAGACCGTCGTGACGATGCTGATGATCATCGTCGATGGGGTTTGGTGGCGCCGCGCCGTCGACCCGAACTTCGATGCGGAGGCGGTGCTTCCGCTGTTTCTGAGCGTCACGAAGGACATGCTTCTCGCGCGAACCGGCGGAAAGCAGGAGAGCCCACGATGAAGGCGAGTCGTATCACAGCCGTTGGACTGGTCGCGGCCGCCGGTCTTTGGATCGCGTCGGGCTATTTCATCCCGCACGAATCGACGGAGAGCAAAGCGGCCGTGCGCCCGCAGGCGGCGGCGCCCGAGACGCTGTTTCGCGTCGCGGTCGTATCCACGTCGCTGGCGCCGCATGCGCAGAAGCTCCTGGTTTCCGGCCGCACGGAAGCGGATCGCAAGGTTTCGATCGCGGCACGCACGTCGGGTGTGCTTACCGAGCTGCGCGTGCATCGCGGCGACCGCGTCAAGACCGGCGACGTCATCGCGGTGCTGGCGGACGAAGGGCGCGAGGAGCAGGTCGCGCAGGCGCGAGCACTGGTCGCGCAGCGCAAGACCGAGCTCGAGGCGCGCAGCAAGCTGATCGAGAAGGGGATGATGCCCAAACTCGAGCTGGTCAATCTCGAGTCGCAACTCAAGACCGCCCAAGCGGCGCTGGCCAATGCCGAGGCCGAACACGAGCGCGGCGTTGTGCGCGCGCCTTGGCCCGGCATCATCAACAGCACGTCGGTCGAAGTCGGCCAATCGTCGTTCTCGTTCATGGGCACGGAGATCGCGCAGCTCGTCTCGCTCGATCCGCTGCTCGCCGTTGTCGAGGTCGCCGAACGCAAGCTCGGCGACATCAAGGTCGGCGAGCCGGCCGAGGTGCGCCTCGTCACCGGGCAGACGGTGAGGGGCAAGATCCGCTTCGTTTCCAAGACCGCGAGCGATAAGACGCGCACTTATCGGGTCGAGGTCGAGATCCCGAATCCGGAGAGCCTGATCCCTGACGGAATCACGGCTGAGGTCGCGATCCCGATGAAGACGACACAGGCGACACGGGTGCCGCGTTCGGCGCTGACTTTCGCGTCGTCGGGCGACTTGGGGGTGCGCGCGGTCGGCGACGGCAACAAGGTAAAGTTCCTGAAAGTAAGCGTCGTGGAGGACGAGCAGGAATTCATGTGGGTGTCGGGCATTCCCGACGGGGCGCGTGTGATCGTGCAGGGCCAGGACTTCGTCGGCGACGGCCAGCACGTCGAGCCCATGACGCCGCCGCAGACGGTCAGTTCGGCGAAGTGAGTTAAGCCCCGCCCTGAGGGGCGCCGCAAAGCGCCGCGTCTCCGAGGGCGACCTTACCGCCATCCCTCGAGACGGTGCTTCGCGTGCCCTCCGGATGCGGCAGAGAGCAAGAGCAGCGAATGATCCGCCTCATCGATTACGCCATCAGCCATGCGCGACTGACGATCGCGACGCTGATCTTTCTGCTGACGGCGGGCTTCGTCGCTTATGAGACGATCCCGAAAGAGGCGGAGCCGGACGTCAAGGTTCCGATCATCTACACGCAGCTCTCCCAGCGCGGCATCAGTCCCGAGGACAGCGAGCGGCTGCTGCTGCGCCCGGTCGAGACCAAGCTGAAGTCCGTCGGCAACGTGAAGGAAATGCGCTCCACCGCCTTCGAGGGCGGGGGCTATGTGCTGCTGGAGTTCGAGGCGGGCTTCGATTCCAAGTCGGCGCTCGCCGATGTGCGCGCCAAGGTCGACGAGGCCAAGCGCGACCTGCCGAAGGATGCCGACGAGCCGCTGGTGCAGGAGGTCAATCTCTCGCTCTATCCGGTGCTCGTCGTCGCGCTTTCCGGCGACATGCCGGAGCGTTCGCTGCTGCGCATCGCGCGTCTGGCCAAGAACGCGGTCGAGCAGGTGCCGGGCGTTCTCTCCGCGGAGCTGCGCGGCGCGCGCGACGAAGTCGTCGAGATCATCGCCGAGCCGATGTTGATGAAAAGCTACGGCGTATCGCTCGAGCAGCTCATCGCCGCCACGCAGCAGTCGAATAGCCTGGTTGCCGCCGGCGCGCTGGAGGGCGACTCCGGCCGCTTCGCGGTGAAGGTTCCGGCGCTGATCGAGCGGCCGCAGGACGTGCTGAAAATCCCCGTTGCGGCATCCGCCGGCGCGGTGGTGACGCTCGGCGACGTCGCGCAGGTGAAGCCGACATTCAAGGACGCGACCGGGATCACGCGCGTCAACGGCAAGCCGGCGATGACGATCGAGGTCTCGAAGCGCACCGGCGCCAACCTGATCGAGACGGTCGATGGCGTAAAGGCGGTGGTCGAGAAGCTCAAGACCACCTGGCCGGAGACGGTTCAGGTCTCCTATACGCAGGACAAGTCGAAGCTCATCCGCCAGATGCTGTCGGACCTGCAGAACTCGGTCGCGACCGGCGTTCTGCTCGTCGTCGTCATTATTTTGTTCGCGCTCGGCTATCGCGCGTCGCTGTTCATCGGCATCGCGATTCCCGCCTCGTTCCTGGCCGGCGTGCTCGGGCTGCAACTGGCGGGGCTGACGGTCAATATCGTCGTCCTGTTCTCGCTCATTCTCGCCGTCGGCATGCTGGTCGACGACGCCATCATCGTGTCCGAGTTCGCCGAACGCCGCATGAGCGAGGGCATGCCGCCGCGCGAAGCCTATGCGCTCGCCGCCAAGCGCATGTCCGGTCCGGTGATCGCAGCGACCGCGACGCGCGTCGCCGCCTTCTCGCCGCTTCTCTTCTGGCCCGGCATCGTCGGCCAGTTCATGAAGTATCTGCCGATCACGCTGATCGCGACGCTGTCCGCATCGCTCGCGGTCGCTTTGTTCTTCACGCCGACGCTCGGCGCGTTGCTCGGCAAGGCTGCGCCGGTGCCGCACGACGAGCGCGCGAACGATCGCGGACTCTACATGCGCACGGTGCGGCTGGCGCTGCGGCATCCCGGCTCGACCTTGGCGCTCGCCGCGTTCCTGCTGATCGCGGTGCAGGTCGCTTATGGCAAGTTCGGCAACGGCGTCGAGTTCTTCCCGAAGGTCGAGCCGGATTACGGTCAGGTCATCGTCCACGGTCGCGGCAACCTCTCGCTCGCGGAGAAGGACGCCGTGATCAAGGAGGTCGAGAAACGGGTTCTCGCCTTCAGCGGGCTGAAGACGGTGTATACGCGCACGGGCGAGCAGCCGCGCGGATCGAACGAGATCACCGAGGATACGATCGGCGTCATCCAGTTCGAGTTCGCGGACTGGAAGGTGCGCCCGCCGGCGCATGAGATCATGGACGCGATTCGCAAGAAGACCGCGGACATTCCCGGCATTCTGGTCGAGGTGACGGCGCCGCGCGCCGGGCCGCCGACCGGCAAGCCGGTGCAGGTGCAGATCAGCGCGCTCGATCCGGACCTCATTCCCGGTGCGGCGAAGAAGGTCGCCGACATGCTGCGCACGCGACCCGAGATTCGCGATCTCGACGACGGCGCGCCGCTTCCCGGCATCGACTGGCAGATCAACGTCGACAAGGCGCAGGCGGCGAAGTTCGGCGCCAGCGTCGCGACCGTCGGCACCGCCATCCAGCTCGTCACCAACGGGACGAAGATCACCGAATATCGTCCCTCGGAGGCCGACAAGCAGGTCGACATCATCGTCCGCTTCCCCGACAGCCGGCGCAACCTCGATCAGATCGACGATCTGCGGGTGCAGACCGAGTCCGGATACGTGCCGATCGGCAATTTCGTGCAGCGCGTGCCGGCGCACCGCGTCGGCTACATCAATCGC
>JBDHSU010000113.1:0-12766 GCA_039808325.1 Variibacter sp. | reverse complement strand
GGCGAACTCCTCGAACACGCCGCGCATCACCGGCTCGACCGCGTCGAACACGTCCTGCTGCGTGACGAAACTCATCTCCAGGTCGAGCTGATAGAACTCGCCGGGCGAGCGGTCGGCGCGAGCGTCCTCGTCGCGGAAGCACGGCGCGATCTGGAAGTAGCGGTCGAAGCCCGCGATCATCGTAAGCTGCTTGAACTGCTGCGGCGCCTGCGGCAGCGCGTAGAATTTTCCGGGATGGATGCGCGACGGCACGAGATAGTCGCGCGCGCCTTCCGGCGACGATGCGGTAAGGATCGGCGTCTGGAACTCGAAGAACCCGCCCTCCTTCATGCGCCGGCGGATCGAGTCGATCACCGCGCCGCGCAGCATGATGTTGCGGTGCAGCCGCTCCCGGCGCAGATCAAGGAAACGATATTTGAGCCGGATGTCCTCCGGATATTCCTGATCGCCGAACACCGGCAGCGGCAGCTCCGCCGCCGGGCCCAGCACCTCGATCTCGGTGATGAAGACCTCGACCGCGCCGGTCGGCAGGTCGGGATTGTCGGTACCTTCGGGGCGCCTGCGCACCCGCCCGTCGATGCGTACGACCCACTCCGCGCGCAAGGTCTCGGCGAGCTTGAACGCCGGGCTGTCCGGGTCGGCCACGCACTGCGTGATCCCGTAGTGATCGCGCAGATCGATGAACAGCAGGCCGCCGTGGTCGCGAATGCGATGGCACCAGCCGGAAAGACGCGCAGTCTGGCCGATGTCCTTGGCGTCCAGCGCGCCGCAAGTATGCGTCCGGTAACGGTGCATGGGGCTTCTCGATTCCGGGGAAGGGTTGGCGCCGCAAGGTGCATGGTGCCCCCACTTTGTCAAGGAATCCAACAACCTCGACAGCGCCCGCCCGATCTGCAAACTCAAGACGGAGAGGATTATCACCCGCATGCAGCGCATGACCACGGCCGAGGTGACTGTCGCGAGCCTGATCGCGCATGGGCTCGACACCGTCTATGCCTTGCCCGGCATCCACAACGATCCGCTTTTCGACGCCCTGTTCCATGCCGCCGACCGGCTGCGCACCGTTCACACCCGGCATGAGCAGGGGGCGGCCTATATGGCGCTCGGCGCGGCCCTGGCGACCGGCAAACCGCAAGCTTACGCCGTCGTCCCGGGCCCGGGGATGCTCAACACCGGCGCGGCGCTGCTCCATGCCTATAGTACCAACGCCCAGGTGCTGGCGCTGATCGGCCAGATTCCGGACCGGGACATTGGCCGGGGTTTCGGGCATCTGCACGAAATCCGCGACCAGGCCGGCGTCCTGCAGCGTCTGGTCGATTTCCATCGGCACATCCGCACGCCCGCCGAGGCCGCGTCGGCCCTCCCCGACGCCTTCCACGCCATGCGGGCGGGCCGGCCGGGCCCGGCCGCGATCGAATGCGCCATCGACCGCTGGGGCCGCGCCGCGCCGGTCGCCCCTGGCATCCCGCCTGCCCCCTTCGCTCCGCCGCCGGTCGACGAAGATGCCGTACGCGCCGCCGCCAAGTTGCTGGGGCGGGCGAAGCGCCCGCTCATCATTTGCGGCGGCGGCGCCCAGGACAGCGCCGTGGAGGTCACGCAGCTCTCCGCTTTGCTCCAGGCGCCGGTGCTCGGCTATCGCCGCGGCCGCGGCGTCCTCTCCAGCCGCGATCCGCTGAGCGTGACGCTGCCGCTCGGCCACGAGCTTTGGGGCGAAGCCGATGTCGTGGTCGGCATCGGCTCACGCATGCATTTCGCCCTGACGATGTGGGGCATCGACGGCGGCCTGAAGGTCGTCCGTATTGACGCCAATCCGGAGGAGCCGACGCGCTTCCGCAACCCGGCCGTATCGTTGATCGGCGATGCGCAACCGATCCTGAAGCGGCTGGTCGACGTACTGCCGGCACATCTTGAAAAACGCCCATCCCGCGCGGACGAGTTGCGCCAGCGGCACGGACGCTGGGAGGCGCGCTTCGCGAAGCTGATGCCGCAGAAGGCTTTCCTCGACGTCATCCGCGCGGAACTCCCCGAGGACGGCATTTTCGTCGACGAAGTGACCCAGGTCGGATTCGCCGCCCGGCTGATGCTACCGGTCTACAGGCCGCGCACGTTCATTTCGCCCGGATATCAGGACAATCTCGGCTGGGGTTTCGCGACGGCGCTCGGCGTGCAAAACGCTCGGCCCGACGTACCGGCGCTGTCTATTTCCGGCGACGGCGGGTTCCTCTATACGGCGAACGAACTCGCCACGGCGACGCATCACCGCATCCCGCTGGTGACGGTCGTTTTCGCCGACGGCTCCTTCGGCAATGTCCGCCGCATCCAGGAGGAGGCCTATGGGAACCGCCTGATCGGCTCCGACATCACCAATCCCGATTTCGTCCGTTTTGCCGAGAGCTTCGGCGCGGCTGCCGAGCGGGCGCGGACTCCGGAAGAGTTGCAGGGCGCGCTCCGCCGCGGTTTCGCCCGCCGCGACGGCCCAACCGTGATCGAGGTCCCCGTCGGCCCGATGCCGAGCCCCTGGGAGTTCCTGATCCTGCCACGCAATCGCGGTGTCGAAGCAGACAGTCCGTTTCGAGTGAGGTAACAAGCCGCAATGGAGCCTATTACGAACAACAAAACGCTGGCGGACGCGTGCGCGCGCCTGGCCGAGCACAAGTTCATCACCGTCGACACCGAGTTTCTGCGCGAAACCACCTACTATCCGAAGCTCTGCATCATGCAGATGGCGAGCACCGACGAAGCGGTGGTGGTGGACGCGCTCGCGCCCGATATCGATCTCGAGCCGGTGTTCGCTCTGATGGCGAACGCGAAGGTGCTGAAGGTCTTCCACGCGGCGCGGCAGGACATCGAAATCATCTGGCACAAGGCCGGCCTGATCCCGCACCCGATCTTCGACACGCAGGTCGCCGCGATGGTGCTGGGATATGGCGATTCCATTTCATACGATCAACTTGTCCAACGCATCACCGGCGACGCGCTCGACAAGTCGCACCGCTTCACCGACTGGACCCGGCGGCCGCTGACGCCGGAGCAAATCTCCTACGCCATCTCCGACGTGACGCACCTGCGCGACGTATACCTGACGCTCGATGCCGATCTGCATAAACGCAAACGGGCCGACTGGGTGTCGGAGGAGATGGAGATCCTCACCTCGCCCGACACCTACCGCGCCGAGCCCGAGCGCGCATGGGAGCGGCTCAAGACGCGGGTGCGCAAACCGCGCGAGATCGCCGTGCTGATGGAGATCGCCGCGTGGCGCGAGCGCGAAGCCCAGACCCGCGATGTGCCGCGCGGGCGCATTCTCAAGGACGACGCGCTGGGCGAAATCGCCACTCATGCCCCGACGACGCCGGAGAAGCTCGCGAATCTTCGCTCGCTCCCGAAGGGATTCGAACGTTCCAAGTGGGGACAGGACGTGATCGCGGCGGTGAAGCAGGGCCTGCAACGCGATCCGAAAACAGTGCCGCGCGCCGAGCGCACCCGGCACGCGCCGAACGGCGCCGCCACCGTCGAACTGCTGAAGGTGTTGCTGCGCATGATGGCGGAGCGCCACGCCGTCGCCGCCAAGGTGATCGCGACGGTCGACGACCTCGAGCACATCGCCGCCGACGACCATGCGGATGTGCGCGCCCTGCACGGCTGGCGGCGCGACCTGTTCGGCGAACGCGCGCTGGCGTTGAAGGCGGGACGCCTGGCGCTCGCGATCGACAAGGGCCACGTCACCGCCGTCGATCGCTGATCAAGGCGCTTCTGCGCTCGCCGGCCCCTTAAGCCGTTCCGCCGAACGCACGGCCCGCTGAACGAACCAGAGCGCGGCCGCGAACAACGCCACCCAAAGCGGCACCCACAGGAGCAGGATCGTCGCCCATCCGGCACGTCCCAGGCCGAACAGATCGACGGTCGCGAGATAGATCGGAAAGTTCAGCAGGAAGTGGCAGAGCATGCCGGCCGCCGCGCCGAGCAGGAAGGAGCGGCGCCACGCATACATCACGAATGGCAGCGCCAGGAACGCGCCGTGCAGGAAACAGACCTGCAGCCGCTCGAAAGCGAACCCGCCATACATCCAGAACGGCCGCTCGACGAAGCCCGGCGCCGTCATCGCCGCATGCGCGACGAACCAGATTTCGCCGATGCCGAAGCCGACGCCGGCGGCAAGCGCCAACGGCACCGCCGTTCGCTTTTCGAGCGCCTGACGGATGCTTGGAACGAGGAGCACCAGCCATTTCGCCGGCTCTTCGGTGAGCGGTGCCAGCGCCAACAGAAATGCCGGCCGCAGCCACCCCGCGCTCACGTCCGGAAGCATGGTGTGCAACAGCGGAAGGCGTATGAGATAGAAGGCCAGCGGTTGCAGCGGCAACGCCACGACGAGCGCGAGCAGCAGCACGCGGCGATCGGACGGCACCGACAGAAGCGAAATCAGCTTCCCGAAAACAACCAGCGCCATCAGCGTGGTCAGTGCGGCGGCGATGATCAGTCCCATGCCAACCTCGCGATCGTCCGGGTCAGCCGACCAACAGAACAGGCTCGCGACCGATCAGCCGTCCGAGCTGGCGAAGGCGGCTGGACACGCGATCGCCCGCGAGCGAACGGAGGCCTTTCGGTATACGCAGCACCAACCGCCCGCGCACCACGCGCATCGGCGTGCGCGGCAACACGCCCGGCATCGCCGCCGACACCATGTAAGCGACGCGCATCGCTCCCCCGAGCACCCGCGCGCGGTCGAGCATGCGGGTGGACACGAGTTCCACCAGTTCCGGCGCCGCCTCGTCGTTGATCAGCCCCGCATGACGAAAATACACGGCCAGCGCAAGATAAGCGCGGCCGGGATGATCGACGCCGACGAACGCGCCGTGCGCGATGATATTGAAGGCCTGCTCCCCACGATAATCGGGGTGCGCGCGCCAGCCGATGTCACCGATCAGGCAGGCGGCGTGGCGCAGGCGCTTCTCCTCTTTCGTCTCATCGAGACCGGACGATGCCATGAAGTGGTCCGTCCAGCCGATCAGTTCCTCGCCATGGCGCGGCGAGCGTGAGCGCAGCGTGTTGAACTCGCGCGCGGCCGTCAGCAGCGGGTCCTGCTTTTGCAGCGTGGCGCTCAGGCAATCGAAGAGATGCCCCTCACGCACGCCGAGGGCGGAGAACATGACGGTCTGCGGCTTCACCATCCGCACGACATGCTCGAGAACGAGCGCGCCGTAGGACAGCAGCGGCCGCCGCGCGTCGGACACGACCTCGATGCGCGCGAGCATATCGGTGTCGACCCGGCGAACCAGACGCGAGAACTCGAACGTTTCCTTCGCGGGAATGGCGTAGCCGTGCGTTACATGCAGCGGATAGCCGGTCTGCCACATATGCAGCCGCGCCAACGCGCGCCATGTTCCGCCCACCGCGTAGAAGGTGCGCCTGCGCCCCGCGCGCAGGCTTTTTGCTCCCGCCAGCGCCGTCTTGACGATCTTCTCCGCTTTCTTCATCGACTTCGACGAAGCGTCCTGGAGCGCCAGGCCGCCGAGCGGCAATGTCACGCCCTGGGAGAAACGCGACCCTCGCACGTCGACGAGTTCCAACGAGCCGCCGCCGAGATCGCCTGCGATTCCGTCCGGTCTGTGGATGCCCGAGATGATGCCGAGCGCCGAAAGCTGCGCCTCGCGTTTTCCGGAAAGGACATCGACCGGGACGCCACAGATATCCTCCGCGAGGGCGATGAAGGCCGCGCCATTGTCCGCCTCGCGGCACGCAGCGGTCGCGAGGACCCAGAGGCGCTGCACGCGCAGCGTATCGCAGAGCGCCTTGTAACGTCTGAGCGCCGCGATGGCCTTCACCACCGCGTCCCGTGCAAGCAACCCCGTCGATTGCACCTCGCGGCCAAGGCCGCACAACGTCTTCTCGTTGAAGATCGGTGTCGGGCTACGGGTCAGCCCTTCGTAGACGACAAGGCGGACGGAGTTGGAGCCGATATCGATGACCGCGACGGGCGGACCATTGTCGAGACGCCCTGGCGCGTATCCTTGAGCCACGCGCGGTTTACGTGCGCTGCTGGCGGCGAAGGAGGCTGCGTGGGGACGAGTCTTTGAGCGATTTGCCACGGCCCGACAGGCTTGGGTTGGTCATGAAGTACTTGTGGGCGTTGAACGGCTCATCGCCCGGCGCCGCCTTTATGCGCATCGATGTGCCGTCCGGCAAGAGCGTCCAGCTCTGCTCGTTATCGAGCAGGTTCGCCACCATGATCTGATCGAGAACCTGCTGATGCACGGTTGGGTTGATGATGGGGCACAGCACCTCCACGCGCCGCTCCAGATTGCGCGGCATCATGTCGGCCGAGGCGATGTAGACGGAGGCCTTCTGGTGCGGCAGCCCGAAGCCGTTGCCGAAGCAGTAGATGCGGCCGTGCTCGAGGAAGCGGCCGACGATAGACTTGACGCGAATGCGATCGGACAAGCCCGGCACGCCCGGCCGCAGGCAGCAGATCCCACGAACCACGAGATCGATGTCGACGCCGGCGCTCGACGCCGCATAGAGCGCGTCGATCACGTCGGGGTCGACGAGCGCATTCATCTTCATCCAGATCGCCGCTGGACGTCCGCCCTCAGCATGCGCGACCTCTTGCGCGATGTGATCGAGAATGCGCTGCTTCAGGTTCACCGGAGAGATGGCGAGACGCTCGAGTTCATCCGGCTCGGCATAGCCGGTGATGAAATTGAAGATTCGCGCGACATCGCGGCCGATCACCGGATCGGCCGTAAAGAAAGAGAGGTCCGTATAAATGCGCGCCGTCACCGGATGATAGTTGCCGGTGCCGACGTGAACATACGACATCAGCGATCCGCCCTCGCGGCGCACGACGAGGGAGAGCTTGGCGTGCGTTTTGAGTTCGACGAAGCCGAAGACGACCTGGGCGCCCGCCCGCTCGAGGTCCCGCGCCCAGCGGATGTTCGCCTCTTCGTCGAAGCGCGCCTTCAACTCGACCAGCGCCGTGACCGACTTTCCCGCCTCCGCCGCCTCGGCGAGGGCCTGCACGATCGGACTGTCTTTCGAGGTCCGGTAGAGCGTCTGCTTGATGGCGACGACGTTAGGATCGCGCGCGGCCTGATTGAGAAACTGCACCACCACGTCGAAAGATTCATAGGGATGATGGACGATGAGGTCCTTCTGCCGGATGGCGGCGAAACAGTCGCCCGCCTGTTCGCGGATGCGCTCGGGGAAACGCGGATTGTAAGGAACGAATTCGAGGTCCGGGCGATCGATGCTGGTAAGCTGTGACAGTTCGTTCAGCGCCAGCATGCCATCGACCAGGAAAACCTCGTCGTCGCCGCACGAGAGTTCGCGCTGGACGAAACGGCGCAGCGGCGCCGGCATCGCCGCGTCCACTTCCAGGCGGATTACGGAGCCGCGGCGGCGGCGCTTGAGCGCCGTCTCGAACTCGCGAACGAGATCCTCCGCCTCTTCCTCGACTTCGACCTCGCTGTCGCGCAGAACACGGAAGGCCCCCTGTCCGCGGACGACGTAGCCGGGGAAGAGCTTGCCGATGAAAAGCCCAGTGGCCTGCTCGAGCGTAATGAACCGCGCGCCGCGCCCATCCGGGGTGTCCGGCAGGCGAATGAACCGCTCGATCCGGTTGGGAACGCGGATCAGCGCGTTCATCGCCTTGGCGTCGGTCGTGCGAATGAGCTGCAGCGCCAGCGAGAATCCCAGGTTTGGGATGAACGGGAACGGATGCGCGGGGTCTATCGCGAGCGGGGTCAACAGCGGGAAGATGTGATGGAGGAAGTAGTCCTCCAGCCAGGCTTTTTCCTGTTTATCGACTTCGGGCCCGTCGATCAGGATCACGCCGTTGGCGGCGAGATCCAGGCGCAATTCGCGCCAGCGCGCCTGCTGATCGCTGGCGAGGATCGACACGGTTTCGCCGATGCGCGCCAGTTGCTCGGAGGCCGTGTGGCCGTCGGGGCTGCGGATCGCCACGCCCTCACGCACCTGCCCTTTCAGGCCGGCCACGCGCACCATGAAGAATTCGTCGAGATTGTTCGCCGAGATCGAGAGAAACCGAAGCCGCTCGAGCAACGGATGCCCCTCGTCGGTCGATTGCTCCAGGACGCGGCGATTGAAATGCAGCCAGGACAGCTCCCGGTTTATGAACCGTTCGGGGCTATTGCGCAGATCGTCGTCCCGGGCCAACGCCCCGTCGAGACGACTTTCCTTTTCAACTACAATAACTTCCGATCGCTTCATGAATCACTTTATTCGGACCAAAGTCCGCCTCTGCGCCGTCACGATCCTCCCCGCGGATCGTGACGCTACAGTGACATAGGGCGGGAGGCGGCAAAATCCGGTTAAAGCGGCTTGCCCCGGAAGAGCGCGGCCGCCAGCGCCCGTGTCACCGGCCGCTTGAGACGCAGCGCCTCCGCGTCCAGCTTTTCGACCGTCGTCCGCGCCGCCGTGAATGAACGCTCGCTTCGCGCCAAAAGGTAGTCGAGCAAGGGCGCGTCGACGGTCAATTGCCTGTCGGCAAACAGCTTCACGAAAACAGCGCGCAGCGTCACATCGTCGGGCGTCCCCAGCATGGCGACGGGCGCCGCCCGCAGCCGCGAGGCCAAATCCGCGGTGGCAAGCTGCCAGCCGGCCGGCGCCGTGCGCGCCGTCAGCAACAGCGATGCGCTTTCCTCGCGCGCCAGATTGAGGAGATGAAACAGCGTCGTTTCGTCGAGCGCATCCGGCGCGATATCTTCGACGACCAGCGCGCCGGTCGCGAGCGCCCCCAGCAGATCGGCGTCGCGCAACGCACGGCCGGACAAGAAGCGCGCACCCGCCTGTTCCGCCCAGATGGCCGCGAGATGACTCTTGCCCGCGCCCTCCGGCCCGACGAGCGCCACAACGGGGGACGGCCAGTCCGGCCAACGCGTCACGAGAGCGAATGCCGCAGCGTTCGGTGGCCCCGGCAGGAAATCTTCCGGGGCGAAGCTTTCGTCGTGAGCGAGGGCCAGCGCAAGCTGACGGGCCGCCGGCAGATCGGGCATCGCGCTCAACTCTGCTTTTCGCTTTGCTTTCGCCGCTCGACCGCCCGCGCCGGCGTTGGTCTGCCGGTATAGATCGGACTTTCGAGATACCGGCGCAGCCCGAACCGTGTGACGACGCCGAGCGCGGCGGAAACCGGAACGGCAAGCAGCAGCCCGACGAACCCGAACAGGTAGCCGAACGCAAGCAGCGCGAATATCAGCCACACCGGGTGCAGGCCGACACTTTCCCCGACGAGCTTGGGGGCGAGGACATAGCCTTCAAGGAATTGTCCCACGAGGAAGATCGCGACAACGATGAGGATCGCCCACCAGTCGGGCCAGAATTGCCCGACCGCGACGGCCGTGGCCAGAACGAGGCCGGTCATCGACCCGATATACGGAATAAAGGTGATCAACCCCGACCCGAGGCCGATGAGCAGGCCGAAATTCAGGCCCGCGAGCGTGAGGCCGACGGCATAGAATGAGCCCAGGATCAGGCAGACGGCCGTCTGGCCGCGCACGAAGTGGGCGATCGTGACGTCGATCTCCCGCGCCAACCGGCGCACCGTCGCGCGGTTCGCGATCGGGATCCAACTGTCGACCTTGGCGACCATCCGCTCCCAATCGTTGAGCAGGTAAAAGGCGACCACGGGGGTCACGATCATCAGCGAGAGCAGCGAGATCAGCGCCTGCCCGCCCGACCACAACGACTTCACGAACGTCATCAGCCAGCCCGCGCCCTCCTTCACGACGTCGCCGAAGGAGGCGTCGACATTGCCGAGCTTGTCCCCGACGATACGCTGCAGCCACGGCCGGCTCGGGTCCGCGACCGCTGCCTGCAATCGCCGTACGTAGTCGGGCAAGTTTTCCATGAAGCCGGTGAGTTGCCCGCCAAGAATCGGGACGATCAACAGCAACAGGACGATGAAGAACAGAACGAACACGCCGATGATGATCAGCGAGGCCAATAGGCGGCTGACGCCGAGACGCTCCATCCGGCTGGCCAGCGGATTGAAAAGATAGGCGAGCGCCATGCCGGCGACGAACGGCAAAAGGACCTCATGCAGCAGCCAG
Source organism: Variibacter sp. (assembly GCA_039808325.1). Classification (GTDB taxonomy): domain Bacteria; phylum Pseudomonadota; class Alphaproteobacteria; order Rhizobiales; family Xanthobacteraceae; genus JAFKKS01. The sequence continues at coordinate 2,705 of JBDHSU010000113.1, read as the reverse complement.
ATCAGCAGGGCGAAGATGACAAGCGCGCCGATCCAAAAGGCGTACTGGCGTCCAAGACTCACCGTGCCTGCCAAGCTTCAGCTCCCGCGGAAACGCTGCGTGGACACGATCTTAGCAAGTCTTGCGGTCAGATGCGCGATTGATCGGTGCTCATATGGCGCACCCACTCGCGCAGATAGGCGCCGACCGACAGCAGGGTCAGAACCGCCACGGCGGCCATCATGACGGGCATCGCCCATCCTGGATCGAAATCGAGGCCGAGCGACCCGAGCACCAGTCCGGCAAAGACGATCTGCGCGGCGGTATTGAGTTTCGACACCACGAGCGGGCGGATGTTGACCGGCTTGCTCACCAGCCATGACAAAATAACCGCGCCGATGATCATCAAGTCTCGCGACACGACGAGAATGACAAGCCAGCGCGGAATGTTTCCGGCGATGCCGAGGGCGACATAGATCGAGACCAGCAGGACCTTGTCGGCCAGGGGATCGAGATAGGCGCCGATCTCGGTCGTCATATTGAAGTGCTTGGCCAGAAAGCCGTCGACCGCGTCGCTGATGCCCGCCACGACGAACACGATGAAGGCCACCAGCATTTCGCCCGAAGTAATGGCCCACACCACGACAGGCACGAGCAAAATGCGAGCCAGCGTGATCAAGTTCGGTAAATTCACGTCAATGAGCCCCCGGGACAGCTCTTTTGCGCGGCACATAGCCCCGTCCCGGCTGGTTGCCAAGCGTCTCGCTTCGCCTGCGTCACCTTTCCTCCACCATTGCGCGGCTGACGATTCCGCCGTACCACCGCGCCAAATCGAGGGGCACGATGAGCGAGGCGAAAAAAGGCCTGACCTATGCGCAAGCCGGTGTCGATATCGACGCCGGCAACCGGCTCGTGCAACTGATCAAGCCCCTTATACGCGCAACGGCCCGGCCCGGCGCGGATGCCGATATCGGCGGATTCGGTGGATTCTTTGACCCCAAGCGCGCCGGCTTCAAGGATCCCCTGCTCGTCGCGGCGACGGACGGCGTCGGCACCAAGCTCAAGGTCGCGATCGAGACCGGCCGGCATGACACGATCGGCATCGACCTCGTCGCCATGTCGGTCAACGACCTCGTGGTCCAGGGCGCCGAGCCCCTGATCTTTCTCGACTATTTCGCCTGCGGCCGGCTCGATGCCGAGCAGGCGGCGGAAGTTGTCCGCGGGGTGGCGGATGGGTGCCGGCAAGCCGGCTGCGCCTTGATCGGCGGAGAGACCGCTGAAATGCCGGGCCTCTATCGCACCGAAGATTACGACCTCGCCGGCTTCGCGGTCGGCGCCGTCGAACGCGACGCGGTGCTGCCGCGCCCGAACATCGCGGCCGGCGATCTCGTCATCGGGCTCGCCGCGAGCGGGCTGCATTCGAACGGCTACTCCCTCGCCCGCAAAGTCGTCGAGCTCTCCGGCATCGCCTGGGGCGCGCCGGCGCCGTTCGACGCCTCGCGCTCTCTCGGCGAAGCGGTGCTTGTTCCGACGCGCATCTACGTAAAATCCTGCCTTGCCGCAATCCGCCGGACCGGCGGCGTCAAGGCGCTCGCCCACATCACCGGCGGCGGGTTCACGGAGAATATCCCGCGGGTGCTGCCGAAAGGATTCGGCGTCGCGATCGATCTTGCGAAGGTGCCCTTCCTCCCGATTTTCGAATGGCTCGCCGAGACGGGCAACATCGCGGAGGCGGAAATGCTTCGCACGTTCAACTGCGGCGTCGGCATGATCGCCGTGCTCGACCGCGACAAAGCGGACGCCGTTATCGGCACCCTCACCCAAGCCGGTGAAACGGTGGCCACGCTTGGCGAGGTGGTTGTCACATCGGATGAGGCGGCGCGCGTACTCTACCGCGGCCACCTCGAGCATCGCGGCTGAGCCGGCGATGAGCCGCCTGCGCGTCGCCGTTCTCATCTCCGGTCGCGGCTCGAACATGACCGCGCTCATAGACGCGATGAAAGCCGCGAGCGCGCCGGCCGAGATCACCGCCGTCATCTCCAATCGGCCGGATGCGGCGGGGCTCGTGCGCGCGCGCAACGCCGACATTCCGACCGCCATCATCGATCATAAGCCGTATGGAAAGGATCGCGCCGCGTTCGAGGAGGCGCTGACGAGCGAACTCACCGCGCGGGGCGTCGAATTTATCTGCCTCGCCGGATTCATGCGTCTCTTCACGCCGCAATTCGTGACACGCTGGCATGGCCGCATGCTCAACGTGCATCCGTCGCTGCTGCCCCTGTTCAAGGGCCTGGACCCGCACGGCCAGGCCCTCGCGGCGGGCGTGAAACTTTCCGGCGCGACGGTGCATTTCGTCACGCCGGAAACGGACGCCGGCCCCATTCTCGTTCAAGGTGCGGTGCCGGTCCTCGCCGCCGACACGCCGGAAAGCCTCGCCGCCCGCGTTCTGACGGTCGAGCACCGCATCTATCCGCTGGCGCTCCGCCTGGTCGCCGAAGGCCGCGTGCGGATCGTCGGCGACCGTTGCGAGATCGATGATACGCGCGCCGGCGACGGCTTCCTCATTTCGCCGGAGGCCTAAAGCTTTGCTTTTGATTATCTCAAAAGCAAAGCTTTAGATCATTGTTTTGACGCTTTTCTTCACGCGAACCGGACCCATTTCGCTCGAAAAGGCCAGCGATCACGATGGCCGAAAGCGGGTTCGCGCGCGACCTCGGTCGAGGCAT
>JBDHSU010000112.1:0-12952 GCA_039808325.1 Variibacter sp. | reverse complement strand
GGGCGGGGAGCGGTGGCCGGGCGGCGCGTTCGTTAGACGCTGACGCTCTCCCGGCGGGCCCAAGTCGTGTGGTCCCGGCGCGCACAGCCGCGCGTCAATGGGGGCGCTCGGTGGTCTTGGCCTTGTGGCGATGCCGATCGCCGCGGGCGGAAAGGCCGCGCCCCGCGATCGGTGGATAGGCTCCGCGCCCGCGCAAACGGGAGGGAGCCTGAAAGGTCAGTCCACCGGGGGCCACACGGAGCAAGCCCAAGCCCACCGCGCGCGGAACGCCGGGGTTTTCGGCGCTTCGTGGTGACTTAAGCCTGTGCACTCGTTCCTTCAAAAACGTGTGCAGGGCTGCGGGGCGTCCGGCGCCCCGGCGTTCCGCGCGCCCTCGGACTTTTCGGGGGCGAGGACGGCCGCGCAGCCCGGGCGCGCTCGCGCCGCGGGAACGATTTGGTGTGGGTGAGTCCATGAGGAGCGCCCCCCTCCCCCGCAAGCGGGAGAGGGAGCAGAGCGGCGCGGCGCTTGTCCCTCCCCGGAGGGGAGGGTGGCTCCAAATGAGCGAAGCGAATGAGGAGACAGGTGGGGACAATCGCGCCGTATCTGAATCGAAGAGAGCCGTCCCCACCCGGCCGGCGCAAGCGCCGTCCACCCTCCCTCCGGGGGGGAGAAGATGAGAACACGCGCGCGGGCATCGCGGCCGTCACATTTTCGGCCCGAGCATGCTATTGCTTGCCGGTGCCTTCTCTGTCCGTCGCGTGCGCGGCCGCGCCGCGCCGCCTCCAGCCTCGAGGTTCGCCCATGTCCGCGCGCATCCGTGCCGCCCTCGTCCTCTCCGCCGTGTTCACCGCGGCCTCCGTCCTACCGGCCGCGGCGGCGCAATGCGGCGGCAGCTTCCAGAATTTCATCGCCGCGTTCTCGCGCGAGGCGGCGGCGAAGGGTATCTCGCAAGGCGTGCTGCAACAGGCGCTCGGCGGCGTCACCGAGGACCCGAAGGTGCTCGCCTTCGACCGGCGCCAGCGCGGCACCTTCCGCAAGAGCTTCGAGGAGTATGCGCGCACCCGCGTCGGCCCCGCGCGCATCAAGCGCGCCAAGGCGCTGATGGCGCGGCACGCGGCAACGCTCTCGCGCGTCGAGGCGCGCTTCGGCGTGCCGCGCGAGCTCCTCATGGCGATCTGGACGATGGAAACCGACAACGGCGCCGACCAGGGCAAGCTGCCGGTCATCCGCACGCTGGCGACGCTGGCGCACGACTGCCGCCGCACCGATCTCTTCCAGACCGAGCTGATGGCGGCGCTGCAGATCGTGCAGCGCGGCGACCTGCCGCTGCGCGACATGCTCGGCGCCTATGCCGGCGAGATCGGGCAGACGCAATTCCTGCCGTCGTCGTACATCAAGTACGGCGTCGACTTCGACGGCAACGGCCATGTCGATTTGCGCCACAGCGTTCCCGACGTGCTCGCCTCCACGGCGAACCTGCTCAAGGTCAACGGCTGGAAGCCGGGGCAGCCGTTCGGCCTCGGCACCGCGAACTTCGAGGTGATGCGCGAGTGGAACCGCTCCGAGGTCTACCGGCAGACGCTGCACTATTTCGCGGGCAAGATCGCGCAGTAGCGCATCCCTCCCCGCAGGGGAGGGATGAGCCTCACATCTCCGCTTTGATGTAGGCGACGAGCTGGTCGAGGCACGTGCCCCAGCCCTGCTCGAAGCCCATGTCCTCGTGCGTCTTGCGGTCGGCTTCGGTCCTGTGCAGCGCGCGCGCGACGTAGCGCGTGCCTTTTCCTTCCGGCGCGAAGGTGAGGATCGCGGTCATCATGCCGCATTCGCCGTCGCCGAGCGGGCCGCCGCGCGCCGGCCGGTAGCCGGGGCCGAGCATGTCGGTCCAGATCAGGCGCCGGTTCTCAACGACGTCGAGATAGCAGCCGAGGTTCGGATACTCCTGCCCCTCGGGCGAGCGCATCACGGTGCGGAAGATTCCGCCGGGGCGCAGGTCGATCTCGCAGTCGACCGTCGTCCACGGCTTCGGGCAGAACCACGGCATCAGGAGCTTCGGCGTCGTCCACGCCTTCCATATCAACTGCGGCGGCACGTCGACGGTGCGCACGAGCTCGAGGTCAAGCTTGGGGTCGAATACGTCCGGCGGCGTCGTCATGCGTCGGTCTCCTTGTCCTTGAGTTCCATGAGGTAGGCGTCGAGTTGATCGAGCCGCTTGGTCCAGACGTCGCGCTGGCGCTCGAGCCAGCGCTCGGCCGCCGTCAGCGATTGCGGCCGCAGTTCGCAGGTGCGCACACGCCCGGCCTTGCGCGAGCGGATGAGGCCGCTTTCCTCCAGCACCTTGAGGTGCTGCAGAAACGTCGGCAGCGCCATGTCGAATGGCTGCGCCAGGTCGCTGACGGAAGACGGCCCCCGCCGCCCGAGCCGCTCCAGCACCGCGCGGCGCGTCGGATCCGCGAGAGCGCGGAAGGTGTCGTCGAGGCGCGGCTGATAGTTAGTCATTCGACTAACTATCAGCGCAGCGCCCGGTAATGTCAACCCCGCGCGTCCAAGGACGGAAAATCAGCCGCCGGACTTCATCAGCCCGGCGGCCCGCAGCGCTTTCGCGATCACCGCGCCGACATCGAAACCGCGTGGTGGCGGCAGCGGCGGCGCGGACAGCAGCGCTGCGGATTCCGTTTGCGCAGGCTTCGCCGCCGTCGCGGACGCGGCTTCGGTGAGGCCGAAGAATTCCGCGATGCGATACGACGACGAGATACCGGCCTCGAGAAGAAACGGGCCGGCCGCGCCATACGCGACATCGGAGTTTGGCATCGCGGCGCTGGTCGCGAGCGGCACGCCATGCGCCATGTCCGGGATCGTGTAGGATTCGATCACGCGCTCGCCCGCGGCATCGCGCCAGACCTCATGCGGAAAGCCATCGACCGTCTCGGCACGCCCGCGCGCAGGATCCAAGCCATGCACGTTCGCCCACTGCTTGACGATCTCGCGCGCATTCGACGGCACCACGGTCGCGTCGACGCCACCATGCCACACCGAAACACGCGGCCACGGTCCGCGATACGCAGAAGCGGCGCGCACACGGTCGCCCCATTCCCGCGCCGTGTGCGTGCGGCCCTGGAACATCGCCTCGAACGCCTGCTGCACGTTGCCCGCGGCGCCGTAAGGCAGGCCGGCGATGATGGCGCCGGCGGCGAAGACGTCCGGATAGGTCGCGAGCATCGCCGACGTCATGGCGCCGCCGGCGGAGAGACCGGTGACGAACACCCGCCGGCGGTCGATTCCGCGATCGACGATCGCATGCTCGATCATCGCGCGAATCGAGGCCGCCTCGCCGCGGGATCGCGTCGTGTCGCCGGGCAGGAACCAGTTGAAGCAGGCCTTGGGATTGTTCGCCGGCCGCTGCTGCGGCGCCAGCACGACGAAGCCGTATCGGTCGGCGAGCGCCGACCACCCGGTGCCGCGATCGTAGCCCGCGGCGGTCTGCGTGCAGCCGTGCAGGCTGACGACCAGCGCCGGCGCGGGCGGCAGGGCCGAAGGCGCATAGGTGAACATGCGCAGCGTTCCGGGATTGGCCCCGAAGTCGCTCACTTCCGTCAGGCGTCCGGCATCGCCCGCAGCACCGCGCGCTGCGTCGCCAAGCGCCTCGGCCAGTCCGGCCGGCGCCGGAAAGGTCGGGATGTCGCGCATCAGCTCGCGCCACCGGCGGCGCTGGGCGGCAAGGCTGTCGAGGGTCGGTCCGAGACGGGACATGGCTTATTCCTTGTTGTTGATCACCGGCTCGGGCAGCACACGCGAAATCGAGCGCCCCTCTCCAACGTCGTCCCCAGGCCATAGGTTGCTGCGTTTGCACAAATTTTATTGCATTGCAGCATAAGGGGTGACGGTATCCCGCGCGGGCATTCCTGGAGACAGCATGCGGCAACGGTATCGGACTATAGCGCCTTCGAGCACGGCAGGTCGCGGCTGACTCAAAGAAAATTCGTCAAAACAATAACTTAGAGCTGTTTTAGGTGCCAGCGAAGCAACCGGCGCTTTAGAATCGCCGCTTGAAGCTCGCCCCGAAGCGGCGGTCGAGACTGCCGTCGTCACCACCGCTGAGCGCGGCGTTGAATTCGACCCCGCCGAAAAGCTTTTGGGCGGCGCTGAGGGTCGCAGTTGACGCTGCGCCGGCGGCAGCCGTCGCACCGGCCGAGAACGTGGTCTCGGTCGGCAACACCAGACTCACCGCACCGCCGCCGCTGACGCTTTCGCCAGACGACTCGCCGGGCGCGGCATTTTGCGTGATGCCGTAACTGTTCTCGATCTTGAGCGCGATGCCATGCGCCAGCGGCACGGCGCGTCCGAAGGTGGTTGTGACCGTGCGTTCCTGTGCCAGCGGATCGATGCGCGCGTTAAGCGCGCCGTTCTCCCACAGCGGCAAGAGCGACGAGGGCAGTTTCAGCCGCGCCCAGGCCGCGCCGCTGCCGGCCTCCTGCGCACCGGGCACATACGGATTGTCGCCAGCGCACGAGAAATCGGCGCCGACCTTGGCCTCCCACTGGGTCGGCAGCGCGTAGGAGAGATTGTACGAGGCGGAACCGTCGATATTCTCAGTGCGAGAGATCTGCTTCGACGCGTTCTGTTCGGCATGCGCGGATACGGCCGTCGCAAGGATCAGGCCCATGACCAGCGGAAGAGATTTCGGCATTCCACCTCGACGATGTTCGTAACGGCGTTGGCGTTACGATGATCGAGAGCGCAAGTTAAGCGATTCTTGCCGCATCGCAATATTCGATAACAAATTGATGATAATGGTATAATAACGCCGCAGGCAGGCCCGCTGCGATGCGACATGCCGCATTGCGGCACGAGACTCCCGCGGGAAGGCGGGGACTCAAGCGCTTCCGCGCTCCACCGCCAACGCCCGCTGCACGGCCGGACGCTCATGCATGCGCGCCCGGTGCGCGCTCACCAGCGGCACGCTCGCGGCGTCGAGGCCATCCGCCTCCAGCCACTGCGCCAGCGTGAAAAGGTAAGGATCGCAAACCGTGTAGCGCTCGCCCATCACCCAGGGGCCGGCGAACATATGGCGTTCGATCAGCGCGTAGCCTTCCCCCACGGACTGCGGGACCTTGCGCTGCATGGACGCGATGGCGGCCGCATCGTCCGCCCAACGATGGCCGCGCATGCGGTGCGCATGCGCGACATGGAGCGTCGAACACAGAAAACTGTTGAACGCCTGCGCCTGCGCGAACGCGAAGGGATCATCGAGCGGCATCAGTTGCGCATCCGGCGCGCTCTGCGCGATGAAGGCGAGCATCGCCGGCGTTTCGGTCAGCACGCCGCGCTCCGTCACCAGCGCGGGCACACGCCCCTTCGGATTGATCGCGAGATAGTCGGGCTGACGCTGCTCCTCCCTGGCGAAGCTGAGGCGGACGGGGCGATAAGACACCCCCGCCTCCTCCATCGCGATCATGGTGGCGAGCGAGCAAGTGCCCGGAGCGAAGTAGAATGCGATCATGCTCACAGCTTATCCCCGCTTCACGCATAGCGGCGATGAATTGTTTGCGTGCGTCGATGACGGGTAATGATGTGACGCGCCTGGAGGCGGCTGGAGAAAGAGGGAGAGACCGATGGACGTTCGCATGGATGGCCGCGTGGCCGTGATCACGGGCGCGAGCAAGGGGCTCGGCTTCGCCATGGCCAAGGAGTTCGCGGCCTCGGGCGCGTCGGTGGCGATGCTGGCGCGAAGCCCCGACACGCTGGCGGCGGCGAAAGCCGAGGTCGCAGCGCTCGCCGGAAAAGGCGCCAGGGTCGAGGGCTACTCCTGCGACGTCGCCAGGGCGCAGCCGATCGCCGACACTTTCGCGAAGATCGTCGGCGATTTCGGCAAGGTCGATATTGTCGTCAACAATGCCGGCATCAGCCACGCCAAGCCATTCGAGACCGTGACCGACGAAGACTGGCAGGGCGATCTCGACCTCAAGCTGTTCGCTGCGATCCGCATGATCCGGCTCGCCCTGCCCGGCATGCGTGAGCGCCGCTGGGGCCGGATCGTCAACGTGCTCAACATCGGCGCCAAGGCGCCCACCGCCAGTTCGACACCGACGAGCGTCAGCCGCGCCGCCGGCCTCGCGCTCACCAAGGCGCTGTCGAAGGAGCACGCCAAGGACAACATCCTCGTCAACGCCATGCTGGTCGGATTGATCGAGAGCGATCAATGGCAACGCCGGCACAAGACGCACGGCAACAATCAAAGCTACGCGCAGTTCCTCGAAGGCATGGCCAAGGATCGCAACATCCCGCTCGGCCGCATGGGCAAGGCGGAGGAGTTCGCGCGCATGGCCTGCTTCCTCTGTTCCGACGCGGCCTCGTTCATCAGCGGCGTCGCCATCAATGTCGACGGCGGCGCGAGCCCGGTCGTGTGACCGACGTGGCGTGACGCGCCGTGCATGATTTTGGATCGATTCGATCCAACATCATCGTGACCTAGTGCGGCGCCGGGCCGAGGGGCGGCGGCGTGCGGTGCAGAAAGGTGATGGTCGCGAAAGCGCCGAGCCAGGAGCCCGCAGCCGCGAAGACAACGTAAACCCAGTTGTTGGTGTAGCTGATCACCGCGAACGACGAGAGCAGATACCAGAGGCCGCTCCAGTTCGCCGCCGGGATGCGCTTGCGCGCGACGACGGCGGCCGTGAACATGACATAGGCGGCGTCCGTCGTCGCGGTCGCGAGGAGAACGCCGATCGCGATCAGCGGATCGATCTGCAGAAATCCCATGGAGTCCGGTCCTTTGGCGACGGGCCGCGGCGCGGCCGTTCTTGCCGCTCAGCGTACCAGCGCGAGGCGCGGAGCGTCTTCCGCCTCCGGCAAGCTCTCGCCGATCACGGCGTTGCGGCCGGCGGCCTTCGCTGCATACAAGCGCCCGTCCGCGACCGCGAACAGGCCGTTGTAGTCGGACGCGTCCTCCGCGCAGCTCGCGATCCCGATGCTCACGGTGACGCGTGGCGCCTCGCCGACGGTGGCGGCCGCGACCTCGCGGCGAATGCGCTCGCCGAGCGCGGCGGCGGCGACGCCCGCCATGCCGTCGCAGATCACGACGAACTCCTCGCCGCCGAACCGGAAGACGAGATCGCTCGCGCGCACCTGCCCGATCACGTTCGCGGCAATGCGCTTTAGCACCGCATCGCCGGCGGCATGGCCGTAGCGATCGTTGAAGCTCTTGAAGTGATCGATGTCGATGAGCAGCACGCTCGCCGGACGGCCCGCAAGCGCCGCCGCATCCACGACCGCGCGCCCCTGCGACTCGAGGCGGCCGCGATCGAGCGCGCCGGTGAGCGCGTCGCGCCCTGAACGCGCCAACAGATCCTCGTAACGTTCGCGGTAGGTGAGGAGATCGAACACGTCGGCGAGCTTGCGCATCGGCTTCGCATTCTTGCGCGGCTCGAGGCGGCGCAAGTAAAGAGTGACTAGCGGCGTATAGAGCATGACCGCCGCCATCTTCGCGATCCAGCCGCCCATGAGCACCGAATACGGCGCGCCGGTGAGCAGCCGCAATCCGCCGAAGAACATCACCTGGTCGAAGGTCATGACGGCCGCACCGCAAAGGAGAATGCGCGGCAGAACGCGTCCGCGAAAGAGACGCCGCGTTTGTTCATAGGCAAGGATCATCAGGATGCAGTCGACGAAGAGCACCGCCGTGCCCCACACCATCAGCCAGCCCATCTGATCGACGAAGCCGAAATCGGCCTCGCGCCCCGGCGACAGCGGCAACGCGACATGGCTGCGGATCACCAGCGCCAGCGCGAGAAGCAGCACATTGCCGATGAGGAGACCGTAAATCGGCTGACGCACCACAACCGCGTCGTCGCGGATGTAAACCATCAGCATCAGCATCAGCTTTCCCGTGAACAGGACGACCGATCCGGGCGAGGCGATGATGCCGAACGGCAGTTCGACATAGAGAATGGCGGCGAGATAGGTCTCGAGGAAGTGCATGACCCCGAGCGCGCAGAAGAATGCGCCGATGCCGATGCGCGCGCGGGCGCGAAACAGGGCGGCAAGCGCGCCGAAGTAGACGATTGCCTCGATGGCGAAAAGGGCCGCGTTGAGCAACTGCGACGACGTGACAGGCGACATGGGTGTCCGCGGAATGGAAAGCGGCCGTCCTGGCGAGCACAATCCTTACCGGACATTGGTATATGAAACAGGGTTAACAAAATGCGCGCTGCGACGTGCGGTTGCGCCGCACAGTTTCCATCCCGTTAACGCCCTCGCGGAATCGCGGGCCGAATACGATCCGCGCCGGGCACGAACGAAAAGGCACGAACGAAGAAGGGCAGAGCCTCACGGCCCTGCCCCTTTTTTCGATTTGGCTGCGACCTAAACGGGCTGACGCTGCGTGCCCGTCACTTCGCCCTGCGGCTCCTCGCTCAACCAGCGATACAGCACCCCGCCGACCACGCCGCCGATGAGCGGCGCCACCCAGAACATCCACAACTGCGCCAGCGCCCACCCTCCGACGAACAGCGCCGGCCCGGTGCTGCGCGCCGGATTGACCGACGTGTTGGTGATCGGAATGCTGACGAGGTGGATCATCACCAGCGCCAAGCCGATCGCGAGCGGGGCAAAGCCGGCCGGCGCCTTGCCATGGGTCGAGCCCATGATCACGAATAAGAACATGGCGGTGAGCACGACTTCGGCGATGAAGCCGGAGAGCATGCTGTATTTGCCCGGCGAGTGATCGCCGAAGCCGTTGGCGGCAAAGCCCTTCGCCAGGCTGAAATCCGCCGTGCCGCTCGCGATGAGATAGAGGATCGTCGAGGCGATCACCGCGCCGATGACCTGCGCCACGACGTAGGGCACGATCTGATTGGCGGGGAAACGGCCGCCGGCGGCGAGCCCGACGGTCACCGCCGGGTTGAGGTGGCATCCGGAGATGTGACCGATCGCATAGGCCATCGTCACGACAGAGAGACCGAAGGTCAACGCCACGCCAAGCAACCCGATACCAACCTGCGGAAACCCCGCCGCAATGACGGCGCTGCCGCAACCAGCGAATGTCAGCCAAAACGTGCCGATCGCTTCGGCGAAATATTTTCGCGTATACATGTCTTTCTCCCCATCGCGGTCGAGCGAATCACCGCAGAGCCCTTCCAAGCCGAATTAATATGTTACCTTTTCCCTTGAACAGGAAGATGACAGTCTCCGCACAGACGATGCATGCCGAGAGACGAGGAAAGGATCGACGATGTCTTTTCTGAAAAAGCTATTCGGCCTGGGTGCGCCGGCGGCCGACGAAAGCGGCGCGCCCGCCGCCTCCGAAACGATCGAATACAACGGCTTCACGATTCGCGCCGAGCCCTACAAGGACGGCGGGCAGTATCAGACCGCCGGCGTCATCGCCCAGGAAATCGACGGCGTGATGAAGGAGCATCGCTTCGTGCGTGCCGATCGCTATGCCTCGCTCGAAGATGCGGTGACGTTCACGCATACGAAAGGCAAGCAGATCGTCGACGAGGCGACACGGCTCGGCGCGACGCGGAAGTTGTTCGAGTGAGGGCCGGCCCGCCGCTCGAGATATAGACGTCATTGCCGGCCTTGCCCGGCAATGCATCAATCTGCGCAGACGACGGATATCCGGGTCCACCCCGGGCACGAAAGGGCGAGAGAGTTTCGCTGCTCGCCGCGCGCGGTCATGCCGCTGCGAAGCGAAGGCCCGTGCCTCGATCGCGATCAGGTCTTCAGACGATAGCCGGTCCTGAAGATCCAAGCGACGATTGCAAGGCATATCCCGAGACAGGCGAAGATCGCCGCGATGCTGATCTCCACGCTCACGTCCCCTCTGCCGAAAAAGCTCCAACGAAAACCGCTGACGAGATAGAGGACCGGATTGAGCAGCGAAATCTTCTGCCAAAGCGGCGGCAGCATATCGATGGAATAGAAGCTGCCGCCGAGAAACGTCAGCGGCGTGATCACGAGCAGCGGGATGATCTGCAACCGCTCGAAGCTGTCGGCCCAGATGCCGATGATGAAGCCGAACAGGCTGAAGGTCACCGCCGTGAGGATCAGGAAGGCGAGCATCCAGAACGGATGCTGGATGTGCAGCGGCACGAACAGCGCCGCCGTCGCGAGGATGATGAGGCCGAGAATCATCGATTTCGTCGCGGCGGCGCCGACGTAACTGATGACGATCTCGACATAAGACACCGGCGCCGAGAGAAGCTCGAAGATCGTGCCGACGAAGCGCGGAAAATAAATGCCGAACGAGGCGTTGGCGATGCTCTGCGTCAGCAGCGAGAGCATGATCAAGCCGGGCACGATGAAGGCGCCATAGCTCACGCCGTCGATCTCGGTGATGCGCGAACCGATGGCCGAACCGAAGACGACGAAGTACAACGACGTGGAGATCACCGGCGAGACGATGCTCTGCATCAGCGTGCGCCAGGTGCGCGCCATCTCGAACAGATAGATCGCGCGGATCGCGTAGATGTTCATTGGCGGCCGCTCACCAGGCTGACGAAGATTTCCTCCAGCGAGCTCTGCGTCGTCTGCAAGTCGCGGAAGCGGATTCCGGCGTCGGCAAGCCCGGCGAGAAGGCGCGTGATGCCGGTGCGCTCGCCGCGCGTGTCGTAGGTGTAGACGAGCGCATTGCCCTCATCGGCGAGTTCGAGCGCGAAGCCTTCGAGCCCCGCCGGAACGGCCGCGAGCGGCGCCTGCAGCAGCAAGGTCAACTGTTTCTTGCCGAGCTTGCGCATCAGCTCGGCCTTCTCCTCGACGAGGATGATCTCGCCCTTGTTGATGACGCCGACGCGGTCCGCCATCTCCTCGGCCTCCTCGATGTAGTGGGTCGTAAGGATCACAGTGACGCCCGAGGCGCGCAGCTCCCGCACCAAGTTCCACATGTCGCGGCGCAGCTCGACGTCGACGCCGGCGGTCGGCTCGTCGAGAAACAGGATCTCCGGTTCATGCGAGAGCGCCTTGGCGATCATCACGCGACGCTTCATGCCTCCGGAGAGCGTGATGATCTTGCTGTCCTTCTTCTCCCAAAGGGAGAGCGAGCGCAGCACCTTCTCGACATGACCGGGATTCGCCGGCTTGCCAAACAGCCCGCGACTGAAATTCGTCGTCGCCCACACCGTCTCGAAGGCGTCGGTGGTGAGCTCCTGCGGCACGAGGCCGATCTTCGAGCGGGAGGCACGATAGTCCTTGACGATATCGTGGCCGTCGACCGTGACGCGCCCACTGCTCGCATTCACGATGCCGCAGATGATGCTGATCAGCGTCGTCTTGCCGGCCCCGTTCGGACCGAGCAGCGCGAAGATCTCACCGCGGCGGATTTCGAGATCGATCGGCTTCAGCGCCTGCAACCCGGACGCGTAGACCTTCGTGAGGTTCTCGATCGAGATGACGGATTGAGTCATGAGCATCGACTGACCCGCCGAAGTGGCGGAGTTGTGAAGACCGGAGACAATACGAATCAATTGGGGTCGGGCGTTTTACGCTCTTCGATGGCGAATGGCGAGGGCGCGTGGGCTCTCCGCGCTGTAGGGTCACCTCTCCCCTGTCGGGAAAGGTCGGATCGTGAAGCGATCGGGCGCGGGGGAGAGAGCCTATCGAGAGTCCGTCCCCCTCACCCCAACCCTCTCCCCATGGGGAGTTCCGCCGTGCTTGCCGTCCCCTCCGAGATCGGTAGCGTCTGCCGCGGCGTTATGGATTCCGGGCTCGCGCTGCCCGCGCGCCCCGGAATGACAAAAAATTTCAAACCACCACCGTCAGCCGCTTCGCGGCGCGGGTGATGCCGGTGTAAAGCCAGCGGTCGCGGCTGTCGGGAAAGGCGAAGCTCTCGTCGAACAGGACGACATCGTCCCATTGCGAGCCCTGCGCCTTATGCACCGTGAGGACGTAGCCGTAGTCGAACTCGTCATAGGGCTTGCGGCGCGCCCACTCGAACTCCTCGATGCCGCCGGTGAAGCATTCCGAGCGCACCGACACCTTGACCGGCCGGCCGCCGCCATCGTCGTCGGGCACGAGGCGCATGCCGATCAGCGAGCCACGCCCGGCCTTGCGCTCCTGCACCGTCCAAAGACCGCCGTTGAACAGCGCTTTCTTGCGATTGTTGCGCAGGCAGACGAGCTTGTCGCCGGCGACGGGGAGCTTGCCTTCGAGGCCGCGGCGTTCGCGCATGCGCGCATTGTAGGCGCGGCGCGTATTGTTGCGGCCGACAAGAACTTGATCGGCGGCGATGACGCGATCCGGATCGAGCGCGCTTTTGCGCACCACCTGCGTCTCGCCATAGACGCCAGGCTCCAGCGCGCGCCCCTCGCGGACATCCATGGAGAGGCGAACGATCGGGTCGTCCTGCGCCTGCCGATGCACCTCGGTGAGCATCGCGTCCGGCTCCTGATCGGTGAAAAAGCCGCCGGCATTGGCGCCGCTTTGGATCGGCGGAAGCTGCGCCGGATCGCCGAGAACGAGCAGCGGCACGTCGAAGGAGATGAGGTCGCGACCGAGCTCGGCGTCGACCATCGAGCATTCGTCGATGATGATGAGCTTCGCCTTCGAGGCGGGCGCATCGTCCCACAATTCGAAATTCGGCGTCTCCTCGCCGCTTTCGCGCGCCCGGTAGATCAGGCTGTGGATGGTCGAGGCGCCGATGCAGCCGCGGCTGCGCATCACCTGCGCCGCCTTGCCGGTGAAGGCCGCGAACAGCACCTTGCCGTCCACCCCATCAGCGATGTGGCGCGCCAGCATGGTCTTGCCGGTGCCGGCATAGCCGAAGAGGCGGAAGATCGGCGGCACGCCGCCCTTCCCCGGCTTGGCCTTCAGCCAAGCCGCCACGGCGGAGAGCGCGGCGTCCTGATGCGGGGTGAAGGCGGGCATGCGTGTAACGGTCTCGGCCTCATCCTGAGAGCGGCCGCAGGCCGCGTCTCGAAGGACGAGGCCGCCCCCGCCCTTCGAGACGGCGCTTGCGCGCCTCCTCAGGGTGAGGGCGGAG